>NZ_JBFTNF010000047.1:0-91288 GCF_056397345.1 Cupriavidus sp. 05N38
CGAGCGCAACGGACGCTACTGCAGCGCTCACGGATGAATGGCATGGCTTGCCTCAACGGACGCTACTGCAGCGCTCACGGATGAATGGCATGGCTTGCCTGGGGCAATACGAAGCTGCGCTAGAGACCGCTGTGGGCTGAGTTCTCGGCAGGCGCAAGATGGAAAGCACCCGCGGCTATGTTGAAGAGTTGCAGGGTACAAGGCGCTGGCGCAAGCGGCCTGAAGCCGGGTTTTCAATAGGCGGGGCGTTGACCCGTACTCATCTCGGCGGTGTGCAGTTGAGGAGTTTGCGATAAAGCGAAGCGCGCAGCAAATGACGCTTGAGAGCGAAATGCTGCCAGATCAGGCCGAAGTTCGGCAGGAAGGCCTGCGTGCGCCTTGGGTCGCGGAATCCGCGCATGCGCCGCTCCCGTTCGCGGGTCAGCTGATGACTGTTCTCGGCGCGATTGTTCACGCGGGCGGGGGCCTTCACGAACACGTGCTTGACGCTGGCCAGCTCCGAGATTTCGGCCTTTGCGGCTGGGTAGCCGCGCAGTTGATCGGTGACGATCTTGCGTGGCGCCGGGCAGGAACGCAGCACGCGCTGAAAGAAGCGTCGGGCGGCGGCCTTGTCGCGCCGCTTCTGCAGCAGGATGTCGAGTTCGGCACCATATTCATCGACGGCCCGCCACAGCACGTAGGGCTCGCCACGCAACGTCGCGAGCATCTCATCCAGTTGCCACGTGCTGCCTGGTTTGCGGCGCGCAGCCTTGGCGCGATGCGCAAAGGCCGCGCCAAACTTGTCGCATCAGCGGCGGATCGTCTCGTAGCTGACGATCACACCGCGCTCGAACAGCAGCTCCTCAATCTCGCGCAGGCTCAGGTTGTCGTCATGGCTCGTTGTAGGAGGAATCCTCGTTGTGGGAGAGCCCATTTCCTACATTCAACCGGCAATCCAATGCGTACCCTGAAGAAAGAACGAAGTTGAATAGGAGAACCTTATGAAGCTCATCCTTGTGTTGCTTGCCGCTTCCATTGCATTGCTCAGTGGCTGCGTTGTGGCGCCCTATGGAGATGAGCACCGGGGCGGTGGCGGGTACTACGGCGGAGATGGCCGAGGGGACCACGACCGGGACCACGGCAATCGCGACCGGAGCGATCACCGGGACGACGGTAGCGACAGAGACCGGTGGCAGGGCGGGCARCGATACTAGCGCCTCGCTAGCGAGTGCGCGAGGCCATGTGATGAATACGCATTACGATTTCGTTACGAGTAGCCTCCGGAGCCCGGAATAGACTGAATGGTAGGGTCCTCAATTACATAGCCTCTGGAGATCGAGATGCGGAAGATCAAGATGTTCGCCAGCCTGGCGCTAGCGGCGTGCACTGTCATTTCGATTGCCGCCTATGCCCAGGATAGGGGTCCTGGTGGAGATGATCGCGGAAGGCCCCCCATGGGTCACGATCAGGGTCAAAATCACGATAACCAGCACGGCTACAACGATCGCGGTCGGGACGGTGACCACGGCCGGCAAGGTGACATAGGTTGGGAAGGTGACAGGGGCAGGGGGCAGATGGACAGAGGGTACGGCCCTGACCGTCGCGCTGATCGCCCGGGCCCTGGCCATTGGCAAAAGGGTGAAAGGATCCCGTCGGAATACCGTCACCGTCAGTACGTGGTCGATGACTGGCGCGCCTATCGGCTATCGCCTCCGCCGCGCGGATACCAGTGGGTGGGGGTTGGCGGGGATTACCTACTGGTCGCCGTTCCGACCGGCGTGGTCTTCCAGGTGGTCATCGGGCGCTAGGTCGCGGGCAACAAAAAGCCGGCAGATGTGAATTGACGCCAAAAAAATGGACGGATCGGAAAGCTAGGCCTGGCAGGGCTGAGTTTCGCTAAAAGGTCGCAGATCAGTCGTCCCGATTCTGAACCCGAGAGTTGTCCCAATTGTTGCATCTTCCTAATATCCTGAAGGAGCGAAAACCGTTCGACGTGACGCGCCGCTTCGCGTACACATTTAGACTAGACCCGTAGCACTGTGGGTACAGGCGACACGCCGCTAATACCTCTCGGATTTGGCAAAGGGCTTGAAAGAAGTCCGTCGCGGTCACATCGATCACCTGGTCTCTATAGCGACCTCGCAAGCGACATTTTGGGTAGGTGCCCGAGGCGCGAAAGTGAATCTGTTCGTCCTCCTTACCCCCTATAAGCCTGGCGCGGAACTTGAGCATCACCAATAAGCCGACGGCCCACCCATTATCCATACAACTAGAGTGTAGGGCGGTCTCGTGGATTCCGGCGTCAGCGTAATCCTACATTTCTGGCTGTCGGCTCGATCGGCATCATGCACTGGCGGAACTCCCCGCTTCCCGAGATTGTCCGTCTTTATAGGGAGGCCATAGCGCTGTTGGGACGAGCGCGATATGAAACGAGTTGGGAGGCATTACAGGAGACGATGATGAAACTTATCGTGAAGATGTGTCTCGCTAGTCTTGCGGGATTGCTTGCGACCGCAGGCGAGGTAACCGCCGGGACAGATGCGCCCAGATTGCCGACGGTAACGGAGGGCGTCCCCGCCATAAATAATAGACCCGTCGGAGCCCCAGAAGGTGAGTTTGGCGGCGGCATCATGAAGTCCGCGCCGATCGCAGCACCCGCGACAAACGTTTCCGACAATGCAATCACCATGAAGGTGAGAGAGCAGCTTCTAGCCTCCGGGCTTCGATCAGGCCGGATGCGGGTGAGTACCGAGAACGGCATCGTGCAGCTCAATGGCAAGGTGCAAAGCGACACCGAAAAGCTGACGGCCTTGAATGCGGTCCGAACAGTGGAGGGCGTGCAATCTGTCGTGGACGGCCTTGAGGTCGAGAAATAGTATCGCGCACCTTTCGCAGGAAAACGCCCCCGGCGATGCTTGGCGTGTTGATGGGGCGATTGAACCTCCCGCCGGGCGCTTGATGGCAGCGGCGGGCCTTCCAGCAAAGTAATGCAGATAGGAAGGTAATGGAGCGCACGAAGCATCGCTATTGGTCGTTTGGCTGACCACCTTCGCTCGGTGTCGGCGCGCGCCTAAGGCCGGGCCGTTATGTCGCAGGCTGATCCTCGCATTGTCGGAGATGGGTACGAGTGAGTCCGTCGGCGGGGGTGAGGGTCAGGATCAATTGTGTCAGGGGGCCGTAGAAATTTATGGAAAAGCCTCCTGCAACAGCACTGCGGCCCCGCACATTAGTTTTTTTGCGATTTGGATTCCGCCTTAACGATGAGGCGATCTTGATTTGCGTCCAACTCCACGCGGGGGCGGTTGCCCTGCACGAGACAGTCCCGCATGTCGGAGACGATATGAGGAGGCATCTCGTCGCGCTCGGATCGGGCCTGTGCGCCGACGCCGACCTCAAATGGGCCACCGCAACTCGCGCAGTGATATACGTAGCCAGCCAAGGTGCGCCGGCGTTCCGCGAGCGTCTGGCAGAGTGGACAGCTAGCTGTTTCAAACGGCAATTCGTTCACGTCTTCACCATTAAAACCATGTCATGTGAGATGCGGGCCTTTCCTCAGTAGAAATGGGCCTCATGCTGAGCTGGCAGCGGCCGGTAGTATCCGACCGAGCGGAATGGTCCAGGCTCCACGCGGATTCCGCCCGCTAAGACTGGAGTTCTTCGGCTGCCGCCGCGAGCGAATTTACGCTTCGAAACAGTTGGCGGGAAAGCATTGCATCGGGGATCTCGATGTTGAATGCATTCTCAATGGCCAGCATCACGTGCACGGTAGCCAGGGAGGAGAGGCCCGCTGCGTAAAGATCTGCTTGGTCGTCAAGCGCTTCGACGGGCACGTCGAGCCGTGCGACGTCGCTAAGGATCTGTCGAATGATAGCCTTCATCTGGAACCTCTCGGCGGATGAGTATGATCGAAAGAAACCATTGGGCCGAATCCGTCGTGGGGCTTCAGTGCGCCGCCGCACAAGCTCGCCACGTTGGTAGCCCATCTGCTCGCGTAGCTCATCTCGCGGCGAGCGCGCTGCTGCTGTGACGTCCCGATGTGCGATGAGAAGTACATCCGAAAGCTGCCGCGATCGTGTCGAAATTGCGCGACCGGAAATGACCGAAGTCTTCAGGCATAACGGCTAGATCATTTGCGAAATGCGAATAGGAATCTGAACACTTCAACTGCCAGGCAGATTTCTCAGGCTTCCGCCCGGGATCCGGAGCTTTCTCGGCGAGCTTAACTCGGCCAAAAACGTGCTTTCGCGCTTCCGGGCCCAGAATCGTACCCTCTGCAGACCGACCCTCCGCGTCACATTCAACTCAAAATCGCTATGACGGTGCCCCTGACAGCGGGAGCTGCGTGTAGCTAGCTCATTGGCTTAAATTTTGCCCAATCGTCCTTTGCGCGCGGGAACAGAGTGTGCTCTCTTGACTGCGAGCATGCGAAGCGCATGCCGTTTCCCCAAAATGACACGTAAGAGTTGACCATGGACAAAGCAAAAGTACCAACAGACCAACGTGCAGCTCACGGCCTCCTGGCAGACGACCATCGTGCGGCCAAGAAACTGTTCAAGCAATTCGAGGAAAGCTCCAGCATAAGTTGCGAAGTCTGCGTCAAGAATGAATGCCCAATTCTCGACCACTTGGAACGCATACGCGCGCAGGTCGCGTTGGCACGCGAATGGGCCGCCGTTACCGGACGCTGCATGAGATCGACCAGGAGCGCAATGCTGCTTACGCACGGCGCAGTTCCCTGGGATGATTAATGTATTTCGTCGGCGTGAGCGTGCGTGAGGGAATGCGCGCGGTGCAGGGGGCGGAGGCTTTCCTGCCCATTCGACGCATTGAAGGTCCCGAATTGCCGCTTGGAATTTGGGTCCTGCTGATCGGGCCAATCAGGACGGGCGCGCGGAGGCAACCTCCGCACCTGGGCGGTGGCGGCTGCGACTGAGCGCCCTAGCGAAACCAGGTGCCGGCGCGCAAGAGGGTCGGGCCTGGTCCGCGATTCAGTCTATCTTCAGTCCTAGCCCCGGTCGCCACCCCGGTTTGCCATCAACAGGCCCAGGATAATGCCGACCCCGACCGCCACGCTCATGGAACGCAGCGGCTGATCCTTAACATAGGCGGCGGTATCCTCGGCTCGCCGGGAGATTTGCTGGCGCACATTTTCCGAGATGCCCTTTGCGGCATCCCTGGTCGCGTTCATCTTGCTCAGGAACTCTTCCTTGGCCTCGTCCAGCGCAGCCCCGGACAGGGTGGGAATGCGGCTGATCAGGTCGTCGAGCTCCCGCTTCAAGCCGTAGGCTTCGCTGCGTGCGACCGCACCGACCTGTTTGCCGGCGTCCTTGGCAGCGTCCAGGATGTTTGTGGTTGCCGTGCCGAACTTGCCGGCGATACCCGGCGAATCGTTCTGGACGGAGGATTGGGTATTGCCTTGGGTTTCCATTAGTCGTGCTCCTGAAAGTCGGTCGTTCGGCATCAGGTCATCGCGCGCCGGACACGCCGCGCGGTACCCCGTGGTCGTCCGCCTGCTCGTCGGCGGCGCAGGCCAGGTACACAGCGCATGTTTCATGCCATGAATGCATCATTGCCCCCAAGTGGAGCGCGCTCTGGCCAGGCATCGCCGGTCGGTCACTGCGGGGAGCAGCGCGGCAGCCGTGATGCGACCAGAACCAAGCCCTCGCGGCGAATCCAGCAGCCCTGCCTCTCGCGCACGGCTGCATAGAAAATTACCGGCCTTGAAATTCCTCCCTCGGCCGGAGGTTGGCAAAATTTCGGAGATCCTGCTCGACGTGCGTGGCGGACGCATACGCTGTGCTGACCAACGGTGGCTTCCTCGGAATGGGCGATTCCCTGCATGCCAGTCCCTGGGGCGCGCTCAGCCTGGACACCGACGATAAGTGCTTCAGCACCGGTGTGACCGCGCAACGGATCAAGAATGCGCCGGGTTTTCCTATCTGATTTATGAATAATTCCATGGGAGCGCAGCGAGCGGTGCGCGTGCGCGGCAGGGCGAGCGGGTGGCGGCTCAGGGTCAGTCCGGGCTTTTCATCGGCGACAACTAAAGGAAGGGAGCAAGGTCCGTGCAACCTTTGAGAAGGTTAGTGGCGTGGCAACGGTGACGAATATCGAGCCGGAATAAGCGCCCTACGGATTAGGCAATGCTGCCTGTGGCCCCGCCGCCACAACCTCGTGCACGAAGCGGAGCTTGTCCACCACGACAGGGCTCAGTGCGAACGGATAGCCATCCGGCACGCCCAGGCTTCGGTTGAGGCTGTTGCGCACGTAGGTGAGCGGAAACCACCGATTCATCAGACTTTGAAAGCTGGCATCCTCGACGGGTGTCTGGTCCGTCAGGGTAGGCTCTCCGACTGTGGCTGGCTTGAGCGCAAGCCCGCATGCCGCGGCGGTGTCCACGGTATCGACGATGTGGAGATAGTCTGCCCAGGTTTCGGCCCAGTCCTCCCACGGGGGCATGGCCGCGTAGGCGCTGACATAGTGCCGAGGTGGGTGCAACGCCTGGACGCCGTGTATAAAAAGAAATGAGCTCATCTGGATCGCTCGCCTTCTACCTGCGACTGCATCGCAAGGCTGGCAATGCCATCAAGTACACCCCGGACGGTGGCGTCATCGATCTGAGGATCAAACGGCAGGGCGAAGATGCGGTGCTGAGCATCACCGACAACGGCATCGGCATCCGCAAGGAGTTTCTTGCCAGCATTTTCGAGATCTTCGTGCAAGCCGAACCGGCTACCGACCGCCGCGCGTCAGGACTCGGCCTCGGGCTGGCCCTCGTGCGCAAGCTGACCGAACTCCATGGGGGGACCGTGACGGCCACCAGCAACGGGCAGAATGTCGGGAGCCGGTTTGTCGTGCGCCTGCCGGCACTGCCGGACGGCACGCCAGCGGCTGCGCCCGAGCCCTTGCACACCGTGACGGCTTCGGTCGTTTTACCCCGCCGCATACTCGTGGTCGACGATAACTGCGATGCTGGCGACAGCATCGCGACGTTACTTCGCCTGGACGGCCACGAGGTGCGGGTCGCGCGGGACGGCTCGAGTGCCCTGACATGCGTGGATAACTTTCATCCCGAGGTCGTCTTGCTTGATATCGGCTTGCCAGATATCGACGGCAATGAAGTGGCACGGCTGATCCGGGCGAACCCCAATCTGCCCGATGTCCGGCTGGTGGCCCTGAGCGGATACGGGAGGCCGGAAGGAGGCCTCGGCGAACGGCGGGATTTTGATCACTATCTGGTCAAGCCAGCCGCATTGACGCAGTTGAATGCCTTGATTGCCATGGGCGCAAAGCGCGTATAGGCAGCAGGGCGGGGCATTCACATACTGTGCCCCATCACATCACTTCTGCCGTGGCGCCAACACCTTGCGGTCGGGCGCTTCCAGCTTGCCCGCACGGCGCAGACTTACCGCCTCGGCAATCGCGCCGGCCACATTGTCCACCTCGCGCGGCATCGCCTGGTCGTGATCGAGGTCAGCATGGCTGGTGGCGTACGGGCGCCAATAGCCGATATAGCGGTCGAGTTTCGCCAGATGCCTGCGTCTATCAAGCCCATCCAGTCCATCCAGTCGCACAATGCGCGTCGCACACCATCGATTCCGGCCACGTCGCCATGTACCGCCACACCGTAGACGCGCCCGGCCAAGTGCTTGGGGTAGTCCCAGCCCCGCAATTCCAGCGCCTTGGCTTGCTCCGGCTTTTGCCATGCGTGCTGCTCGGATCGGGGTTACCGCCATCGGCACAGACCAGCCGGTTAATCATCAGCTTGAGCGGACTTGTGGCCTGATACCAATAGACCGGCGAGACGATCATCACGCCATGGGCGCCTACCCAGCGCGGATAGAGCGCGTTCATCCAATCGTTGACCTGGCCGAGCGAATGATTGGGATAGCAACTGCATGGCCAATGGCAAAGTGGCATGGCCGTAAGCTGCGCCGCCGTCGGATAGATGAGCGCAACAGCACGAAGATTAATGCCAATCAAATGTTGTGCTCAGCGTGACGGGGGACCGGCGGGGCGCATGTCCCGTGGCTACAGGCATTTTGCCGCGCGAAGGAAACTTCGGCCATGCAGCAACAGAGGGCAGGACAAATGTCCCGCCAGCTAATAATCCCTATTGGCCGATGTTCTTCCCATAACCGCCCTTACCAACTTTCGCGCGGCCGAGCATTTACCCCTCAACCCGGCCCCATCCCCTTCGGACCTGCACCACCACCGGTAACAGCGATACGACGATAATTGCTATCGTCAGCCAACTCATATGCGAACGCACCCACTCGATGCCGCCCAGCCAGAAGCCGGCAAGCAGTAAGCCACTTCCCCACACCACCGCGCCGAGCACGTTGAAGGCAGCGAAGCGCCGGGGGTGCATGCCAGTCAGGCCGGCGAGGAAGGGGGCCACGCTGCGGACGATCGGCACGAAGCGCGCGATGGTGATGGTCGAGCCCCCGTAGTGATCGAAGTAGGCACGAGTCTTTGCAATATATTGCGGCTTAACCCAGCCACCGCGCAGCAGATGCTGACCCAGGGGGGACCGGCCTATCAGGTAGTTGACGCCGTCGCCGACAATGGCTGCGGTGCAAATCATTGCCATTGCTGGTAGCGGCGACAAACCATTGACGCCGAGGAATGCGCCAGTCGCGAACAGCAATGAATCACCCGGCAAAAACGGCAGAATGACGAAGCCGGTCTCCAGGAAGATGATGGCTGCCACGAACAGCACGCCGGTGACCCAGTTCTGGGCCAGCATCGACATAATTTGCTGGTCATTGAAGAGCCAACTGAGCAATCCGGTGGATAACATGCGATGTCCCGGACCTTAACGTCGTCCGCCGAGCCGGTCAAACGTGCCTAAAAGATCCGTCAATGCTTGCTTGCACTCCACCGCATTTGGTGTGGTAGACCGCACTGCTCCGAGCGCGCGGTCGATGGCCTTGTCGGCGACGTGCCAGTCCGCGGCGGCGCGCGGCTTCAGGCCGGCTTCGGCGTTATCCCACGCAACCTCTAGGTCCTTGATCCTCGTCTTTGCCGCGGGTAGATTGCCCTTTTCAACGAGCAAGGCCACGTCTGCAGCGATCACGCGAAAGGCGGACAGGTCGCCTAGCCTGGATTGCGTGGGCGTGTCCGCAGGAGTGGCCGCCACAGCGATGTGAGGGAGGAGGGCGAGGGCCGCGGAAACACTTGCGTAGCTTGGCGCCAGCACGGCTGCGGCGAGCAAGGCCGCGTCAAGTCGGCGGTGAATGATGTGTCGCTTCATGTCGTACTCCTAAAGGATTCGCGTGATGCATTACGAGGTGCGAGGGGCGGGATTACCGGGCCCGCGCTGACTAACATTCCGTTGGGCGATGGCGACCATCAGAACGATCACCGATAGGAAGATCGCGCTTGTCACCAAGGCGCCGAGACCAACGCCGCCATACTCGTGCGACTGTGACAACATGTCACCGAGCGAAGCGCCCAGGGGACGCGTGAGGATATAAGCGATCCAGAACGCCAAGACAGTGTTTAAGCCACAGTAAAAGGCCGCGACGGTGAGCGCGATCAACGTGCCAAATGCCACGCAGCCGAGTCGGAATCCCAGTCCCAGGGCTTCGGTGGCGAGGTCGCCTGCTGCGGTGCCCAGTGCAAATGTGCAAAGAATCGCAGCCCAGTAAAACAGCTCTCTTTGGGGGCTATCTATGGATTGGATAGATAGCGTCCTTTCTCGGCCGTACCAGAGCAGGAAAACCCCAGCGAGCAGGATGGCGAAAAGCGCGGTGCTTAGGTATAAGCTCACGCCTAAGCCGTCAGTCAGAGCGTCGGTGATCTGGGTGCCTACTACGCTGACCAGCACTACCGTCAGCCAGTAAAGCCATGGAACGTAACGACGCTGCCGCACGTGGGTGAGCAAAGCAAGGCACAGCAGACCGAACATACCAGCACGTGTGGCCGCCTGTCCCAGTCCCGCATTGACAGCGAGGTAATCGGCACCAGTCTCGCCAACGGTGGTCGACATAATCTTGATGATCCAAAAACCGAGGGTGACTTGCGGCACCTTGTTCTGCCAATTGGACATGGGATCTTGCAGTACGGTGGGCATAAAGGGCTCTCCGATTCGGTCAGCGGGTTGGCGTGCGCAGTCGCATCTGGCCAGATACATGGTCGCGGTACGCAACCAACTGGATACCCGACACGGAAACGGGCAGCAAAGGATGGAGTTAAGGCTAACGCCGTATGCCTTAAGGAAGAATTAAAGGAACGACGTTTGGGCGAAGTGACTAAGGCAATACCGGCCGGCGCCGGCAACTGAGCGTTTTCCCATCGCGGGATGGCGCGTGGCACGGGGACAGCCGGCCGCATACGGCGAGGGGAGTGCCTTTCCGATGCCTATGCGGCGATGAACGTTCGCAAGGTTAGATCAATGCCTGGCCCCTGGCCCAAAATGTCGATGAAGCCGCTACGCCTGGCGGCGTGCTCCAACGCGGCGCGCATAAGTGGCGACAAAAAAGAGGGCGGGGAGTTCGTCGGCGTTCCGGTAGCCTCCACCCTCGGCGAAACAGCGGAGCCTGGCAGTGCAGCGGGGTGAAGGGGGAGCAGCAGGACTGGACTCCTACGCGGAGGGGGGCGCGGCGGTTAGACCGTAAGCGCCCGGCGAACGCGCCTTGACAGCGCACGACGCGGTGGCGGGAGAAACAGGCATGACCTCGAAGAGGCTGCCGACTGTATTCGCTTACGAGTAGCTACAGGCCGCTATACATGACGAATCCCTTGGTCCAAGCAATGTGACCTTCTTCGTCAGCCTTCCAAAAAACCTGCGCGGACACATCGTATGGCAATGGACCCTTTCCCTTGCGGAAGAACTCCGCACGATGGATGGAGATGTCACTCCTACACACACCATCAATCTTAAACTCCTGATTCCGAAGCGCATTTTCGAGCGCGGCCACAGGTGACCCAGGCGGGAATAATGTTCGCAGCCGAGCGTCGAACTCTGGCGAGATTGCCAGCTTCCCGCCCCATCCCTTCAGCATCTCCACTTCCGTCTTGTTGCTGGGCGGGCACGGACTCGCATGGCCGCCTCCAGCCGTCACATTGCGCAACAATGGTGGTAAATCGTTTGCCTTCGGTACCGGACCACACCCCACAGACAACAGGCTGACCAGGCCGATCCAGACCAGCGATCGGACAGATATACGTCTGCGGTAGGCGTGCCTCATTTTTTTCACCAAGGCCTCACGGCCGGACTAGCTCTCCTTCTGGCCGGGTTTTGGGTGGCTACGTTATTGGGGGAAGGGCGGATGTCTGTCTGCGCCGCCAACAACTCAAGTCAGCCGTCGGCGCGCTGGCCCTCAGTTCCGGATTCCCAATCAATATTTTCACGATGGTGAAAGTACTGGGTTGTGACCATGGCATCCCGCGGACACTCAACGGTCGTCTCTTGCCACGACCCTTCTCCGCCGGTCGACCGGTCTAATTGTTCTGACTGAAGTCGCGACAAGAGCGGTCGCCCGGTTCGGTGTTGCGACCGTCGCCCGCAAGTTGGATGCCAGGTTTTGGCAGACGATCAGGCGGCAATGCAGGAAATCAGGCTTATGTTGTCGGATCCGCCAATGACGAGCCGAACGACAGGTTGCTCCCGCAAGATCGCGAGATGCTCACGCTTGCGTCGACCAGCGCTTTGATTGCCTTTGTCTTGATGCGCCGGACATCGGGGCTTGCGCCGATTAGCGTCAGACACGCGACTGCCTCGTTCTGAACATCGAGAATCGGCGCGCTCACAGCGGACAGTCCTGGGATGAGAACCGATTCCGCTTCGTCGTATCCGACTCGCCGGATCGTCGAAAGACGCTCAAGCAACTTCACTGGCGGCTGTTCATGGTTCTTCGAAACGGCCAACTCGATCAGGTCATCTCTGACCTGATCGGGGGTGAAGGCGAGCAGCACGCGACCCGTTGCCGAATTTGTCAATTGGAATGTCGAGCCCACCGACAACGTAGTAATGAACGGCACATAGCTGCGTTCCCATCGCACGATAGTGGGGCCGCGATCGCCGAGCACACAGAGGAGGGCGGGCAATCCCGTGATAGAAACTAGCTGTGGCATTGCTTCACTGGCGAGGCGCAGATGATCAATACGCGCGAGGGCAGACGCGCCGATGCGTACCGCCGTCGGCCCAAGGTCGTAGAGACCGGTGACTTCATCCTGTACCGCGAGACCGCTTGCCATTAGGCTCGCGAGGTAGCGATGCGCGAGGCTGTTTGGCATGCCGATGGCGCGCGCCAGATCGCGGAGGGGTGTCGCCTTACCCGCCTCGACAAGCGCAAGAAGAACCTCCGTTGCCTTGTCGGCCGACTGAATCCGGCGTCGTCCTCCGCTATTGCCGGCAGCAGTCGGTGGCGGGTCGTCCGCCGACACCGCCGATGGTTCTGCGATGGTTTTTTTTGCTTCTGTCAAAGCCGTCGATACTCCTCTCGGAAGGGGGCGAACCTCGGATTCAGGGTGCGCGAACGATTTTTGAGTTTATCACGGGCGATGACACGGGAATTCAGCCAGCTCCAGGCAAGCAGATGACGCGCGCATCGGCATTGCGGAGGCGGAGCGGCAAAATGCGCTGATAGTCTGTGGAGGTGTACCAGGCCGTGGCGTCCTCGGGGCTCTCGAACTCCAGAACCACGAACGTCCCGGTTTTGGCGTTGCCCTCGAGCACGTGGGGCGTGCCTCCCCGAATCAGGAACACGCCGCCATAGGAATCCAGCGTGGGCTGGACCTTGCTGGCGTACTCATCCCACTCCGCGCCGGGGGTGGATGTCTACCTCGGCAAAAATGTAACCTTTCGTCATGTCGTCTCCCGTCAGAAGGATGAGGTGAAGTTCGCTGGAGCGTCGCAGGCCACCGTTCCCATCTTTGCCGGAATCGAGACTTCGAGAAGCTCGAGGTCTGGTGAGATCGCCAACTCGTTGTGCTTGAGTCCGCCAGGGATCAGGAGCGATTCTCCCGCGCTGACGCGAATATGGCGGCCGTCCTCGAAGACCAGGTCGACCCAACCGCGCAGCGTATAAATGAACTGCGAATCGCAGAGGTGATAGTGCCACCCGGTTTGCTGCATTTCGCCCGTTGCAAGAGTTATCTGCGCGCGCATGCGGCCATCCGTGGCAGTCGTCACGCCCAGGTCCCGATACTTGAAGAATGAGCGGCGTCCCGGCACCAGTGGCGCCGTTTCGGGCGTGGCATAGGAAAGCCTTTGCGCAAGCGCTTCGGCGTCGGCAATCGACGTGGCGGAATGAACGTGTTCGGTGGATGAGTCCATGGTCTGCTCCGTGGGTGTTGTCGTTGTTAAAGTTGCTGATTGGCGGGTTGCCGCCGTGGTGCCCCGCGTACCAGCACGGTGGCGCGTTCTTCCACACTCTTGATGATCGAAGTGAAATCGTCCTGGCCGCGTCCTTCTTCCATTGCCGTTTGCCAGACGCCCCGGGCCTGCTCTAGAACGCGCGCCGGGATGCGCAGATTGCGGGCCTCTGCGATGGCGAGCTCCACATCCTTTGCGAGGATCGACATGTGTGCCCCGAAGTCGAACGATCCAGGGAGGGCGAAGCGAGCAAGTATGTCTGCTGCCGCGCTCTGGCCGGTGCTGGATCGGATGACGTCGGCCATGGCGTCGGCGTTCAGGCCTGCTTTGGCGCCCATTGCCAACGCCTCCGATGCAACGGCCATGTTGGCGGCCAGCATGATGTTGTTCACCAGCTTCATCGCCTGTGCCTGGCCGGGCTGATCGCCCAGCTTGTGAATTGTCTTCGCGATGCGATCCAGCGAGGGCATGGCGCGCGCAATGTCATGGCTCGCGCCGGCCAGCATGATGGACAGCGTGCCCGCACGCGCGGCGGACGGCCCACCACTGACTGGCGCGTCCACCGTGGCGATATGCTGACGCTGAAGTCTCTGTGCGATGGAGGACACCGCAGTCGGACCGATCGTCGACATCTCGATGTACGTATGCAGCGCGTTGCCGGCCGCCACGCCGTCCTGGCCGAAAATCGCCGCTTCGCATACCGCCTGGCTTGGCAGGCAGGCCATGACGATGGCGGCGGCATCCGCCACCGAACGTGGACTGGCATGCGCCACTGCGCCAGCGTCCACAAGTCGCGACACGGCTTCCGCGTTAGGGTCGTAGACGTGCAGTCGGCACCCGGGATGAATAAGCCGCATTGCCATCGCGGCACCCATGTTGCCAAGGCCTAAAAARCCGACTTGGGTAATCTTGCTCACGTTCGTATGTCTCCGTATCTGGGTAGATTTCCGCGCACCGCGTCTACCAGTCGGTGCCGCGCGCGTCGTGCTTCGGGTAATGTTGCAGTGCCGGCCTTCACTCAGATCAACAGTTCGATCAGGAAGGGGCCGTCCTGGCGGAAGCTCTGCTTCATGAGGTCGGCGCACTGCTCGAGCGTCGTTGCGCGTGCGGCCTCCACCCCCATGCCGTTGGCGAGCCTGACCCAGTCGAGATCGGGATTCGACAGATCCAGCATGCTCATGGCCGTGGGCCCCGGTAATGCCCCGACGTTCTCGTATTCGCCGATCAGGATGTTGTACTTGCGGTTGGCCAACAAAATCGTCGTGCAGGGGAGTCGTTCACGTGCCTGCGTCCAAAGCGACTGAAGCGAATACATCGCCGAGCCGTCAGCCTGCAGGCTGATGACCCGTCTCGAGCCCCCACAGGCCACCGCCGCGCCGGTTGCAACCGGGAGTCCGTCGCCAATGGCACCGCCGGTCAGTGAGAGCCAGTCATGTGGTGCTGCAGCGTGGGTGAATCGGTAGAAGCTGCGGCCATACGAAATGCTTTCGTCCGATATGATCGCGTTCTCCGGCATCACGGCGGCGATCGTCTGGGCCAGCCCTTCCGGCGTGGGTACACCGGTAGCGATCTCCGGGCAGGGCTGCGCGGGCGGCATATCGACCACTGGCGCGTTCAGCGCCTCCGCCAGCGCGAGCAGGGCCGCTTCGGGATGCTGGTCGACGCGCGACAAATGATGGATCTGGGCTTCGCGCGGATACTGGAGGGAGGGCTTGCCGGGATAGGCGAAGAATCCGACTGGTGGCCTGGCGTTGACCAGGATGATGTGCCGGAACGATGCCATCATCGTGATGGCTTGATCGGTGTTGTAGGGCACCCGCTCGATCGGCAGACGGCCTCGTCCACGCGAGACCCGCCCCATCACGTACTCATATTTCAGGGTCGCGCCCGTCGCGCTGGCAATGCGCCACGCGAGCGCCTGCGCTTCGGGCAGCGCGCACTCGCCGCCAAGCAGAATCAGCACGTCATTGCTATTCTGGCGCAGAATGCGCGCCGCGTTGTCGACGGCAAACGTATCGATCGATGGCGCTGACGGTACGGGCAATGCGCGCGCGGCAGCGCCGCCCGCATCCCATGACGTATCGGAAGGCAGGATCAGCGAGGCGATCTGCCCGGGCGCGGTCCGCGCAGCGGCTACTGCGGCGGCCGCATCACGACCGACGTCGGCTGCGGACTGGCTCGTGCGGACCCATGCCGATACGGCGCCCGCGAGCGCGGCCGTATCGGCAGTGAGGGGCGCATCATACGGGCGGTGATAGGTCGCCTGATCTCCCACGATGTTGACGACCGCGCTATTCGCGCGGCGAGCGTTGTGAAGGTTCGCCCACCCGTTGGCAAGTCCCGGTCCGCAATGCAATAGCGTGCTYGCGGGCTTSCGGGCCATGCGGAAATAGCCGTCGGCCATGCCGGTCACGACGTTCTCCTGCAGTCCCAGCACACACCGCATACCTGGAATTTGATCCAGGGCCGCGACGAAATGCATTTCGCTGGTGCCGGGATTGGCGAAGCAGGTATCGATGCCCGACTCGAGCAGTGTGGTGACCAGACTTTCAGCGCCGTTCATGTTGTGTGTTCTCCGGTTCGATGAGGATGGGTCGCGTGGGGTCAGCGCGAGCAGGCAGGATCCGTCCAACCGGAAACTGCCTTGGCTTCGAGGAACTCCTCGATGCCCCAGATCCCGCCTTCGCGGGCGCGTCCGGACGCCTTGATGCCGCCGAAAGGAGATCCCGGGGCGCGCGGCCTGCCATTCATCTCCACCATGCCCGAACGCAGCCGGCCCGCGACGCGGCGGCATCGTTCGTCATCGGTCGATTGCACGTAATTGGCCAGCCCATACGGCGTATCGTTCGCGATGGCGATCGCCTCTTCCTCGGTGTCGAACGGAATAATGGAGAGCACAGGGCCGAAGATCTCCTCTCGGGCGATGGTCATCTGGTTGGTCACGTCGGCGAAAACAGTCGGCCGCACGAAGTAGCCGCATTCGTGCGCTTCGGGACGCCCGGGGCCGCCTGCAACAAGTCGCGCGCCCTCCGCCGTGCCTGTCTCGATCATCTCCTGGACTTTCCTGAATTGCGCCGCCGAGGTCAGCGGGCCGAAGAACTTCCCCGGCGCGTGCGCCGCCTCGGCCGCGAAGTTCTCGGCGATTTCCCGGGCCTCGTCGACTACGCGCGCATAGATCGAGCGCTCGACCAGCATGCGGGTAGGGGAGTTGCAGCTTTGACCGGTGTTCTTGAAGCAATGGAGCACCCCGCGTCTCACCGCATCCGCATCGGCGTCGGCAAAGATGAGGTTGGCCCCTTTTCCGCCGAGTTCGAGCACCACTCGCTTGAGTGTCTCGGCGGCGGCTTTCGATATGGCGATGCCAGCGCGGGTCGAGCCGGTGAAGCTGATCATGTCGATATAGGGATGCGACGACAGGCGCGCGCCGACCCCCGTGCCGTCACCGTTCACGAGATTGAACACGCCGCTCGGAAAGCCGGCTTCCTCGATGAACTCGGCAAAGAGCATCGAAGAGAGCGGCGCGATTTCCGATGGTTTCAGCACGACGGTGCATCCGGCCAGCAGTGCGGGCACCACCTTCAGCGTGACCTGATTCATGGGCCAGTTCCATGGTGTGATGAGGCCGGCCACGCCGATCGGCTCCATCAGGATCCGATCGTTGGGTGCATGCGTGCCGATGGAACGTTCGAACGAGAACGTGCGAAACGCGGTAATGAAGTTCCTCATGTGATACGCGCTAGCACCGACATGTTCGGCCCGCGCCATGTCGACGGGCGCCCCCATCTCCAGGCTGATCATCCGCGCCATTTCCGCGGCGCGTCGTTCGTAGATCTCCAGCAGCCGCTCGACCAGCCGAAGCCGCTCGCCCGGCTCGGTGCGACACCAGCCTGCGAAGGCTTGCCTTGCCGCCTGCACCGCGCGGTCGGCATCGATCGTATCGCCGACGGATATCACCGCGCAGGGTTGTTCGGTGGATGGGTCGATCACCGTCAGGTCTTGGGGCCGTGCGGGCATTACCCACTTCCCACCGATATGGAACTGTCTCTTATCAAGCACGTTGTCTCTCGTAGTTTTTGCGTTGCGGCGTACCGATCATGGCCGGGATGCTGCCGATGAATCGAACGGTAGAGCATCGCCTCCTCTTTGTAAATAGGGTTGTATCGTTATCCATAGGATAATTTTCTACGCAAACAACCCGGGGATCACTTTTCCTAAAATTATCCTATGGACAACGTTGAATCCCTATTTACAACCATGAATCGTCCGTCTATGGTTTGACCGACGGCGCTTTCGACCGCAATCACCATTCAGGAGACAACCACCATGACCCACCGCTTCAGCCCCATTTCTCATTTCCGTTCACGCCGCGCCGTATTGGCGCTGGGGGCCGCCATGCTGGCTGGTGCGGCGTTTCCGGCCGCGAGCCAGAGTGCGGCGTGGCCGGCACGGCCCATCCGCCTAGTGGTGGGTTTCGCTCCCGGCGGCGGAACGGACGTGATGGCGCGTGCGATTGCACAGTTGCTGAATGAAGCACTGGGGCAGACAGTGATCGTCGAAAACAAGCCGGGGGCGAGCGGCAACCTGGCGGTCGGCGAAGTCGTGAGGGCGGCGCCGGACGGGTACACGTTTCTGATTGCGCCCACCTCGGTTGAGACGGCCAACCCATATCTGTTCAAGTCGAATCTCGTCCCGTCCCGGGATCTAACGCCCGTCATGGCGATCGGACGCGCCCAGATGTATCTGGTCGCCCGTCCCACGCTTGAGGCCAGGGACGCCAAGCAGTTCATCGCTTTGGCGAAGTCGCAACCGAGCAAGATCACCATCGCGTCGGCCGGTACCGGGACGGCACCGCATCTCGCCGCCGAGCTATTCAACCAGAGCATCGGCACGTCGATCACGCAGGTGCCGTACAAAGGCTCCGCCCCTGCGCTGCAGGATGTGATGGCCGGTCAGACGGACGTCGTATTCGACCCGGGGATTGGCTTCCCCCACATCCGAAGTGGCAAGGTCAAGCTGCTGGCAGTGGCGAGCGAGAGCAGGTCGCCGTTCTTTCCGGACGCACCGTCATACGGGGACCTGGGCATCCGCAATGCGAGTCTTGATGTCTGGTTCGGGGTGTGGTCACCGAATAAGGTCCCGGCCGACATCAGCGAGCGATTTTCTGCGGCGTTAAAGAAGGTGTTGGCCTCGCCAGTGCTCAAGCAACGGTTCGCGCAACTCGGCGCCGAACCGGTGGCACTGGACAAGTTAGCTTTCCGAAACCTGCTGACTGACGAGAGCAGGCGGCTGTCAACGCTGATCAAGGAGCGCGGGATCGTCGTCGAGTAAGCACCTCGGCAGCCTCCCACCTCTGATTGTCCCGGACCCTTGCGGCCCGATTCCATATCAGCTTCCAAACCGGTCATCCGTGGCCGAATGTTCATCGCGGACTACAGCTTCTCCAGGCGGACCGATGTGTATCGGCGTACACGCGCAATGCGGCATTGAACATTTGTTCCGCCGCGATCGGCTACACAAACGGCTATTACCTCGGTACAGACAAGGATCACATGTTTGGGGTGGCGGTCGGCGTCAGGCACAAGTCCTGAGCSCGCCGGGAGACCGGCAAGGAATAGGGGGTGCACGCCCACTACGATGACGGAATGGAGTCATAACTCGGACATCGACCTGGTTCCTGAACACCCGGAGCTTGCGAGGACGTCTGCGAAGGCTCAGGCGTTCTTTGCCCCCTGTCATGGACAACGCTGCGAACTTCGCAGGGGCGCACAAATCCGCATAGGGCGGTCGAGGCGTCGCTTGCGATTCATCGAAGCTTCGACCAGCCCGACATCGTCCGGGCGTGCGCGTTACTGGGGCGTTAGCGACTGAATCCCGATTGGTGCCCCTCATCGGGATAAGGGCATCGACAGGGCCCCTGTTCGCCCCGGCAAGCGCCTAGTCGCCCCCGAGGTTCGCTGCGCCTGCGCCAGCCGGCAGGAGGCGACCCTTCTCCACCATTCCCAATCACGCATCGGAATGGCAGTTCGCAACCGGAAACTAGCCATTCAGTTGTGCCGACATCTGGCGCCAGAAGCGTACTTTGGGCGCATGCGGCTCACATTTCGGTGGCGATCTGCCTGAGCGGGTCAGTCCAGAACTTCAGTATCTCGAGGTCAAGTTTGCCGCGTTGATGTCGTATGGTCTGACTGTCAACGTCCTGCAGGAGGTATTGCCGCTCGATCTTGTGCTGGCAGCCAGCTCGATCCGGCGGCAGGTCACCACGCTCGGTCGCCGGTTGGGAGCGGAACGGGCCGCCGACGCCCGGCAGCAGGCTGAGGTGGCGGCGAACGTCCGCTCGCTCGAGATCCCGGAGCCCAGTCCGGTCCGCGCGGTCGGCATTGTCGGCGGCTACCTTCGGGGGGGCCGGCCACCGGCGCCGCCAGGACGCTGGTTTGAAGTGATCGTCGGGAAGTCCCTGCGGGATCGGGATGGCGGAAATAGTTTTGCCTACGCGCACAAGCTGGAGCGCCGACCGGCCGATCGTATGTGGAACTTCCTGCTACGAGAAGGTGTGCAACCCAGTCAGCCGGTCACCTTCCTGTCGGACGGCGGGGATACCGTACGGTTTGCCCAACTCGGCTTTGGTGACCGCGATGAGTACGTTGTCGATTGGTTCCACATCGCCATGCGGGTACAGAAAATGCGGCTAACCTGTTGTTGAGCGAAATCAAGATGCCTGTCATCCGCGCATCCTAGGATGAATGCGGAAAGCCAGATTTGCGGTGACACCTGTCCCTCGCGGTAAGCTCTAGTGAATTTGGGGCTCATGCGGCTTCTTCAGGGCGGTGGCCAAAGTACGGAGGTATCTCGTGCACTGATACGGTCGATACGCTTAGTGTATTGCTCGCAGCTAGCCCTCACGGGATATGCCTACAGCACCATCCAGTCGGAGGATGCGTGCCATGGTGTCGAAGCGCGTCTCCTTGAGTCTGCGACGGTAAGCGGCGCTCATCTCGGCCAAAGGTAGCTCACCCGAGCCGCAGACCAGATCATTGTTCTGATCCTAGTGCAATGGGTGCCCATGAACGCATAGCGGATGCGCAAACTTGTGGGGGGCAGTGTCACGCGCGCGCTACTGGAGTCGACGACAGTACCAGTGCTGTTGTCGGACTGATTGGCCAGCAGTTGGGGCGTGCTTGGCCGCAGGCTGAACACAATCCAGCAATCCTGAAGGAGATGGCGCATGTACAAGAATATCTCGGTGGCGATCGACGGCAGCCACTGCAGCGATCAGGCCCTGGAAGAGGCGATCGATCTTGCCGGCGCTTGCGGCGCGGAGCTGGAGATTGTTCACGTCATTGACAGTGGATATGAATTGGCAGAGGTGCGGGTAGGCTTGGTCAGGAGGGGGCAGGAACTGCTGACGGCGGCACAGGCGAAGGCCGAAGCCAACAATCTGCACTGCCATGTCGTCCTGGTCGACGACGTCGCGGCGCTCGGTGACATTGCCAATCAGATCCGGCAAGTCGTGGAAGGCAGCCACGCTCGGCTCGTCGTGATCGGCACCCACGGACGTCACGGGGTGACCCGGCTGCTGATGGGCAGTGTAGCTGAAGGGCTTGCACACCAGTGCAAGGTGCCTGTCATGCTTGTGAGGGCACCACAGGAAGCGTGAGCCACGGATGCGGTGCAGTCGGTTCGGCAGGCGACCGGCGAGTCGGCCATCTTGCGAGCCGCGGCGCGGCTGCAGGCGAGCGAGGCGGAAGCTCAGCGCGACCTTCAGCCGGCAGTGGGGAGCAGCGGAGCAGGCACGCATGCAGGGGACGGCAGAGTGGAGGCGCCTGCTGACCAAATTGGAAGCCGCTCTGCGGCGGGCCGGGCGCGCGCAAGCGAACGCGATAGAACCTTGACACTTACCAATTCCGCACGCGCCCCGTATCCGCATGCACGAATTGCTCTTGCGGATAGAATCCCACACCGCCACCGCGCAGCGACAGGGCGGCATCGCGCAGATCCGCCAGCGGCACGCCGGGCAGGCGGATATCGATGGCCTTGCCGTCCATATGCAGGCTATGGGTGGCGACGCCGCCGGCGCCCGTCTTGCGTAGGCGCGCGTTTGTGGCCGGGCTGCGATAGCCTGAGATGACCTGGAAGGGTGCTTCGCAGGATAGTGTCTGCTTCAGGCTGTAGAGCAACGCGAACAGTTGCGGGTCGATCGAACCGACTTCGCCGGAATAGTGATCGCGCAGGAACCGGTTGAGCGCGGCCAGCGCCTCGGGCACGAACTGCTCGCCCACGGCGTAGACGATGGCAATGCGCTCGCCGGTGTGGGTATGGTCGAAGGCGAGGCTGCGGGCAGCCGGCAACGTTGGCAGGGCCGCAAGCGCGGGGTGGGCCGGTAGCGGCAGCAGCATGCCGGCCAGGGCGAGTTCGCCGGTGCGGCGCAGGAAAAGGCGGCGAGGGTCGCTGTGCGGTCCGGTCATCGAACACTCTCCCTTGACTTATTGGCTCAATCTTGCGCGTGTACTAGTCCATGAGGAAGTCCGCAGGTTCGCGGAGCGTTGCCGCAGCGCCTCGTCCAGCACTCGGTCGAGCCCATAGATATCGGAGAAAAAATACACGCGCCCGTCGGCCTTGACGATGACCGTGCCGTACGCGAGCACCACAGGCAGCGGCTGCTGCAAGCGCAGCGTGCTGGATTGCCCTTTGTCCATGGCATCGCGAATGCGCGCTTCAGTCCAGCCTGGCATGTCCTGCAGCACAAAGCTGGCCAGGGCCGCCGGTTCCTCGACCCGGATGCAGCCATGGCTCAGGTCGCGCCGGTCCCGCGTGAACAGCCCGGGCGCGGGCGTGTGATGCAGGTAGATGTTGTCGTTGTTGGGGAAGATGAACTTGATGTCCCCAAGCGCATTCATCGGCCCCGGGCGCTGCCGGATGCGCATCTGCCCGCGCTGGACGGCATCCAGGCTGGCCGCCGACAGCGTGGTCACCGCCTTGCCGTCGGCACCGACGAATTCGAAGCCCTGCCGCTCGAAATAACCGGGGTCGCGCCGCAGCCTGGGCAAGGTCTCCGCACGCGCAATAGAGGGTGGCACGTTCCAGTACGGGCTGAACTCGATGAAACGCATGTCTTCTTTGAAGAGCGGTGTCCGCGTGTCGAGCGCCTTGCCGACGATGACCTTCATCTCCACCTTGACCTGGACGTTACCGTCGTGGACTTCATAGGCGCGCAGCACGAACTCCGGCACGTTGACCACGATCATGCGCGGGCTCTCCAGCAGCGGCGTCCAGCGCAGGCGCTCCAGCGTCAGTTCGATCTGCCGCACGCGGCTGGCGGGCGAGGCATTCAACTGCGCTAGTGTGCTGGCCCCGATAGCGCCATCGGCCTCCAGCCCGTGGCGGGCCTGGAATGCCTTGACACCTTCCACCAGCGCGCCTTCGTAGCGCTCCGGGACGGGCGTGCCCGTGGGCAGGTCGCCCAGCGCGATCAGTCGCTGCGTCAGCACCGGCACGCCAGCGTAGGCCTGGCCATGCGCCAGCTTCTTGCCCGGTAGCGGCGGCAGCGGCGCCTGCCAGGCCGGATCACCTGCCAGCGCCCGGTAACGGGCGAGTGCCTCGCGCAGGGTGCCATACAGGGGAAACGACGGCGCCGCCTGCTGGACGGCCCTCGGCAGGCTGTGCCTGGCGACGGCTGTGCGCAGGTAGGCCGAAGGATCGAACTGCCCATCCGGTGCGGCGGCAAAATTCTCGTGGATCTGACGCGGCTCGACGCGGCCGCCGTGCAGGTCGGACAGGTAGCGCAGCATTGCGCCCGTCAGATCGCCATCAAGCCGCGCCACCGCTTCCGGTGCCAGTGGCGGCCCTTGCGCGGCCTGGTCAAGCGCACGATGCAGGACGTCGGCGTCATAGTCGCGGGGCTCCAGCCCGTCGGCCGCGGCGGCGACCAGGATATCCGCGGCCTGCCGCGCGTCGGCAGTGGGGTGGCCGTGCGAAAACCAGAGCGCGACATCCGTGGCCAGCACTCCCGCATGCCAACTCGAGGCCCATGCGGCCAGCAAGCCCGCCACGATTCTGGGCGTGCCGGCGCGGCGGATCAGCGACACGCCTAGCACCAAGCTGCGCGCCGCCGGCGCGACGCCTATCATCCGCGTTCTGCGCTCATTCAGGGCGCTCGCTGCGGACCATCAGCACAGGCTTGTTGCTCTTGTGCACCACGCCTTCGGAAACGCTGCCCATGATCAGGCGCCGGAAGCCGCGGCGGCCGTGCGTGCCAATTACGATGAGATCCGCACTCCAGCGATCGGCTTCTTCCACGATGGTGGTGGATATCTGCCCGGGGGAAACGGGCTTTTCGAGAATCTTCGTCGTATGCGCGATACCCGCTTCCGACAGGCGCCTGGCGGCGGCTGCCAGCGCATCGCGCCCCACGGCCAGGATGCTCTCCATGAGCTTGTTGGCATCGTAGCTGCCAGTGGAGAAGAAGACATCGCTATCGTCCGCCACGAAGAGCACCTTGACCTCGCTGCCGGTAGCCTTGGCGACGGTGATGGCCTGGCTCAGGGCGAGGTCGGAAGAGTGACTGCCGTCCACCGCGAGCAGTATTCGCTGATACATGGTTCGTGCCTCTTGGCTGGATATAGGGAGGTGTGCGCGCATGGGCGCCGCCGCCATCTGCAGCATAGGGGGCGGGCCAGATGCCGTATTGACCTGCATCAAGACACCGGCAGCAGGCAGGCTAGGCGATGCGCAGTACCGCCGCGCCGGCCAGGCGGCCCGCGCGCAGGTCGGCCAGTGCGGCATTGGCCTGCTCCAGCGGATAGACCGTCGTGGTGGTGCGCAGCGGCGTGGCGCGGGCGATTCGCATCAGTTCCAGCCCGTCGTCGCGCGTGAGGTTGGCCACCGACACGATCGACCGCTCCTCCCATAACAAGCGATAGGGGAAGGCCGGAATATCGCTCATGTGGATGCCACCGCAAACCACGGTGCCGCCCTTGGCGACGGCTTGCAGCGCCATCGGCACCAGCGCACCCACCGGCGCGAAGATCAGCGCGGCATCGAGCGGCTGCGGCGCGGGCTGGTCGCTCGGACCGGTCCAGCAGGCCCCGGTGTCGCGGGCGAGCTGGCAGGCGGCGTCGTCGCCGGGGCGTGTGAAGGCGAAGATCTCGCGCTGCTGGGCTACTGCGATCTGTGCCACCAGGTGGGCGGCCGCGCCAAAACCGTAGATGCCGATAGAACGGACGTCACGGGCGTCTCCCGCCATGCACAGCGTGCGGTAGCCAATCAGGCCCGCGCACAGCAAGGGCGCAGCATGCACGTCGTCGTAGTGCTCCGGGACGGGGAAGCAATAACGGCTGTCGGCCACCACATACTCGGCGTAGCCGCCGTCGCGCGTATAGCCGGTGAACTGCGGCGTATCGCACAGATTTTCGCGATGCGCTGCACAATAGCCGCAGTGCCCGCAGGTCCGACCAAGCCAGGGCACGCCTACCCGGTCTCCGGGGGCGAGGCCCGTCACGCTTGCGCCGCAGGACTCCACCCTGCCAACGATTTCGTGGCCGGGAATCAGCGCCGCCTTAGGGTGCGCGAGTTCGCCGTCGAGAATGTGCAGGTCGGTGCGGCAGACGCCGCAGGTGCTCACGGCAATGCGCACTTCGCCGGGGCCGGGAACCGGCACGGGGACGCGCGCCAAGCGCAGGGCTGGCCCGGTGCCGTCGAAGATCATCGCGCGCATCGTACCTTGCATGTTGCCATCCTCCGCGAACGCCCCCAGAGGCACCCAGCATTCATGCTAGGCGACGCCCGCCGCCGCCGCTTGATTCGCGTCAATGGCGCGCGCCAGGCGGGCGTCCCATACAGTTTCCGATGCCATGATCCGCATCTGCACCGAGCGCGTCCGAGCATACACGCTAGATGCATCCAAGGGCGGCGCGCAGGCGTGTGCGTGCCGGCCATCCGCCGATTTCGCTGATGCTGGAGGTGCATGAAGTACAGCAAGATACTGTTTGCGGTGGACGGCAGCGCTTTGGCCAATCGGGCGCTGGCGGAGGCGCCTCGCCCGGCGACTGCGATAGGCTCCGAGCAGGTGGCGCACGTGATCGATAACAGCTATCTCAGGTATGAGGTGGACTATGTCGACCTGACAGACCTGCGCGCCAGCCTGCTCGAGGGTGGACAGATCCTGCTGGACGAAGCCAAGGCCAAGGCTACGGTCCAGAAGGCGGCATGCAACGCGCCGTTGGCAGAAGGGAGCGCCGGCGCAAGGTCGGCGTAAGCCGAAGTAAGCAAGGGGCATCGGCTTGACCTGAGTCAATAGCCCTATCCAGGCGTTTCCTAGACTGGATACAGGCCTCCCAACCGCGCAGAAATGTCATGGATTACGCCAGCATCATGGTCCATCTGGACACCAGTCCACGAGCGCTGGACCGGCTTGAAATCGCTGCCCGGCTCGCCGTCGCCCGCCATGCACGGCTGATCGGGCTGTTTGCCGGCTTTATGCCTGATGCTGCCTGGTTTTACTTGATGCAGGGGGCTGCGACCTATATCGACGAGGACCGCCAGCGGCGCAGCGATGCACGCGAGGCAGTGCGCCGCCGCTTCGAGGCCGCAACGCAGGACCTTGGGGTGGAAATCGAGTGGCGCGCAGTGGAGGGCGATCCATTGATGATGGCACTGCGCGAGGTGCGCGAGGCCGACCTTGTCGTTGCCGGGCAATACGATCCGGCCGCCCCGGACAGCTTTGTCGCGACCCAGTTCCTGGAAAGCATCATCCTCGATGGGGGGAGGCCGGTCCTTGTCATTCCATTCGCCGGCCGGTTCGCCGTGCCCGGCGCACGTGCCATGGTGGCGTGGGACGGCGGGCGCGAGGCCGCTCGCGCCTTGCATGACGCCATGCCCCTGATCGCCGGTGGCCAGGCCAAGGTGCTTTGTGCGCAAGGCGCGCGCGCGCGGCCCGATGCGAGCCCGCCGAGCCATGCTGTTGCTGCGCTGGCAAGCCATGGCGTCCACGCAGACATCGAACACTGCCAGGAAGGATCGGACATCGCCATCGGCGAGACCTTGCTCTCGCGCGGGGCGGATTTCGGCGCCGATCTGGTGGTGATGGGCGCCTACGGGCGCGGCCGCCTGCGCGAGCTGGTACTGGGCGGTGTCACCGCGGCTTTGCTGGACACCATGACGGTGCCGGTACTGATGTCGCATTAACTGCCGGCACTGCGTCGCCACGATACACAAGCGCACCGGAGAACACGATGAAGAGCGATGCGAAACTCAGGCAGGACGGCCGCGAGGAACTGGAGTGGGTCCCCCAGATTTGTGCCGCGGGCATCGCTGCCCAGGTCAGCGACGACGCCAGCAAGGTCATGTTGTCCGGCACGCTGCGCAACTGGGCCGAGATCCGAGCCGCCCGCGAGACGGCATGGTCCGCACCGCGCGTGACTCAGCTGGTGGCCCGCATGATGGTGGGGCCATGACGCGCACATTGCCGCCTGCCGCCAAGCAGCGGCGCCTGGCATGCCAGGCGCTCGCCGGAGTTGCCGTGCTGTGCTGCACCGCAGGCCTGCCTGCGGCCGCGTGGGCTGGTGCCGCCGACAAGGTCGTGCTGGATGCCGACGAACTCGATGCACTCTGCGAAGCCGTGCTGGCGCGCTTGTACGCACGCAATCCTGGCGCGCGGGCCTTGGCGGGCAAGTCCAGCGGTGTGCTGGTCTTTCCCGATGTGCTGGCCGGTGGCGCAGTGGCAGGCGTGGAGCAGGGTGACGGCATGATGCGCGGCGTGGGCGGAGACAAGGCCTATTACCGGCTCATAGGCGCATCGCTCGGGGTGCAGGCGGGCATGGGATCCAAGGCGGTCGTGCTGGTGTTCCTGACCGAGCAGGCGCTTGAGCGCTTTCGCGCCAGCCAGGGCTGGACCGTGGGTGTGGACGGATCGGTATCGATCCTGAGCCTGGGCATCGGGGCCAGCATAGACAGTAATACCGTGCGGGGTGACATTGTGGGCTTCGTGCTGACCAACAGCGGCATCATGATCAACCTGTCGCTCGTCGGCACGCGGATAACGCGGATCGAGAGCTGAGGAGCCATCGATGGAAAAGATCCTGATCGTTTATTACTCACGCACCGGGACGTCGCGCCAAGCCGCGGAAGAACTGGCTGCGCACACCGGCTGGCCGATCGCGGAAGTCGGCGACCAGGTCAGCCGCGCCGGCTTGCTGGGCGATGCCCGCTGTGTACTGGACGTCCTGTTGCAGCGGCATGTAGGTTACCGCTACGCTGGCCCTTCACTGGACGAGTACCAACAGATTGTCATCGTCGCGCCTGTCTGGGTTGGCCACTTGGCCGCGCCTATGCGCAGCTTCCTGCGTGACAGGCTGCCACTGACCTGTAAGACGTCGGTGGTCTGCGTGATGGCCCGGCAAGGTGGGTTCAATGCGGCAGAGGAAGTTGCCCGCCTGGCCTCGGAGGCGCCGTCACCGGTCATTGCGCTGCGCCAGAGCAATGTGGCCAGCGGGGCAGCGCTGCAGGCGCTGCGTGCCTTCGCGGCACAGGTGGAGGCAGCAAGCGCACGGGCCGACACCGCGCAACGGCCTGCCTGGCTATCGCCCAAGGAAGCCTGACCTGGCAAATCTTACGTCGATGGCACAGCTTGATCCGCATCAGCCAGTTGATCTGGCGTCGCCAATACGCACTACATGGCGCCATTCATCGCTGCCCAACGGCTCCTGCACGCGCCGCTGCCACTCCAGCACCTGAAGGTCGGCGTCGGACGGGTCCCCACCCTGGCGCGCGCGCGCGGCGATGCGTTCGCGCAGGGTAGCCAGGTCGGCACTACAGTCGACGATGGAGAACGCCACGCCCCGGCGCGTGGCCAGCGACGCAAACCGTAGCCGGTGCTCGCGTGCAAGGAAGGTCGCGTCGGCGATCATGGGGAAGCCAGCGGCACTGCCAAGCCGGCAGATTGCTAGTAGTCGCCCGTAGACGCGGGCGGTGTGTTCAGCCGTGTAAAGATCGCCTTGTGAAGCGACTTGCCTATGTGGAAGACGTTTGCGCTCAACGTCCGCGCGCACGCGCACCATGGCTGCGGCCACCGCGATCTGCTGGGCAACGGTGCTCTTGCCGCTGCCCGATAGGCCATGCATGATGGCGATCGCGCCCGGAGGCCGCGTCAGGGTAACGCTGGCCAGCGCAAGCAAATCGACGCAGCGCATCTGCATCGTCGCCATTTCCGCGGCGTTGCTCAACCCCGCCACGCTGCGCTGGTGCTCCCGCTCAAGCAGCACGCGGGCGCGCACCACGGCGCGCAGGGCCGTGTAGAACGGCAATAAAGCCAGGCCGGCATAGTCGCCGGTACACTCCAGGTAGGTATTGATCAGGCGATAGGCAAGATCTTGCCTGCCGGCATGCAGCAGGTCCATGAAGAGAAAAGCGATATCGCTGATCGTGTCGATCCAGCGCAGCCCTGCATCGAATTCGAGGCAGTCGAAAGGCGTAGGGACACCGTCGATCAAGGCGATATTGCCGAGATGCAAGTCGCCATGGCACTCCCTGATATGACCACTCTCCAGCCGCTTCTCAAAGGCGGGGTGCAGCGAAGCGGCCCGCTCGCGCAGCAGCGCCGCCAGGTGTGATGTTGCATCGGTGGCCGAGGCGAGCATGGCAACGCGCGCGATGGCCTGCTCCGCCACCGCCACGATCCGTCCTGGCGTGCCGTGCCCGCTGCTGGCCACTGCTACGGGCGCAGCCAGATGGATCGCGGCAAGCCGATGGGCCAGCGTCTCGATATGCGATGCGGTCAACCGGTCCGACTCTGCCATGCGGCAGAACAGATCTCGCTGACGGAAGCGGTGCATCTTCACCACATACTCCAGCGCTTCGCCAGTGCCTCCTACCCGGACATCCCGCTGGCCAGGGCCCGCCACAATCGGTACCAGGCCGAGGTAGAGCGCCGCCGCCATCCTGCGATTCAACTCCAGTTCGGCTTCGCAATCCGCTTTGCGTGCAGCCAGAGTGGAGAGGTCGACGAAATCCAGGCGCACCGGCTTGCGCACTTTGTAGGCAAAGGCGCCGGCCAGGAACACTTGCGAGATGTGCGTCTCGATGACGCTGACTTTGCCCACGGGATGTGGGTAGGCCGTGGGGCGCATCAACGCTTGCGTGAGTACCGCCGGTTCCATGCCGGGCCCTCCCAGGTGCCTGCCTCCCCGATCGGGCCAGGTCATATGCCCATGCTATGCACGTGGCCGGAATTCGGATTGACGCGGATCAAGTTGGCCGGCGGCGACCCGCCTATATTGAAGCTTGAAGCGGAATGAGGGTTCGGCGCGCGACGCCGCGGACACTTGTTGTCGGGGGTCCATGCGCCTGCGACGGGAGAGAGGCGATGAGGAGGTCCGAAGAAGGTCGGGGTGGCGGCTCCACGCGTTCGCGTGGCCTTGCGGCTTGCCTTGCCGCCATGCTTTGCGCCGGCTGTGCGTCGGAACCGAACTGGCTTCGCCCGCCCAAGCCAAGGGCGGAGGCCACCGTTCGTGGCGATCCCGGCGTTGCCCGCAATGGCGCCGGGGGCGACAAGATCCGGATCACGACACCTGACTTGGCGCAAGCCGCTTGCCCGCTCTCATCGGCTCATTGAGAGGATCCACCTTTCCGTGCCCGGGAGCCTGCGATGTCCAATTTGACCAAAGAGCAGATATCCAGCCTGGTCACTGTGCTGGACAGCAGAGAGCAGAGAATCCGCGGCCAGATGGACGCCGCTGCCGTTTCCCGCACTGTGTCCGCCGAGCGAGAACCGAGCGACGACTCTGATCTCGCCAAGCATGGCACTTCCATGGCGGCGTCGGCGGTGTCGGCGGGAGAGCATGCGCACGTCTTGGGCCGCGGCAGGCCCGCCGCCGCGCATATGGCCGCCAATACCCGCTCGCTGACGGCAATGCAAGTGCTACTCAAGCGCACCATGCAAGTCCCACTGCAGGCCCCTAGATCCGGTCCAGTGCGTCAAGATCCATCAGGGTCACGCGTTTTCCCTTGACATCGATGAGGCCGTCGCGCTGGAAGCGCGACAAGGTGCGGCTGACGGTCTCGAGCTTCATGCCCAGGTAGCTGCCGATCTCTTCGCGCGTCATGCGCAGCGTGAGTTCGCGGCGGGAGTAGCCGCGCACCTGCTGGCGGTCCGAGATATTGAGCAGGAATGCCGCCACGCGCTGCTCCGCGGACAGGCTGGCGAGCAGGAGCATGACGCCCGATTCGCGCACGATTTCGCTGCTTAGCATCCGGTGCACATGCTGTTGCAGCGAACGCATTTCGCGGCAGAGTGCTTCGAGCAGATGGAAGGGAATCACGCATACCGCGCTGTCTTCCAGGGCGATGGCATCGCAGGCGTGCCGCTCGGTGCAGATGCCGTCGAGCCCGAGCGTCTCGCCGGTGAGGAAGAAGCCGCTCACCTGCTCGCATCCGTTCTGGTGGGACACCACCGTCTTGAATGATCCGGAACGCAGGGCATAGATGCTCTGGAACGCGTCGCCGGCACGGTAGAGCGCTTCGCCGCGCCGCACCATGCGCCAGTTATGGATCACGGTATCCAGCCTAGTGCGATCCGCGTCGTTCAGGTTGCCACCCATGCAGATGGCGCGCATTGCGCAGCTGGAGCAATTTGCCTTGCGGGTCACACCTGCTGGCGGCGCGGTGTCCCTGTACATGGACAGGGACTCAAGGACTTCAGCACCGATGGGGGCGACAGGCATTGCCGCCGGTGTTGCCCGCTGCAGATACTCTGACATGGTTGCTTCCTTTGTCTCCTGGGCCCAGCCGGTCCGACTGGCCGCTGTTGTGGTTCGCCCTCGCTGCCGGCACCAAGCGCGGCGCTAGAGCCCCGCGCTGGCTATGCCGCTGTGGACTCCTGGACCGTACCCGTCGCCGCGCTCTTGTCCGCTGCCAGGCGGAGCAGGGCGCGGCGCAGCGCGTCGCACTCCGTGGTCTTGTCGAAAAAGAGCGATGCACCGGCCTGCAGGTAGGCACTACGCATCGGCGGCACCGAGCAGTTGCTAAGTACGACCACCGTTACGTGGCGACGCATCCGCTTCAGGTCCTGCAGCACGTTCAGCCAGGATCTTTCGTGCCGGTTCAGGCTGAGAATGACGACATCGGGCAGAAGGATCTGTGCTGCCAGCAGGGCCGCGCACGCATCCCGGGCCAATGCGAGCAGTTCCAACTCTTTGATCGATCTCAACATCCTGGTCTGCCGCGCGCCGATCAGGGTAGAGTCCTCGAGCAGCAGTACAGTCAGGAGGTCGGGGCGGGCCGGGTGGTTCATGCTTCCGAGTATGGTTAATGGCGGGGCCTCTCGAAAGAAGGGGCGGCTGAGAGTGTCGTCGGGAAAGAGAGCCTCCTTGTCAGGAAAGCCTGACAAGGGTCATCGGCTATCCGGCTGATGGCGCCAGATGCTTCCGTCTCGCAAAATTACAGGCGCATCACAATTTGCGTGTGCATTTTGCGCGGATAGCCTACCTTAACAGGAGAGTCTCCGGCGGCCCCCGGCAGGACTTGCCGAGGATCCAGAAGCACTCCGTGACCAGCCATGGCGATCAAAGAGCCTCCTTCACCGAATCTGCCTTCTGCGGCGAAGACATCGCTTCATGCCAAGCTTGGCGAACTGGCGGTGGGCGGCACCGTGCTCTTGCTGTTGATGTCGCTGGCGCTGTGTTTTATCACCGCGCTTGCCCCACGGCCTGGGGGCCTGGCCGCGCCGATGCTCGGCGCCTGGGGACTGGCCGTGGCCGTGATGCTGTCCCTGCTGCTGGTGCGCTTGCGGCGGCTGCAGCGTGACGCAGAAGAGAACCTGGCGCGTACCCAGGGCAGCGAAGCCCGGCTGGCAGGGATCATCCGCTCGTCAATGGAAGCGATCATCACGGTGGACGAAGGCCAGCGAATCGTGTTGTTCAACCCCATGGCGGAGCATTTGTTTGGCTATGCCGCCGCGGACATGATGGGCCGCCCTCTGGCGGACCTGATTCCGGCGCGTTTCCGCTTGGCCCATGAGACGCACGTGCGCCGGTTCGGCGTCACTGGGGTCACGGACCGGCAGATGGGCCAGCAGCGGGTACTGCATGCGCTGCGGCAGGACGGCACGGAGTTTCCCATCGAAGCTTCCATTTCCCAGATGCAGGAGGGCGGCGGCAAGCTGTTTACCGTTATCCTGCGGGACACGACGGAGCGGGTGCGGGCGGAGACGGCCTTGCGGCAGTCGCGGGAGGAGCTTCAGCAACTGTCCGACCGGGTCGAGGCTTCGCGGGAAGAGGAACGTCGCCGTATCGCCCGCGAATTGCACGACGACCTCGGCCAGCGCCTGAGCGCGCTGAAAATGGACCTTGCTCTTCTCGCCAGCGACCTCAAGGACGCTGGAACCGCGCCCGGCTTACTGGACCAAGCTGCAGCCATGCACCTTGTCATTGACGAAACCGTGGCTTCGGTGCGGCGCATCGCCGCGGACCTACGCCCGGCCTTGCTGGACGAGCTTGGCCTGATTCCCGCGATCGAATGGCTGGCGAAGGAATTCTCCGCACGCTACGGCATCACTGTCATCACCCATGCCGCCGAGGAGGAAGACGTCGGCGAGCAGGCGGCCATCGCGGTGTTCCGTATCGTGCAGGAGGCGCTCAGCAATGTCGTGCAGCATGCTCAGGCCGACCGTGTCGATATCGAGCTGGTTCGCCAGGAGGAACATTACGAGCTGACAGTGCGGGACAACGGCCGCGGCAATCTCCCCAGGCAACCTGCCGGTGGCGAGCGGGTATCGCTTGGGCTGGTCGGGATCCGGGAGCGCGCACGGCTGCTTCGCGGCACCGTGGCGACCAGGCAAGCGCCTGGCGAAGGCTTCTGCCTGACCGTGTGTTTCCCATTGACCACGACTGCGAGCGCGGAGGCAAGTCCATGATTCCCGTGATGATCGCCGACGATCACGCCGTGGTGCGCGACGGGCTGCGCCATATCCTGAGCCGCGCGGGCGGCTTCGATGTGGTGGGCGAGGCGGTGGATGGCACCGCCGTGCTCCAGATGGCGCGCGAGTGCAAGCCCCGCGTGCTCTTGCTGGACCTCTCCATGCCGGGGCGCAGCGGGCTGGAGCTGATCAAGCAGTTGCGCGTCGAGCAGCCCGCACTGCGTATCCTGGTACTGACTATGCATGCCGAGGAGCAGTACGTGGTGCGTGCGTTCCGGGCTGGGGCGGCGGGCTACCTGACCAAGGAAAGCGCCGCCACGGAACTGGTCAGCGCCATCAGCAAGGTCGCTGCGGGCGGCACCTACGTCAGCCCGGCAATGGCCGAGAAGCTGGCCAACAGCCTGCAGGACGAACATCTCGAGGATCCCCACCTACACTTGTCGGACCGCGAGATGGAGGTCTATCGACGCCTGGTGCTGGGCGAGCCGTTGACTGAGATCGCCGCCGGCCTGTGCGTGAGCGCCAAGACAGTGAGCACCTACAAGATGCGGCTGATGGAAAAGCTGCAGGTGCCCAGCGAGGCGGCGCTGGTGCGCTATGCGATCCGCCATCGCCTGTTCGGCGAAGGCGACCTCTAGACCAGCCCTGGCCCCCGACGACGTCTCGCTGTCCGTCGACGCCGCGCTTGATCTGAGACAAGGCGCGTCAAGCATGCTGTGCCACCATGAAGTGGAGGTCCGCGCCTCATGCGGACCCGTCACTCCAAGGAGGCGACAAATGAGCAATCTGAGGATCTACGATCCGCTGTCGATCGAACCGGTTGGCGACATGCTGCAAGGCATGTTGCGCGCGTTTCGCGGCAACTACGAAGGGGGCTTCGCATTCAAGGTCGATGTGACCGAGACCGACAAGGCCTACAACCTGGTCGCGGAGATCCCCGGCGCCAGGAAGGAAGATATCGAAGTGTCCGTCGATCGCGGCACGGTGATGATTTCGGCCAAGGTGGAGAAGTCTTCCGAGCAGAAGGAAGGCGAGCGGGTGATCCGGCGCGAGCGCTACAGTGGCTCGATGCAACGGGTCTTTACGCTGGACAGTTCCGTGGACGAGGGCAAGGTGGATGCCAGCTACGAGAACGGCGTCCTTCGCGTGGTACTGCCCAAGAAGGAAGCCTCGCCGCAGCAGCGCGTGACGATCCGCTGACCCGGTGTTTTCCGGGTCCGCCCACGGGCGTGCTGGCCAATACAGCCAATACACGGAGCACATCATGGACTACCGAACCGTGCTGGTCGCGCTCGGAGCGGATCCCGATTGCGCATCGCGCGTCAGGATGGCCGCCGACCTGGCAGCCTCTTTTGGCGCGCATATCAATGGCGTCAGCGCCACCGGCCTGCGCATGGACCCGATCCGGGGTGTTGGCGATGACGCTGTGCGGTATATGGCGGCGTCCCGCCACAGGCTGCTGTCGCAGACAGCACGGCAGGGCGAAATCCTGAGCGAAGTCATGGCAGCGCATGCGCCGGGCGTGCCTTTTTCGCACCGCGTGGTGGAAGAGGAGACCGGCTGGGTCCTGGCGCGGGAGGCCCGCGTGGCCGACCTGGCAGTGATGGCGCGACCTGTGGCAACGCAGGAAGTGGCATCCCTGGGCGCCGGGGAGGCCGAGTACGTGCTGCTCAATGCCGGTCGCCCGGTGTTGCTGGTGCCGCCGGAGTATCGGCGGCTGCATGGCGGGCACGTGGCAATCGCATGGGACGGGCAGCGTGAGGCGGCCAGGGCCGTGGCCGATGCCATGCCTCTGCTGCTGCGCGCCAGCCACGTCACCATCGTCGGAGTCTGGGACGATCGCGGCGAACCGCAGGCAGACTCGGAGCCGGTGGCTGGTTTGCGGCATTACCTGCAGCGCCACGGCATCGTGGCCGGCGTGCGCAACGAGCAGAAAGCGTGGCCGGTCGGCTCCACCCTCCTTGACGTGGTTAGGACACTGGGGGCCGACATGCTGGTGGCCGGGGGGTACGGGCACTCGCGCATGCGCGAACTGATCATGGGCGGCACCACGCGCACGCTGATGCACCATGCGCCGGTGCCACTGCTGTTGTCGCACTGACGGAGCGCCCCATGCAGTTGCAATTTCTCGGCGCGACAGATACGGTCACGGGATCCAAATATGTGCTCGACACTGGACGCAGCCGTGTGATGGTGGACTGCGGGCTGTTCCAGGGCTACAAGGCGCTGCGCCTGCGCAACTGGGACCGCTTGCCGGTCGATCCGTCCAGGCTCGACGCGGTGGTGCTGACGCACGCGCATATCGATCATAGCGGATACCTGCCATTGCTGGTTCGCAACGGCTTTCGGGGACGGGTGTTCTGCACCATGGGCACCGCGCAGCTGTGCCAGATCCTGCTGCCAGACAGCGCGCACCTGGCGGAGGAGGATGCGCAATACGCCAACCGCAAGGGCTTCTCGCGGCATCAGCCGGCGTTGCCGCTCTACGACGGCGCGGACGCCGTGCGCGCCTTGCGCCGGCTCGATCCGCTCCACTACGACACGCGGGTAAGGGTGACGCCCGACGTGGAGGTGGAGTTTCATCGCGCCGGACACATCATTGGCTCGGCCATCGTGACGCTGCACGTGGACGGCAAGCGGATCGTTTTCTCCGGCGACCTGGGGCGGCAGCAGGACATCGTGATGCGCGCACCTGAGATCGTCCGCGAAGCGGATCACCTGCTGGTGGAATCCACCTATGGCGACCGCGCCCATTCCGCAGACGATCCGCTCGACAGGCTGGGTGAAATCGTCAGCCGCACCATCGGCCGCGGCGGCAGCGTGGTGATTCCTGCGTTTGCCGTCGGGCGCACCCAGGCGCTGCTGTACTGCCTCTACAAGCTGCGCCAGCAAAATCGCATTCCGCACGTGCCGGTCTACCTCAACAGCCCGATGGCCATCGACGCCACCACGGTCTTTGCCTTGCACCCCGACGAACTTTGGATCGACCGCGCCGCCTGCACGGCAGCGTGCAACCTGGCCATCCTGGTGCAGAGCATGCAGCAGTCCGTCTGGCTGAACCATGACCGCGCGCCCAAGATCATCCTGGCCGGCAGCGGCATGGCAACCGGCGGCCGGGTGGTGCATCACCTGGAGACATATGGCCAGGACGCGCGCAACACGATATTGCTGTCCGGCTTCCAGGCCGCCGGTACCCGCGGCGCAATGCTAGCCTCGGGCATGCGCGATCTGCGGATCCACGGCAAGCGGGTTGCCATCCAGGCTTCGGTGGAGCAAATCACCTCGCTTTCGGCGCATGCGGACGCCAACGAACTGATGACATGGCTTGGCGGCTTCGGTGGCCCGCCACGGCAGACCTTCGTGGTGCACGGCGAGCCAGCTGCGAGCGACGCCCTGCGGCAGCGGATCGAGCGGGAGCTGCGCTGGCCGGTCACGATGCCGGAGTATCTTCGTTCATATTCGCTGGACTAGCCAACGGAGGAACGGGAATGATGAAAAATGGCTCGCAAGACTGTGTCACACCACGACACTTGCAACTGTTAGGTGCGATCGTCCAGTGGGGGTTCCGTCGCGCCCCGCGATCAGCGAAAGATCGCCAGGGCGCATGACACCTAGGGGAAACCTAATTTGAACAGGAGAACCCGATGATCAGCATGAAGGCAGCGGTCTTTATCGAGCCCGGACGGATTGTCCTGCAAGACAAGCCAGTGCCGGATATCGGCGCGACTGACGCGCTGGTCCGTATCACTACCACCACCATCTGCGGTACGGACATTCATATCCTGAAAGGTGAGTATCCGGTCAAGCCCGGCCTGACCATCGGGCACGAGCCCGTGGGCGTGATCGAAAAACTCGGCAGGGAAGTCCAGGGATACCGGGAAGGGCAGCGCGTGATYGCCGGGGCGATCTGCCCCAGCTTCCATTCCTATGCTTGCCAGGACGGGCTACCTTCACARGACGGCCAGTCGCACGGACATGGCTACAAGCCGGCCGGTGGCTGGCGCTTCGGCAATACCATCGAYGGTACGCAGGCGGAGTACGTGCTTGTGCCCGATGCGCAGGCGAACCTTGCTCCCGTCCCCGACGGCCTGAGCGACGAGCAGGTGTTGATGTGTCCGGACATCATGTCCACCGGTTTTGCCGGCGCCGAGAATGCGGGCATCAAGATCGGCGATATGGTTGCGGTGTTCGCGCAGGGGCCGATCGGCCTGTGCGCGACGGCGGGCGCGCGGTTGCGCGGCGCGGCCCTGATCATCGCGGTAGAYGGCATCGACACGCGACTGCGCATGGCCAAGGAGATGGGTGCGGATATAACGATCAATTTCCATCAGGTCGATGTGGTCGACGAGATMCTGAAACTGACCGGTGGCCGGGGCGTCGATGCGGCCATCGAGGCGCTGGGCACGCAAGGGACCTTCGAGRCCGCGTTGCGTGTGCTCAAGCCGGGAGGCACGCTGTCAAGCCTGGGCGTCTATTCAAGCGACCTGCGCATCCCACTTGACGCTTTCCATGGCGGCCTTGGCGATAATCGCATCCTGACGGCGCTGTGYCCCGGTGGCAAGGRGCGGATGCGCCGCCTGATGCAGGTCATTCAGAGCGACAGGTTGAATCTCGGGCCGCTCGTCACGCATCGGTTCAAGCTTGATCAGATCGAATGGGATCTGAGGCATGATCCTGGTCTGGAGAATGTCGGCAGGGATGTCCGTGACCATGTGCCTGGCAAGGTAGCCTGGCGCTAGCGGTCTAGCCAGGTTTGCACGTGGTCATTGCCCGGCGAATGAGTGGCTGCCACGTGCTATCCGGCGTCGCTCAGGCGGATCGAAATGGCTTCACCCAGTCCACCCGCCGCCGGTCACCGGCGCGATCCGCCATGAAGGTAGGCTGGCCGGCGCCTCGCCTGCGTGCTCAACTGGCATGGGCGGGCCTCTTTCGCGAACTGGCTGCGGCGCCACCTCCTACTTCGGCGCCGGTGCCGTTCAACGCGGGATTCCACGCCGTGGCTTGTCTGAATTTCTCGAATATTTCCTGCACCGGCGCCACCATCGAAGCGGTATTCCCCGCCTGCTGCAAGCTCATCGCCTGGCATCGCTGCCAGGACTCGCCGATCTCGCGCATCTGTTCGACGATGGCGGTCTGGTTGTGGATGGCTAGACTCATCCACGCTTGCATCAGGTGCGCGCAATGCTCGGCTTCGGTGCGCAGGAAAGTGACTGGCAGCGCGGCGAGCGCGGCGATGTTGTTTGCATTGGCAAGTTGCGCACCCACTTCGCGCGTTGTCTTGATGTCCTTGCGGATGGCTTCCAACTGGAATTCAAGGAAACGCTGGCGGCTCTCCTGCAACAGGGTCAGCGCACGCAGGCCCGCCTCGCAATTGGCGCTGAAGTATGCGAGTGGGACGTCAGTCTGGTCCGTCATGGTCTCTCTCCGTGATTGGCGCGCATACCCTGTGCCGCTGCAACGCCATGCTTATTCCCACGCGGGAAGAGCCCCGGATTGGCATTGCTGGAAAGGACGAGTGCAGGGCATGCATGTCAGGCAACTCGTCTGCGAGATGCTTCTGAAGCGTGGCGGCCGCGCTCGTTGATCCACATCGAGCGTTGGGCCTTCCATGGCGTGTCGCCAGTGGGAATGGCGGCGACTCCTGGCCGTTGCCGCGGGCGTCGGCCGGATCAGCCGGGCTTTCCGCCCGAGGCCGGGCAGGTCCTGACGCCGAGCAGGCTGTAGAGAGGACAGATGCGGACGAGCCCCGTCAGGACCGGAATCACGCCGATCCATCCCCACACACCGATCGTGCCGGTGACGGCAAGGCCGATCAAGGCCAGGCCGACGACGATCCTGAGAGTGCGGTCAACCGTACCGATATTGGTTTGCACAGCGTCCTCCTTTCGATAGCCCGTTAAATACAGGTGCGGCGTCGCCGGGTTCGTTTCGCAATTCGGCGGCTGCACGAGCCCAATATATCCAGCTGGCTACCGGTGGCGTTGATCTATGGCAACTTTGATGCGTACCAGCGCTGGAGTGCCTGCCGCGCCGTTAAACGGCTCCCGTGTCAGCGGCCGCGTCGCGGGCACTTCGACTCGCAATAAACCCAGTCGCCTTCCATCTCATTGACGCGCAGGCGAACAGGCGACGACACGCTTGCCAGCCATGATGGTTTTGGTCCGTGTCAATCTGACTGCGGGCGCCGATTGTTCCAGTATTGTCGGTGACGCCGCGCGCGGCTTGATCCAGCGCAATGCGGCGCGAGGTGGAACGAGTCGTCGACCATTCTTTTGCCCTCATGTGCGGCGGCGTTGGCAATCAGGCGTCGCCCAACGCCTGATACAGCTCGTCCTCCTGCGCGAAATGCAGACGCAGAATCGCATTCAGCTCATACAACAGGTGCCGGACCTCCTGCGCGCTTTCCAGGTCGAGGCCGTCCGCCGCCTGGTCGGCGGCGATGCGCTCTAGCATGCCCACCAGATGGAATATCTCGCGATGCCCGCCGCTCAGGGCGGCCAGCGGGTCCTTGCCGCCAAGCCGTTGCGCCAGCTCCGGATACAGATTGGCGTCGTCGCGGAGCTCATGCGCGAGCAATTGCTGGCGCAATGCCTGATTGAGTTGCGCGAGTTCCACGGCCGCGACTCTCCCAGGGAGGCCGGCTACGCGATCCGCCATCGATCTCACTTGGCCGAGCACCTGTCTCAGTTCGCTGTGTTCGGCCTTCAGTTTCGTGGCTTCGGCCGGCGTGATTTGCGCGGGCCGCCAGTCCGGCCCTGGCTTGCGTGCCCGCAGTGCATTCAGGATCACCGCGACATCGATCAGTTCCTGCAGCAGCGCACCTGCCAGCGGCGGCAAGTAGCCGAACGCGGCTACTATCATCGCCGCCAGGGATAGCGCCATGCCCGCCACGACGCTCTGCACGGCGATACGGCGCGCGCGGCGGGCGATCTGGATCGCCTCAGCCAGTCGGTCCAGGCGGTCCACCAGCAGTACGACGTCTGCTGCCTGCGCCGACGCAGCGGCGCCCGCCGCGCCCATCGCCACCCCGACATCGGCAGCCGCCAGCGCGGGCGCGTCGTTGACGCCATCGCCGACCATGATGACCGTATCGTGGCGCTGCGCCTCGCGGATTGCCGAGAGCTTCTGCGCTGGCGTCTGCTGGGCGCGCACTTCCGTCACGCCAAGCATCGCACTGGTCATCTGCGCCACGTCGTCGCGATCTCCGGTCACCATGACCATGCGCCAGATTCCGGCCTGCCTGAGCAACCGCAACGCACGGGGCGTGTCGAGCCGGATCTGGTCCTCGAGCTGCAGCGCGCCGCCCATGGCGCCATCGATGCCAAGAAAGACGGCCGACGTGCCCTCATAGCTCATTCGCCGCAACAGCGCCGTGCTCCATGGCTTGGGCGCGGTTGTCTTAGCCACATGGGCCAAGGAGCCCATGGTGACAACGTGTCCGTCGACGATGCCTCTCAGGCCGGCGCCTGGCTCCTCGCAGACCTGCGCTGGCAACGCCAGCGCCAGGCCGCGCTCGCGTGCCGCGGCCACCAGCGCGCGGGAACTCACATGCACCGATGCCTGTGCCAGCGAGGCCGCCAGGCGCAGCACGTCGTCTGGCGCGTGTCCCGGCGCTGCCTCGATTGCCGAAACGTGGGCATGGCCGGCAGTCAGCGTGCCCGTCTTGTCGAAGAACAGCACGCGGCTCTGCGCCAGCCTTTCGAGTGCGGCGCCGCTTTTGACCAGGATGCCCCGGCTGGAACTACGCGACATGCCACAGACGATGGCCACGGGCACCGCCAGGATCAGTGGGCAGGGCGTCGCTACGACCAGCACCGCAAGCGCCCGCCGTGCATCGCCGGTAATGAACCAGGCCACACCAGCCACCACCAGTGCAAGGGGCACCAGCAGCAGGGCGTAGCGGTCGGCCATACGCATCGACGGGCTGCGGCTTTGCTGTGCTTCCATCACGAGGCGGACAATGCCAGAGTAGGTACTTTGTGCCGCCGTGGCGCCGGCAAGCATCTCGAACGGCGCTCCGGCGTTGACCACGCCGCTATGCAGCGGCTCGCCCGGCGCGCGACGCTGCGGCATCGCCTCGCCGGTCAGGGTGGATTCGTCCAGGTCAGCGGCCTCGATCAGCGTCCCGTCGACGGGTACCACTTCGCCGGCGCGTACGAGCAGGCGGTCGCCCGGATGCACGAGGTCCAGCGGCACCAGCCGCCATTCGCCCTCTTCGTAGCGGCTTGCCTCGCGCGGGGCGTGGCGCAACAGGGCGCTCATCTCGCTTGAGGCGCGCGCTTCCGCGTAGCTCTCTAGTGCGCGTCCGCTCGCCAGCATCAGGGCAATCACGGCCGCGGCGAAGCGCTCGCCAAGCCACCATGCGAAGCCGATGGCCAGCAGCGCCAGGACATCGACCCCAGCTTTGCGGCGCCATGCCGCCAGGACTGTGCCGGCACTCAGGGCGACCAACACCGGCAGGATGCCGATCAGCCACACGGTGCGGGCGAGCGCGGCCGATCCGAACCAATACAGCAGCGATCCTGCGGTTAGCGTGACCGCGGAGGCCGCCAGGAGCCCCAGATCGAGCCAGGGATGGCGGCGAGGCTCCGCGAGCGCCATGTCAAGATCAATCGCGGCGGGTGAGCGCGATGGCGAGAAGCGCCCCGCAGGCGGCGGCAATGGCTGCGGTCGTGCCAAGCGCGCGCCATGGGTGTGCCTGTACATACTCCTCGCCGGAATCTGCCCAATCCCGTACCTGCTCGCGGCCCTGCGCCTGCAACTCGCGTAGCCGCAGTTGCAATGTCTCCAGCCGTGTCTTGAACTGCTCGCGGGCTTGACCGGCTTGCTCGCCGGTCAAGGCGGCGGCGTCGCGCAGCAATGCCTGCACATCTGACAACAGGACATTGATATCGCGCTGTAGCGTGGCACGGTGCGCGGACAGGGCGGATCTGAGGTCGTTCACGGCGGTCTCCTGGCTGGTTCAACGAAGTGAATGCGGTGGGATGAGGCGTGTCGGATCCGCCATGGGGGATGGCGGAATGGTATCTCCAACTATAGGCAGGGCTCCGGCGCGTCGGTTGACCGGCGTCAAGTCCGGAAGGACGCTCCGCGCCACAGGCGTGATTGATCTGCATCAATGGCCGCCGAGCGCCCGACACTAGACTGAATGCACGGCACCGGCGTGCCTTGGCGACCCCTGGCCATCGCCGATGTACTCCATGGGCGACTTGATCGGCCCGTATCAAGGTCAGGCCAGGAGAAGCATGATGAGGATCGAAGAGAGTTGCCCGCTGTCCGCCGTTCATCTCCCGCATAAGTGCACACCGCGGGGCAGAGGCACGACCGCCATGTCGGTGCGCTGATGGTGACAGAGCCATTCGGAGGCGGCCAGCGCGCGATGGGCATCGTAACGGATCGCGACATCGTACTTGCAAGACCATGGTGCCTGGCATTCCCAACCTCGCTTACCAGTTGCTGGTGAACGTGCTGCAGGAGTTGCAGGCCGACGTCCAGGCCGGCACCGCCGGTTACCTTCAAGTGCTGGTGGCGGACGCGCAGTACCACCAGGCCGAGATCGGCTACCTGCAGGCGAGGACCCGGCGGCTGCAGGGCACCGCGGCCTTGTTCTTGGCGCTGGGCGGGAGTTGGGACGCCAGTGCTGCGCAAGCACAGGCAAGGCCGCCATCATGATTGGCCGGGCGATCCAGTACCTGGGCGAAACGGTGGGCCGGCTACGGTGCCAGCCTCCTGCATCGGCGCAAGGCGCGGCAGGTACCGCGCCGACGGACAGGCTCCGGCGGCGTGCCGGACGCGCTGCTGCGGGCCGCCGGCATTCCGCCGGCGACCCTGCTGCAGCAACTGGATACCAGCCCGGAGGGGCTGACAGGCGCCGAGGCCATCGCGCGCCTGCAAAACGTCGGCCCCAACCTGGTGGATCACGAGCGCCCGCGCCCGGCGGTGCTGGACCTGCTGCGCCGTTTGCTCAATCCGCTCAATGTGATGCTGCTGACCCTGGCAGCGGTATCCTCAGCTATCCACGACTACGACGCCGCCGCGGTAATTGCCGTGATGGTGATGCTTAGCGTTGGCTTGGCCACGGTGCAGGAGCGCCGCTCCGGACGCGCTGCTGCGGCGTTGCGCGCCATAGTGCATACCACCGCCACCACGCAGCGCCGGTCGGAGCCAGGGGCATTGCCCATCACCAGCGAACTGCCGATCGGCGCGCTGGTGCCGGGCGACATCGTTCACCTGTCGGCAGGTGACCTCGTTCCGGCCGATGCCCGGCTGCTGACTTCCAAGGACCTGTTCGTCAACCAGTCGGCCCTCACCGGAGAATCGCTGCCCGTGGAAAAGTTCGCGCTGGAGAGCGCTAGCGGCGACGGACCTGGCACGCTGGAGAATATGGTGCTGATGGGCACGGCCGTGGTCAGCGGCAGCGCGACCATCGTGGTGGTGCTGACCGGGCCGCGCGCCGTGTTCGGCGGCATCGCCCGCTCGCTTGAGGAAGAGACGTCCGGCACCGTGTTCGAGCAAGGCCTGCAGCGTTTTGCACGCCTGATGATCGGCCTGATCGTGATCCTTGCGCCGCTGGTGTTCCTGATCAACGGGCTGACCAAGGGAAACTGGCTGGAGGCGCTGCTGTTCGCGGTGGCCGTCGCCGTGGGGCTGACCCCCGAGATGCTGCCGATGCTGGTGACCGTGAACCTGGCAAAGGGAGCGCTTGCCATGTCGCGCCGCAAGGTGATCGTGAAACACCTCAGCGCCATCCAGAACCTGGGCGCCATGGATGTGCTGTGCACCGACAAGACAGGCACTCTGACGCAGGACCGCATCATCCTGAAGAAGCATGTGGATCTGGCGGGGCATGAGACCGCGCGTGTGCTGGAATTCGCCTACTTGAACAGCTACCACCAGTCCGGCTTGCACAACCTGCTGGACAAGGCGGTGCTCCTGCATGACGAGGTGGGCGAAACGCTGCGGCAGGAGGGCGGCTACTGCAAGATAGACGAAGTGCCGTTCGATTTTGAGCGGCGCCGCATGTCGGTTGTGGTGGACGGGCCGCAGGGCAGGCTTCTGGTCTGCAAGGGTGCGGTGGAGGAAGTCTATGCCGCATGCGCCAGCGCCGAACTCGGAGGGCAGGCCATGGCGCTTGATGACTCGCATCGCCACTCGCTGATGACGGTCTGCAACGCACTCAACGAAGATGGCTTCAGGGTGATCGCGATCGCCTACAAACTTTTGCCGCCGGCGCCGGACACGCAGCCGTATTCGGTGGCCGACGAATCCGCGCTGATCCTGCTTGGCTATATCGCGTTCATCGACCCGCCCAAGGATAGCGCGGCACCGGCGCTGGCCGCCCTGCGCGACAGCGGCATCGAGGTCAAGGTGCTGACCGGCGACAGCCCGGTGATCGCGCGCAAGATATGCCGGGAAGTCGGCCTCGACGTGGATCGGGCCGTACTCGGCGCGGACATCGACGGGCTCTCGTCGCAAGCGCTGGGGGAACTCGCGGAGCGCACGCAGCTCTTCGCCAAGCTGGCGCCGGCGCACAAGGCGGCCATCGTCAAGGCCCTGCGGGCGCGCGGACGGGTGGTGGGCGTACTGGGCGATGGCATCAACGACGGGCCTGCCTTAAAGACGGCCGACGTGGGCATCTCGGTGGACAGCGGCGCCGATATCGCCAAGGAGTCTGCCAGCATCATCCTGCTGGAAAAGAGCCTGTTGGTCCTGCATGACGGCGTGATCGAAGGTCGCAAGGTCTTTGCCAACCTGCTCAAGTACCTGCGCATGGGTGCTAGCTCCAACTTCGGCAATATGTTCAGCGTGCTCGGCGCGAGTGCCTGGCTGCCGTTCCTGCCGATGGCGCCGATCCAGGTGTTGACCAACAACCTGCTCTACGATTTTTCGCAGACTGCGCTGCCGACCGACAACGTGGACGACGATGCCGTCGGCCGGCCGCGCCGCTGGGAGATCGGCAAGCTCGGCCGCTATATCCTGTGCATCGGCCCAATCAGCTCGCTGTTCGACTACGTCACCTTTGCGACGCTCTACTGGGTACTGGGCGCCAGCACGCCCGCGCAGCAGCACCTGTTCCAGACCGGCTGGTTCCTGGAGTCGCTGCTGTCGCAGACCCTGATCGTCCACGTGATTCGCACGCGGAACATTCCCTTTGTGCAAAGCCGCGGCAGCACCACGCTGATTGCCACCACATTGACGATCTGCCTGATCGGCATCTGGCTGCCGTACTCGCCGCTGGCGGCGCCGCTGGGCCTGCTATCCCCGCCGGGCACGCTCTGGCTATTCCTGCCGCCGATCATCCTCGGCTATTGCTGCCTGACCTATGCGCTGCGCGGATGGCTGATCCGGCGTTTTTCGATTGACTGAGGCGCTATCCGGGGATCCGTGGCCCAACCCTTGATATAGCACAAGGACTGGCTTCGCCTACGGCCTATTCTGAGCGCAAGCGGGAACTAGCTCGCAGCGCGCAGCCGCCGCACGAAGGATGGGAGGCAAATCGATGAATTCGCCACTTGCCCGCTTTGCGGGGCGGGAGGAAGCCGCAGCGCAGCTAGCCGCGGCACTCTCCGAATATCGGGGCCAGCATCCCTTGATCCTTGCCATTCCGAAGGGCGGCGTACCCGTCGGTCGCGGACTCGCCGACGCGCTGGAGGGGCAACTCGATGTGGCACTGGTCAGCAAGCTGGCCGGCCCCGCCAACGGCATCGCCGCGATCGGCGCGGTGACCGAGAACGGCTGGACCTACCGCGTGGAGAACCCGGTAGGCGGGCAGCCCGATCCCATGCATTTTGCGCGGGAACGGCTGACAAAACTCGATCTGCTGCGGCAGCAATGTGCAATCTACACATCGCATCGCGCACGGCCTGACCCGCATGGCCGCGTCGTGATCCTGGTGGACGACGGACTCTGCACCGGCGCCACCATGATGGCGGCGATCCACGCGGTACGCAGGCAGCAGCCAGCCAGGCTGGTTTGCGCGGTTCCCGTGGGCACCCTCCAGGGGCTGGCGGCGGTTCGCGCCAGCGCCGATGAGGTGGTGTGCCTGCGCACCGCCGGGCCAGATCACGATGTCCACCATGCCTACCAGTGCTTTCCGGAGGTGGACGACGGAGTAGTCCGCGCACTGCTCTGGCGCGATATCGAACCGCACAATGCCGAGGCCATCGGAACGAAAACCCTGGCGGCCGCTGTGCCGGTAGGCATCCCGTGCGACGGCATCAGGCTGCACGGCGTGCTCGACGCCCCCGCCAGTCCTGTGGGATTGGTGCTGATGGTACATGCCAACGGCATCGACGACCATGCCGTGCGCAACCAGTATGTGGCGAGGAAACTGCGCGGCAGGGGGCTGGCCACGCTACTGGTGGACCTGATCGGGCCACGAGAGGTGATGCGGATGGAGAAGCGCCGGGACATCGCCATGCTGTCCGGCAGGCTGCGCGGGGTAATACAGGCGGTGCCAGGCTACGTGCACGCGCGGCTGCGTTTGCCGGCGCTCCCGCTCGGCTGCTTTGGCACCGGCACCGCTGCGGCCGCCGCATTGAGCGTGGCGGCGGAGGAGGGGACGGATTTACGCACGCTGGTCCTTGCCGCGGGACGCGTGGACCTGGCCGATGCCGAAATCTTGGGCAAGGTGACCATACCTACGCTTCTCGTGGTGGGCGCCAGCGATCCGGAGGGCATTCGGATCAATGACCTGGTGTTCGGCAGGCTTCGCTGTCCCCGGCAATTGCGGCTGGTGGCGGGCGAGGGCAGGGTATTCGAGGAACCCGCAGCGATTGAAGAACTGGCAGCGCTGACAGGAAGCTGGTTCTCGCAATTGCTTGCCGATGGGCGGATCGTTGTCGTGTAGGCATGCCCGGGGTTGTGCTTTTTTTACGTTGGTGGATACGGGGGCAAGGAGGGGCTGGCGCTTATCACCATACCGGCGCAATAGACTGGGCAGGCAGCAGTTTGCTTGTGGGCGCCAGCAAGCAATGCTTTCTTGACTATGCTTTTGATCAGGATTTCAAACTGTTGCGGAGTCAGCGCTGAGGGAATCAGGAAGGAACGCCATGAACAAGTCCAATAAGCAAGAGTGGAAAAAACGCGATCCCGATGGCGCGACACCGTATATGACCTTTGAGGAGCAGCGCTTCCGCCGTCCGGTTTTATACACCCTAAGTGAGCGTCTTAACGCGATTTCTTGGCCGGCACCAGCTTCTTGAAGTTATCGCTCCGCCTGACAATCGCCGCCGAGAACTCCGGCATACCTGGAGCGCTGATTCCAGAGTCCGGCCCATCTTTGACACGGGACTCGTGCGCACCTTGTATTTTGGTCAAGTGGCCGTGGTCAAGGCTAACGATGGACGTCACCAGGATGATTCGCTTTGTGTTGCCAGCGGCAAGCACTCGCGGTGATTGTGACAAGAGGACTACCTTCACGCCGAAGGAGCGCTTCATGCCTGCGGCTCGCCCTGGGCTGTAGAACTCGTCGCCACGTGGAGATACTGGTGGAGCCGCGGCGAAGTCCATTTCGCAACAATTGACTTTCGATAAACGTCCAAATGCCAAGGCGCCCCGGCCATGCCGAAATAGACTATCTGCTATATGCGAAGTGCCGTTGCCGGCAGCGTCAGCATATGAGAACTTGTGCGCAGGAGCCATTGACGCTCCTCGTTCGTGCGCAGCTTGGGTGCCCAGGCTAACGCGCGAGCGAATAAGAAGACAGCACTGGAGACTTTATGCTAGTCAGCACCTTTCACATCCCGCACACCGAGGAAGCGCTTGATTCAGACAGCAGACCCCTGTTGATGCGTCGCCGCACCTTTGTATCGATTGCGACCATTCTGGCGGTTGTCCTTGGTTCGGCTTCGGTTTTGGCGATCGCACAAGATGTCTACCCGAGCAAGCCAGTGACGATTGTGGTCGGTTTTCCACCGGGAACCGCGACGGATACCGTCGCCCGAGTAATGGCCGAGCGTCTTTCGAAGCGGCTTGGTCAACAGTTCATCGTGGACAATCGCCCAGGCGCCGGCGGGAGCATCGGCGCGGGTATCGGCGCACGGGCGAAGGCTGACGGCTACACGCTGCTGATCGGTGCGTCTGCGCCTCAGGCAATCAATCCCCATCTATACAGCAAGCTGACATACGACGCACAGAAGGACTTCGCCCCAATCGGTCTACTTACGTGGCTGCCGTATCTGTTCGTTGTCAGCAAAGAGAACTCCGCAAAGGATCTAAAGCAGTTTTTGGACGCGGCAAGGAAAGCCCCCAATACCCTGAGTTACGCGACAACAGGGGTAGGAACCACCAGTCATCTCGTGATGTCGGTCCTTATGTCGAAGGCGGGCGTGAAGATGGTTCACGTTCCGTACAAGGGAAGCAGCCAGGCGCAGACCGACATCCTCGGCGGGCAGGTCGCATGCACGTTCGATACTTTGGTTTCGGAACTGGCTATGGTGAAGAGCGGCAAGCTCAAGGCGCTTGCAGTGAGTACGCCTAAGCGCACAGAGATTTTGCCGGGCGTGCTGACTGCGGCTGAACAAGGGTTCCCGGGCTTCGATATGGGGGCTTGGCTTGGGCTCATTACGCCGGCCGGTGTGTCGGCCGATATCCGGAAAAAACTGGCGAAGGAGGTGAACATCATCCTGCAAGAACCAGAGACCAGAACGAAGCTGACTCAGCTAGGAGCCGAAGTTCGCACCACGTCTTCACCAACTGAGTTCGGGGCATTCATGAAGAGTGAGTACGACTCTTGGGGAAAGATTGTGCGTGATTTTGATGTTAAGGCTGAGTGAAGGAAGGAGCCAGAGCGAAATGGGAAAAATGAGTAGCTCCGAGATGAGTGAGCATGAATGGGAAACACGCGTTCAGCTTGCCGCATGTTATCGGCTAGTGTCGCACTTTGGAATGAGTGACCTGGTCTACAACCATATCACTGCCAGAATTCCCGGTCCCGACGACCATCTACTCATCAATGCATATGGGTATATGTACGATGAGATCACCGCGTCCAACCTGATCAAAATCGATATCCAAGGGAATGTGATCCGCAATGCCAATCCTGACTATGGGATCAACCAAGCTGGTTACGTTATCCATAGCGCTGTGCACAAGGCGCGCCAGGATGTTCAATGTGTTCTGCACACGCACACACGCGCGGGCATGGCGATCTCCAGCCTAAAGTGCGGACTACTTCCGCTGACTCAGACTGCGATGCGATTCGCGAAGATTGCATACCACGACTATGAGAGCGTCGCCTTGGATTTGAGCGAGCGTGAGCGGTTGGTTGCCGATTTAGGCGATCGGGATGCCATGGTGCTCAGGAATCATGGTCTGCTTGCCGTGGGACCAACTATCGCTCAGACCTTCAACACCATTTACTGGTTGGAGATGGCGTGCAAGGCTCAGGTCGACGCCCAGGGTTGCAACAGCGAATTGTATTACCCGCCCCAGGAAGTGATCGAGAAAACGCATCATCTCTATCGGCCGACAACGCGCAGGCCTTACGGCGAGATGGAGTGGGCCGCGATGCTTCGTCTAGTGGACCGCAAGGATCCGAGCTACAAGCTGTAGTTTGGGTCTGGCGCTTGGACTTGCCCGACGCGGCAAGCAAACGTCCATTGGCATTTTTCATCTAATCTACGTCATGCCCAAGCAGTACACGAACGGACGCAGCGCCTTCCTCCAACTCCTATTGAATGAAGGTGTGACACACTTATTCGGCAATCCCGGCACGACCGAATTGGCAATCATGGAGGCAGTACCGAGCTTCCCGGATCTGAGGTATGTGCTGGGATTGCAGGAGTCTGTTGTCTTGGGTATGGCCGACGGATATGCGCGCGCGTCGGGAAGACTTACCGCATGCAACCTTCATTGCACCCCGGGTTTGGGGCACGCGATGGGCGCGTTGTACAACGCCAAATTCTCAGGCTCGCCAATCATTGTTACCGCCGGACAATATGAGATTGGATATGGACTCACAGAGCCTCTACTCTACAAGCCCTTGGTTCCGATCGCCCAGCCGCTGGTGAAGTGGGCGGTCGAGGTCCAACGGGCCGAAGACCTACCCAGAATCGTCCATCGAGCAGCGAAGATCGCGCTAGCGCCCCCCAACGGGCCCTGTCTTCACTAGCTTGCCCGGCAGTATCCTCGACGAAGAGGCGGAGCTCGATATGGGAGCCGTCTCTCGTGTCGAACTCGGCACCCGTCCATCTGATGCGTTGGCGGGGAGGTTAGCCTTGCGCATTCTGACGGCGCGGCGTCCGGTGATACTGGCGGGCAAGGAGTTGTCCGACTGAGAAGCATTTGAGGAGGCGGAGGAGTTCGCCGAATTTATCGGGGCCGCGGTTTATCAGGAACCTGTGCCCTACAACACTAGGTTCCCCGCAGAGCATCCGAACCATGTTGGTGTATCCGGAAGCAGGAGCTGGTGAGGGCCACGTTGTCGGAGTACGACCTCTTGATATGCCTCCGAGCTGATCTGCTCCGCATGTCTCCATATGGCGCGATCGAGCCATTGCCCGAAAGCCTTCCGGTCATCCACCTTTCCGAGCGTCAGTGGGAGTTGGGGAAAAACTATGCGACTGATATCGCGGTCTGTGCGGACGTCAAGGAGACTTTGAGAGCTCTGCTTGATGGGTTGCGTGCGGGAAGCAACCAAGCCTACATCGATCAAGCAAAGGAGCGCAACGCGCAGTTGGCCTCGATGAACTGGAGCGTGAAGCGAGCACGAAAAGCCGAGGCCCTCCGAAGGCTGGCCGATCAGGTGCCGATCCATCAAGACTATCTGATGCTCCAGATTAGCGAAGTCTTGCCGCAGAACGCGATCCTTGTTGAGGAAGCTCTGACGTCAGCACCCGCGTTGGCTTCGGTTCTCAAGTCCAATGATTCACGAAGCTACTATGGCCTTGCCAGCGGCGGCCTTTCGTCGTAGTGAACAACCGGAGCTATCGTATTGTCAAGGAGCGGCCGCAAGCTCTCCGGGGTATGGACCACTTCGTGGCGATGGACATGACGGATCCGCCGATCGATTTCGTGCGTGTCGCGACGGGCTTGGGAGTCCACGCCAAGCGTATCTCAGACCCGTCGGCAATTGAAGCGGAGCTTCTTGCCGCTGTAAACTCCGGCGGCCCGTCGCTGCTTGAGATCATCGTGGACGATGGCTTCGCCAGTAAGAAGTGAACGACGTACGGAGCTTACACCACTGCAGAGACATCACTGTCGAGATTATCGGTACCGGTTACATGGCTCGCCGCCTCCGATGCGAGGAAGGCTATCAGAATAGTAGCTTCTTCCGCTTGGCCGAGACGGCGTTCCGGCGCGTATCAGCCGCTCCATAGCTATACTGCTGCGCGGTTGCGCCTGTGGTTACGCAACAAGTACAAGGTCATGCGTGGTAGGGGTGGGAACTCCACCCTCGTAGTCTATGGGCACTTCGGTCCCGTTCGTCTGTCGGGTCCTTGGCTGTAGCTTGCCGTGGTCGAAGGGGTGATGCCTTGTCCGGAGAGCGCATTGCGGGAAATCCGCACGACGGGTTCGATGAGCGGCGTATGAAAACGGAACCATGGTGAGGTTACTTGGGCATCGCCGGACGAAAGGGTTGCAACAGACGACCTGAACCTATCGCCACCGCGTCGACTCTACCGTCTGAAGAGACGACTGCCAACCCATGGCGCTGAGATCGACTTTCATACTCCTCGCTATGTGGCCGAGCACCCGAGCCCCTGTTGGGGAAACCGCGAGGCTTCTTATGCCAGCACATCGTGGCTTGCCGGCGCCGTTGGCGGCGACGCCGCCACATGCTTAGCCATCCATTCTGGGAGGGAAATGCAGAGCCTAGCGGCGTTTGTGCGGCGTTCGGGACGGTGTCGTGCGTTAGCTGGGGGCTACTCAGCCGTGAGTTTTCCCTGCTTGATCAAGGCAGCGGCGACTTCTTCCTCGGCCTTCAGGATCTGATCGAAGCGCTGGCCGTTGCCGTAATACGCGCCACTTCCCATTTCAAGCAACATCGCCGCGAATTGCGGGTCCGATACAACTTTCTCCACAGCCTTGCTCAGGATTGCCACCACGTCGGGGGGTGTCTGCTTGGGAGCCAGAATGCCGATATAGGTGCTGGCATCAAATTCTGGCACGCCGACTTGCTTCAAAGTTGGGATCGAGGGCATCGCCGCTGCTGGCGACGGACCACAAACCACAAGCGCTTTGAGATTACCCGACTTCAAATGCTGCAGCGAACTGCTTATTTGATCAAATATCACATCGATCTGACCAGAGATGAGGTCGATTAGCGCGGGACCCATGCCCTTGTAACCCACAAAACCTAGATGGACGTTTGCAGCACTTTCGAATTGCAGCCCGGCGAGATGATTAGGAGAGCCGGCGCCGGCATGTCCCACATTTAGTTTTCCTGGGTGTGCGCGGGCATACGCTAAGAACTCTTCGAAGTTCTTAAATCGAGTGTCACTCCTTCGCACCACCAATACGATTGCGGTCCTGCTGACGACTCCGATCGAAGTAAAGTCCGAGAGCTTGTAGGGGGTCTTGAGCAACTGCGGCACCGTAGCCACCTGCGCAGGTGTCGCACTCAGCAATGTGTAGCCATCGGGTTTTGCCCGGGCAACGAGACTTGCACCTATTGACCCGGATCCTCCAGAATTGTTGACAACCACGATTGTCTGCCCCAGCAATTTCCCGAGAGGGGTTCCTAGCGATCGCGTGACAAGATCGAGATTCCCGCCTGGCGAAAATGGCACGACCAAGGTGACGGGCTTAGATGGGAAAAGCTCTTTCGCGTGTGCGTGCAGAGCAAGGGCGCCAGTGCCGATCGCCACTCCCAATCTCAAAAATGAGCGGCGAGTGTGTAGCATGAATTGTCTCCTTAACGAATAGAATAATTCCCGTTGTAATGGGTCAAAATGGCGCTGGGATTCTTCCGAAAGTAATCGAATCGTTAGTTAATAGTTGATCGAAGACTCTCGCTGCGGACATTTCCGCCCTCCTGGTGTCCTGACGGCAGGCTGAGCGCGATTCCTCCGCCATTTCACGCTTTACGCGCTCAAGACGGGCAGCTCCCCGCAGACAGACGCCCACAATCGACTTTTCCCCAGCACCAGATTGGCTAGACCCAACAGGATGAAGCGTTGTGCCGAAATCTCGCCCGAGCCATTGCTGCGACCCTTGCGATTGCGGTGACTAGAATCAGTCTTCCCCTATGCGAGGAATTGAGAGCCTACGCCAGTTCGGACAGCCTACCCAAACCATGGATTGGCGCCTCAATCCCGGCAAGCCGCAGCAGCTTCCAGAGCAACGCCTGATTGGCTGTCACCACAGGCTTTCCCGTTGCTTTCTCCAGCCTGTGAATGACAGCATGCGCCGGGAAATTGATGCAGCTAAGCAGAAGGCCATCCGCGCGCGCGTTGAAAGTCTCGCTTGCCGCTTCGAAGATCTCGTCTGCCGATGGCGTCGCCAAATCGAAAGCGGAGTTGATGCCGAGATGCACCTCGTCAACAATATGGAATCCTAGCGCCTCAAGGTAGACATGCTCCGCGGCGGCAATCTCTTGACCATACGGTGACACAAGGGACAAGCTGCGGATTCCACAAGCGCGCAGTGCACTGGCAATTGCCCCCATCGCCGTGGTGCAGGGCCGCATCGCCTGCCGTTCAAGATCGCCCTGCAGATGACGGTCGTACTCCGGGCCCTGCACGATACTGCTGGATGCGCAGGCGTAGCCAACAACCGCTGGCCTGCACGTCATGATTTGGGCCAGCGCCCGCGGACCGTCTTCGCAGTCCATTCGCTCGATCGTCGCCGGAGTCAACGCATCCGGCATCAACATTCTGGCCGTGTGTATGGTTGTCCCGGCAGGAGTCGCCTCGTGCATCCACGGCTCCGCCACCGTGTTCACGCTCGGCAGGATCAATCCTATTCGGACTGACGAATCCGGTAGTCCAGGGCGAGCGGCCTTTCCTCGTCTGGTAACAGTGGGGTGCGCTTCATGACTCATTTTGTCCTCCCAGACTCACCTGACTGGGGAAGCCATACAGATTGGCCGGATTGCTTACGAGAATCTTCTCAAACATTGCAGTATCACCGGCCCACGCCGCAAGCAAATCCACCAGCTTTCCAGCATCAGGCATCTTGCGATGCTCCAGCAAAGGGTGCGGCCAGTCGCTTCCCCAGACGCAGCGTTCAGGAGCGGCCGCGATGATCGCGCGGATCGGATCGAGCATATCGCCATGAGGGAATTCTTGGGCCGACGCGCGATATCCGGACAACTTGATCCACGCCCGCCCTGAGCGAAGCAAACGAAGCAGGCTAAGGAATTCCGGATGGGCTAGCCCCTTCGCCGGGGAGACTTGGCCCATGTGGTCGATCGCAACGTGCACGGGCAGATCCAGCAGACGCGATTCCAGCGACGGAATCCGCTCGCCCTTTACCCAAAGCTGGATATGCCAGCCAAATCGCTCAATACGCGCAGCCAACACATCCAAATGTTCAAGCGGCGTTCCGCCTGAAATTGCATTGAAACGTATCCCACGTACTCCCGCCTCGTGCATCCGCTCCAGCTCTTCGTCCGTGATGGCGGGGTCGATGACCGCGATACCCCGCGTCCTTTCCTCACCCAGCAAAGCAATAGAATCCAGAAGGCACCGGTTATCCATCCCGTAGGGACTAGCCTGAACGATCACCATGCGTCCTATGCCCACCGTATCTGCCATCTGCCGATACGATTCGACTGATGCCTCTTCCGGGTTGTACATTCTTCCTAGGGAAAGCGGATAACGCTGCCGCGGCCCGAAGATATGAAAGTGGCAATCGGTAGCATTGACGGGGACATTGACCGAAGGCGCGCTAATTTTCTCCGGCCTCGGGCTGAAAGGAATGTCTAGGGAATCTGCCGCGTCATATACCTGTTGCATGATCTTTAGTCTCCTTAAGAATACTTTCCCGCACTGACCGCCTCCGGGGCTACGGAATAGCCCGGTCAGGCCGGAGCGGCGTTGGGCGCTACCGCACCTGGCAGTGCCTGGCGAAGTCACCCTGCACGTGAGCGACAAGTTTCTGGAATGCCGACCTGAAGAGAATTTCGTAGCTGTCTCGCTCTACATATCCTATGTGGGGTGTCGCCAACACATTGCCAAGCTGCAGCAGGGAATGGTCCGCAGATATCGGCTCGCTTTCATAGACGTCGATGGCGGCCATCCCAGGCGTACCGCCTTTCAACGCAGCCGCCAGGGCACCCGGCTCGACCAGAGCCGCCCGGCTCGTATTAACGAATATTGCGCTTGGCTTCATTGCCTGCAGATCGGCGAGCTTGACGGAGTGCAGCGTTTCCTCGTTGAGCCTCAACTGAATCGTCAGCACATCACTGTTGGCGAACAGACACGCACGGCTCTCCGCGACCTTGACCCCGTCCGCCCGTGCCGCCTCCAGCGAGCGCTGCCGGCCCCACACCAGTACGGTCATACCAAAAGCTTTGGCGTAGCCACCCAGCAACTGGCCAATTCGGCCGTAGCCGAGAATGCCAAAGGTCTTGCCCCGGAGCGTTTCCCCGATGGCGGCGCCGCTGCCCTGATGCCAGCGACCCGTTCGGAGGCTATCGATATACTGAGGAAGGCGCCGATGGGCGGCCAGGACCAGTGCCCAGGTCAGCTCAGCGGCCGAATGCCCATCGGTTTTACCTTCGAGCACGTCGATCCCGCGTTCCGCGCAAGCGGTGGTATCGACATGAGCTGTGACTCCAATACCCGTAGAGCCTGTCTGCACGATCGTCTTCAATGATGGCAGCTTCGCGAGCAGCTCGCGCGTTATGCGGGTCCGCTCCCGGATCAACACAAGGTATTCCACGTCCTCAAGCTGCGCCAGCCCGGCGGCCCCTAGCGGTTGCTCGCTGATCAGGCGTATGTCCGCTGCCGGTAGCGCCGCCCTTAGCTCCCGATAGGCTGCCAGGCCGGGGACAAAACGTTCGTAGTCATCAATGATGGCGATGATTGGCTTCGGCATTGGATCCATTGGGAACCTCTCAAGAACGTGGAGGGGTGGTCTCGGCAAAACTGGGCCGGTCGACGTATAGGTCGCACCACGCGGCAAGCTCGGGGTACTCGTCGCGCCACCGGATCGCCGGGCAACGGAAAGAGACGTAGTCCAGCGCACAGGCCACCGCTATGCCGCCCAGGCTCATCTGGGACGGAAGCATAGTCGTGGAAAGCGCGGCCAGGGAACGCCTGATCGCATTCTCCCAGCGCAGCAGCCAGTGTCTTGAGGGCTCGGTATCGCTCCTGCGCGCTTCTAGGACGGAGGCCACGGCCGCGTCCATCATGCCATCGGCCAGGGCCTGGAGCCAAAGTACGCTGATCCGCGATTCCGGTTCCCGGGGAATCAGCGGCCCGACCCCGGAAAGCCCGTCCAGGTATTCGCAGATCAGTGGGCTGTCGAACAGCGAATCACTGCCGATTTGCAGGGTTGGCACCTTGGCCAGCGGATTCAGCGAGAGAAATTCGGCGCCGTTATCGTGAGGGTTCACCACGGCCTCCTCGACGCTGTCGATCAGGCCTTTCTCCCTCAGCACGATCCGGACTTTCCTCGCATAGGGCGAGCCTGGACTGTAGAGCAGTTTCATCATCGTCATGGGCGCTCAGGCGTGGATGTCGACATGCCTGGTTTCACGAAGGAACAGCACGGCGACTACCAGCGAAACGGCGACGACCATGGTGGGATACCAGAGGCCGAAATAAATATTGCCGAACTGCGCGATCAGCGCGAACGAAACAGTAGGTTGAAGCCCCCCGAACCATCCGGTGGCAATGTGATACGGCACCGAGAAAGAGCTATAGCGAATCCGCGCGGGGAACAACTCCACCAGGATTGCACCGACCACGCTATAGGTCATTGCAGCGTAGATCATCAATACCGCCAGCAGGGCAAATACCGCTGCCTTGTTGATATCCTCGGGCGCGGCGGCGTGCGGATACTGGGCCTTTGTCATACCATCCAGAACGGCGGCCTTGAACTTTTTCTCGGCCTCCTTAAGCTCCGCGGGGGCGAGCCGCGAGGCATCATATGAGGGAATCTCGAGGCTTCCAATTTTTACTAAGGCGACGGTTCCGCTGGCTGCCGGCAGCGTTTCATAGCTGGCGGCATTTTGCGCGAGGACTTGCTTCGCCACATCGCAAGAGCTCGTGAACTTCTTGGTGCCAGTCGGGTTGAACTGGAAGGAGCATTCCTGCGGGTCCGCCTGCACCACAATCGGCGCTGACTGCTGCGCGCGTTCGAGGGCCGGGTTCGCGAAGTGCGTCAAACCTCGATAAATCGGAAAGAATGTCACAGCGGCCAGCAACAACCCCGTTACCAGGATCGGCTTTCTGCCGATCTTGTCGGACAGTGAGCCAAAAACCACGAATAGCGGGCAACCGAACACCAGCGCGAACATCACGAGCATGTTCGCAGTCTTGGCGTCGACCTTGAGCGTCTGTGTGAGGAAGAACAGTGGGAAGAATTGGCAGGTGAAGTAAATGACGGTCTGGCCTGCGCACACGCCGAACAAGGCGATGAGAACCGCCCGCAAGTTCTTCCATTGGCCGAAGGCTTCGGACAGCGGCGCTTTCGAGCGGGTTCCCTCTGCCTTCATTTTCTTGAACACCGGTGATTCGTGCAACGAAAGACGAATATAGAGCGACACCAGCAGCAAGGGTAGTGAGAGCAGAAACGGCACTCGCCATCCCCATTGCTCGTACTGGTCACCCGTGGCGTAGGAGACCGAGATGACAACCACCAGCGACAGCAGCATGCCGGCGGTGCCCGTGGTCTGGATCCAGGAGGTGAACATGCCGCGCTTATTGGCCGGAGCGTGCTCGCAGACATAGATCGCAGCACCCCCGTACTCGCCCCCAATGGCTAATCCCTGCAGCATCCGCAGCGCGATGAGTAGCACCGGCGAAAGAATGCCGACCTGGTTGTAAGTGGGGAGGAGACCCGTGGCGAAGGTGGCCACACCCATCAGAACGATGGTGATGAGGAAGGTGTACTTGCGGCCGATCATATCGCCGAGCCGCCCGAACACCGCGGCCCCCAGCGGCCGCACGATAAATCCCGCGCCGAAACCAAGGAGTGCAAGGATGAATGCCGAGGTGGAATCCAGTCCCGCGAAAAATTGTTTGGCGATGATCGTGGCGACAAGGCCGTAGACGAAAAAGTCGTACCATTCGAAAACAGTACCGAGGGATGCCCCTATGACCGCCTTGCGCGCGTCGGAACCGGATAGTACTTCGGTCGACGTCGCGCTCGACACCGCACCTGTGCTGTTGCTAGCCATGCTGTCTCCACCCATATATTAGTCGGGTGCTTGCTTGCACCCTGCGGGGCCAGTGCGTGACTGGCTTACCGCTAATTTCGTCCATATCGAGATAACTCGCAATGGCATCCCGTCTATAGCAGATAGACCTTTTCGGCATAGTGCGCCTCGTGGCACATCAAATTTGGAAACAGTGAGCGCCATATCACATGGCCTTGCGCGCCAGTCTTCTATTTTGTGCTTAAGTACACAGCACAGCACTCACGAATCTGCCCGAGCTCCTCAACGCGAGCCCGAGGTTGTCAGTTTTGGGGGCGCTTACAGTTTGGTGCTAAAGGAGGAGTGACGCTCGAGAAGCTAGCCGCCGATGCGCTACTGTCATGGCCGCAACCATAGAACTCCCGAAAAAACTGATGAATGTCGATAGCGACAAGAATGGAGTTATCTCGCCAAAGGTCTTGGCGTCTATGAATGCTGTGTCGTGGCGATGGATGCTTAGCTGGGAATCAGCGGAATGCTGCAGGCTGGTGAGACCCGCCGCTCAGGTAACGCTTCCACTAGGACTTCCCCCTGCGGCCTCCGCGACTTTGATCAGTTCGTCAATGAGGGCCTTCGCGCAGCCGGGAAGCCCGTCTAAATCCCGAGCAATCACTACGCGCTCGCGTATGACCCATGGCTCGTTGAGTTCCAGGATTTCCAGCTTCATCGTCCGACGATGGCGAAGGGCCGCCGATAGCGGAAGGATATCAATGCCAACCCCGGCTTCTATCATCCGGCACATGGCCTCAAAACTACGAATCTGAATTCGAATTTGCAGTTTGCGCCGCTCGTCGCGGACGAGGTCGGTAAGGAACGAACGCGTGAAGGGTGCTTCCTTCATGCATGCTTACATGCTCATACTCTAGTGTGTCAAGAAGCGAAACATTCGACTTTTCCATCAGAGGATGCCCCGCAGGAGTCACCAACGCCAACTTGTCCGTACTGAAATGGACGACCTCAAGACCCTCCGCGTTTAGCGGTCCGGAGATAATTCCCAAATCGGCGCTAGCGTCCAATACCCCTCGAATAATGTCTCGCGTCTGGCGCTCTTGGAGGTCCACTGTGACCGCCGGTCGCCCTGCCATAAAGTGGGCAAGCACCTCGGGCATGAATTCCGTGACTGCGGTTGTATTCGCAAAGATGCGTATATGGCCAACGGAATCCTTGGAGAATTCCTCAAAGTCGCTGCGCACGTGTTCGAACTGGCGCTCGATGACCCGCCGGAGACAAAAATGCCTTTTTCGCCCCGCGCGATAGGTTTTCTTCTTCTGCGATACGTGCAAACAGCCGAAGGTCAGCGAAATCAAAGTGCATGAGAACTCCTTCAATATAACTGTATCAAGGCGTAGGAGTGAACCCTGATTTCCCAGGCTCCGACGACATGGAGGGCAGTGATCATCAATCCAAACGACAAAGCACTCGACTGATCTGCCCGTGAACCACCGGTTGAAATGGCACTGGCTGCTGAGGGAGGCACGGCAAGGCCGCGCGTGCGCATCCGATTCCGGCACGATTGAAACGCTAGCTTAGCGGAATGAGGCCGTACTCGCGACCTGCCTCGATGGTGAGTTTCTCTATGAGAGTCTGGATCTCTTGCCTGAGAACTCGCATCCCCCTTGTGACTGGCCGGTTCGAAGCTTCTGCAAGCATGAGCCGAGTCTCCAGCACCGGGTTCTCTATCGCGACTTCGGTGACTTTCCCTTGCTGGAACTCGGTCAAGTAAGCCGGACGAGCAAGCACGGTCGACGCCAGGCCTTCAACAACCAGTTCCTTTGCCAATGCCAGCGTGTCAACTTCATAGACGACGTTTAGCGTAATGCCAGCATGTCCTGCTGCAAGTTCTAGGGTACGGCGGAGCCCGTGATTCTTGCTCGAGAGCGTCAGAGGCAATCCATCCAGATCGGCGATTGAAATAGCGTTCTTCCGCTTGTTTGGTATCTTGGCGCCTGGATGTGTTACTAGGAAAAGCCGGGCCGCGCCAATCGCGTCAACGGCAACCGTTGCCGAGCGGCGAGCATCATGCAACACAGCGATGTCGAGTCTGCCGTCCACGAGCCATTCGTGGACGTAGCCGCTGTATCCCGAGACGATATTCACACTGAGCTTGGGGTACTTCTCCTGAACTAACTTCAGGAGCCTGAGGCCCATCAGGTTACATATCGTGGGAGTCAAACCGAGGATTACGGTCCCTTGTGGAGCTTCATGTACCGACTGCAAATCTCCAGCGATTGCTTCGAGCTGCCGAACCAGAGGCTTGGCTCTGGAAAGGAGAAGCTCGCCCTCTGGGGTAAGGGATACCCCGCGGCCATGCCTGTAGAGGAGACGAACCCCGCACTCGTCTTCCAGCTTTTGTATCTGGCGCCCGAGCGCGGGCTGCGCGATTCCGAGTACTGCAGCCGCCTTCGAGAAACTTCCAAAGTCAGCCACCTGCATCAGTAGTTCCAAGCGCCGAAGGTCCATCGCGACTCCCAGATAATATCGGCATAGCTTATCACCACCTATCGTTTTTTGGGGTCCCCTCACTCCCGCCGCGTCACAATTCCGCGATCGTTTGGCACTATCTGGTGCCAGCAGGGCCGCGCTCCATACATGCGCTACACGCTAGGCGCTGTCCATCCCGACTAACCGACGGGTTGATTCATTGAACGTTTCCGATGCAAACGTACTTCTTCTCGAGGTATTCCTCAATCCCGTACATCGAGCCTTCTTTCCCAAAGCCAGACTCCTTGACGCCGCCGAAAGGCGCGACCTCCGTTGAAACAGCGCCTTCATTAATACCAACAATGCCGAAATCGAGCGCCTCGGAGATGCGTAGTGCACGATTCAGATCCTTGGTGTAAAAGTAGGCCGCCAATCCGTAGGGCGTGCCGTTTGCAATCTGGACCGCTTCGGCATCGTCTGAGAAGCGTTGTACTGCTACGACCGGCCCGAAGATCTCTTCTCGAGAGATTTCCATGTTGGAAGTCACGTCCGTCAACACTGTTGGGGCGTAGAACAACGGTCCGGCTTTGTGCTGATGGCCGCCCGCTAGCACAGTCGCGCCGCCGTCCACGGCCTCCTTGACGAGCCTGCCGACCTTGTGGATCGCCTTCTCGTCGATGAGCGGGCCGAGTTGAGATTCAGGCTCGAAGCCATCCCCCATTGTCATGCCAGACACTGCCGCGGAGAGCTTGGCAACAAACTCGTCGTGGCACGAGGTATGCACCAAGAATCGATTTGCACAGACACAAGTCTGACCTGCATTGCGGAACTTCGAGGCCATGGCGCCCACGACGGCAGCATCAAGATCGGCGTCCTCAAACACGATGAACGGAGCATTGCCGCCGAGTTCCAGAGACAGCTTCTTGACCGTTTCAGCAGCGGCGGCCATCAGCATCTTGCCGACAGGCGTGGAGCCGGTAAACGACAGTTTGCGGACCGCCGGGTTGCTCAGCAACTCTCCGCCAATCTCGGCGGCTTCTCCGGTCAGTACCGAGATTGTGCCTGGAGGAAAGCCAGCCTCTTCGGCCAGTACACAAAGCGCCAACGCAGAGAAGGGAGTCTGCTGTGCAGGTTTGAGGACAACAGTACATCCGGCTGCCAGAGCAGGACCTACCTTGCGCGTTACCATAGCCGACGGAAAATTCCAGGGTGTAATTGCCGCGCAGACACCGACGGGCTGCTTGGTTACGGAGATGCGCTGCGAGGATTTTGGCGCAAGAATCGTATCGCCATATACGCGCTTCGCTTCTTCCGCGAACCACTCGAGATAGGCAGCCGCGTAGTCGATCTCCGCGCGCGATTCGGCAAGTGGCTTGCCTTGCTCGGCGGTCATGATCACTGCAAGATCCTCTTTGTGCTCGAGCACTAGCTCGTACCATCTGCGGATCAGCGCCGCACGCTGCTTGCCCGTCAGTCGCTTGAACTCATGAAACGCGAGTTCGGCTACGCCAATGGTTTCCTTGGTCTGAGCAGCAGATATATTGGGCACATAGCCAATAACCTCTCCGGTCGATGGATTCCGAACTTCCAGGGCTTCATTCCCACAGGGATTCCACCTGCCCGCAAGGTATGCGGCTTCTCGGAAGAGATCGGGGCGAGAGAGTTTCATGTCGTATCCTTGATTTGGCTCTTGCCGCATGGCCCACGGACCAGTATTGGTCTTTCGGGCTCGGCGCAACGTTTCATCCTAGGCGGTGTGATCTGATCTACCYGCCTGCCAGGCGTGTCTCATATACAGAACCGAGCGCGGATGTTCCCTCGTTGCGCAGTTCCTACGTCGAGACCTGATTCATCTGATTTAATTGCCGGATCGTTCGACGGCCGCCACCTCCGATTTCGTGCCGGGAAGGATGGCAGAGAGGCTCGACTGCACCTCAATGAAATAGGGGCGTCGAGCATCCAGACCACGCGCAATGGCGGCGTCGATCTCTTCCAGCTTCGTGAGGCGCTCCGCCTCAACACCGAACGAACGGGCGATCCCTATGAAGTCCGGATTGCTTAGTGTCGTCCCGACGTGGCGACCCGGATAGGTCTTTTCTTGGTGCACACGAATGGAGCCATAACAATTGTTGTTAGACAGAATAAAGAGGATCGGCAGATTCCGTTCCACCGCAGCAATGATTTCATTTCCCGTCATCAGGAAGCCACCGTCCCCAACTAGGCACACGACAGTATGATCCTTCAACCGCAGTTGAGAGGCCACCGCCGACGGCGTACCATAACCCATTGCGCCGGAGAGAGGAGCCATCAGGCGCTGCGGGAAAACAAACGGGAAGTGCCGGTAGACAGGAGCTGCGAACGTGCCCGCGTCGAGACAGACAATGGTGTTCTTGGGGGCAACATTGGCAAGCCTTTCCACCACCTTTACAAAGGGTACACCGTCGCTCGCCTGGAGCAGAGGCCAAGCGGAGATTCGTTTGTGGATAGCCCCCAGATTGCCTGCCCATTCCATGCGTTCACTCGGGATCGAGGTGCACGCGCAATTTGCGAGCTGTGCCGCGAACAGTTCGGGGTCGCACAGGAGCCCAATGTCGGGAGCGAAATGAAGGCCGACTATATGCTCATCCGGATAAACGTGAACAAGGTTCTGATGGGGTTTCGGAAGCGCGGGAAACGTATAGCCCTGGCTCGTGATATCGCCAAGACGAGTACCCAGTGCGATGATCAGGTCGCTCGTCCCAAACGCTTCGATCTGGTCCTTCGGGTTGGCGAGACCCAACTCGCCAACGAACAACTGGTGCGTGCAAGGGAAAATGTCGTGCTGCCGGAAAGAGACCGCGACCGGGACATGAAACTTCTCCGCAAGATTCTGCAGCGCATGGCGCCCGGCTGGCGAATCCAACGCACCACCTGCGATAATCAGCGGACGTCTAGCGTGGTCCAGCAACGCCGCGACCTTGGCCAGGGATTCTTCTGTTGGTACCACAGCTTCGTGCCGGACTGCCTGCCAGACTGGCTGTACAACTTCCTGCTGCTGGATATCCTCCGGCACGACCATTACGACAGGACCCGGCGTGCCCGAAGTCGCAATGCGGATCGCCTTAAACGCCGCGTCCGCCAGCTTGGCCGGGTCGGTCACTTCGACCACCCACTTCGCGATTGACCCAAACATCTGCTGATAGTCGATTTCTTGAAAGGCCTCCTTTCGGAGATCCGCCTTTGGAATCTGGCCGACCACAAGGATCAGTGGTATGGCGTCCTGCTGGGCAGTGTGGACGGCAATCGATGCATTAGTGGCGCCCGGACCGCGGCTTACCATCACAACGCCAGGCCGGCGGGTCAACCGGCCATCGGCGCATGCCATGAAGCCGGCCCCGCCTTCATGCCGGCAAGTTATGACATCAATCTCCGGAAATTCATTGAGGGCATCCAGGATGCCTAGGTAGCTTTCACCGGGCACGAGAAACACCCGATCAATACCATTGGCGGCAAAGACAGAGAGCATCGAGTGGGAAGAGGTAGCGGTCTTAGTGCGTGTCATTTTTCCGTGCAGCGTGTGCTGCGTCTCCATGGAGTTGCTATGGCCTTATTCTTCTACCGATCTGGCTATCCATCAATTGGTTGGCTTTTATATCAGCTATGCTTTTTAGGCACCACTTAGATCGGAACCTTGCCAGGACATTGCCCGGGCCGTATTCCTCAACTACCTTCAGTGCTTCGGTGGCGCAGTCTCGCAGAAGCTTGGTCGATCGACATAAAGATCAAGCCAGGCCCCCAGAGAGGGATACTCCTTTCGCCACTCAATGTCCGGGCACCGAAAAGAGAGGTAGTCCAGAGCACAAGCCACGGAAATGCTGCCGAGGTTTGTATGCGAAGGGAGCCAGCGCTCCGCCAGCACCCCCACGCTACGTCGAATCGTCTCCTCCCTCCGGAGAAGCCAGGGCTGCGTATCAGTTCTTCGCGCCTCAAGAAAGAAAGCCATCGTAGCGCCCATGACTCCGTCGGCTATCGCTTGCAGCCTAAGCACGTCGATTCGTGGTTCAAAGGCTCGCGGAATCAGAGACTCGATCGGTGACAGTCCATCCAGGTACTCACAGATCAGTGGACTGTCGAACAATGACCCGTTACCGCGCTGCAAGGTCAGCACCTCGGCCAGAGGATTCAGGGAAAGCAGCTCGGCGCCGTTCCCGTTGGGATTCACTACGACCTCGTCGATGATGTCGAGCAAGCCTTTCTCACGCACCGCAACCCGCACTTTCCTGGCATATGGCGAGTCGGGACTGTAGAGCAGCTCCATTATCGCTGCCGGTTTCCGGGTACCGGCATCGGCTTTGCCACCCATCGGTTCCGCACGCTAAGCGGCATCACCACGGCATACCGGCCACACGCCATCGCCCCCCTGCTAACGGCTCGCGAAGCGCCTCGCAGGATAGTGCGCGGTTCTGCACCCGATCGCACGCTCTGACTATCCTGGAAATTCCCATACGTTCTCTACGCTACCTATGCAATTGGAAGCCGGTGCTCGCCACCGAGGAAGGTGAGACGGGCGCCGCACGCTTACCGCCAATTTGGTACAAGCGCAACGAACTTGCAATGGCATATTGTCTATAGCAGTTAGACCGTTTCAGCATGGGGATGGCGATCTGTCGAACCAAAGATGCCGTAAAATCACTACGGATCTGGCGCGGGAGTCGCTTGCCCGTCTTTGGCGGCGGCTTTCGCTTCCGTCGTTTGACCCATCTTTGCATTTTTGGCTGACCCACAGCTTCCGCCTGAGGTCCTAGATCCGCCGCGTAGGTGGTGTCGCCAAGCCAGGTCACCGGCACTTGCAAAATACGGGGCAGGCTCGCATGCAAGTCAACACCCGAGAGACCACTGCAGGTTCGACGCGCTACTGGCGATTGCCGCTGCGCCAGACGGCCCGATGCTGGCGAAGCGCGGCTCGCGCTGTACTGGCCCGGTGCTCGTCGATCCAGGCGTACTTCACCGTGCCCCCTTCGCAAAGTACGCCGTCGCTCGGTGTAGGTCGCAACTATCCGCATAGGGGGCGACAGCCTCGGTTGGCCCCGTTAGGAACCTGACATTGCCCACAAGTTGCGGTCGGAAAAGCGTGAACGGCCGCTTCGGCCGACAACGCGACGGACACGGTCGGCACGCGAGGGGCCGTTGTCTGGGCGAAGGCGACATTCAAATGTCCATATAGTGGCGCGGACCACTGGCCGTAGATGGCCGGAAAGGGACCACGGTCATCTGGGAGTCGGGGCGCCTTAGCGTCGAGATCGGCCGTGCGGAGCGTGCCTCCGCCAGGAGAGCGCCGCGGCTGAGCAGCAAGAGCGCGGCCTCACCCACGCCGCGTGCCGCGGGACTATCGCGCCGCAGTCGATTCGCGCTCGAACTCGCGGATCACCGGGTTGCCAAGGATGGCATCCCTTCCCGCTTCGATCAGGCTATCGACGTCTTTCTCGGGCAGACGAAGTCTGGTCGGCAGATCGTTCAGACTTGCAGCACGCTCCTTGTCGAGGACCTCAAACGATATCCGCGTGACGAAGAAATCGACTTCGTCGCACCGCCAGCCTGGGAGGCGTGCAGCGATCTCCTGCTGCCGAGAATACGGCATCCCACACCGATAGGCCAAGAGGTCGTCGCGCCACTGCTGCATCATGGGAACGAAGGCGTCATAGCTCATTCGAACGTTGGTCGCCATTGCCGCGTCGATGGCCGCGCTTGCGACTTCGATTCCGGATGGGCCAATCTGGCTTTGGTTCAAATCGCCGCGCGGGCCCTGACCGGCGTCAACAACGATGAAAAGTAGCCGCCGCACCTTGATCGCGTCGTTCTCGCTCATGGGACCATAAGCCGTGCCCAGCAGCAGGCGCGATTGTAGAATGGTAGCCAATCCGTAGTTGTCGGACACCCCGCCGTCGACCAGCTTGATGTACTTTCCCTTCGACGTGTCCCTGAGACCGCGAACGGCGTTTGCCAACGCGCCACGCAGCAGCGATCGCCCAGGCGCCTGGGCGTGGTCAAGGTTCGGCAGCGGTGCGCTACAAGCCTCGGGATGCTTTTGAAGGACGATCGGTGCGAAGAAGAGCGGGACCGCCATGGATGCGGCGACGGCCTCGGAAACGGGAAAGCTCGCAAGATCACTGCATAGCGCATCGAATGCCAACTGGCTGAACGGAAACGCGACCCGGTAGTAGACGTTCGTGGCATTGATCCAAACGATTGGCTTGCCGCGGCGGAACATGTCGGCGTACGTCGCGCCCTTGAACACGTCTTCGTCGAGCCATGTCTGGAGATCTTCCCGATCGTTGAGCCCCCCCGCGAAGAGGCGTGCAACGTTGACCGGATTCAGGAGACTGAAGCGAAGTCCCGCCTCTCCGTTCTTCAGGAGCACTGATCGAAAGGTCGCCAGGCTGGCCGTGCCGTGCAGACCGTAGTACGCAGCGGTGATGGAGCCTCCGGACACGCTGCTAATGAATGCGACGTCGTCGAGCAGGGACGCGCCCCCAGGACCTCTCATGGCGTTGAGCCCCTGCAGCGCCCCGAAGGCGAAGGCTGCGGCTCGCGTGCCACCGCCAGAGAACGACATGGCGATGGCTGTCTGGTCGACGACGTCGATGGGTTCGCGCATGGCCGCGGATGCGCTGCCAGCCGCGGCCTGAGGCAGATTGCGCGGAGCATTGTGAGGAAGCGACCCGCAGGCACTGAGTCCCGCAAGTAGAAGTAGCATCAGCGTGTGGTAGGCCCTGCCGCAGGCGCGTCGCTCACTCCCTGCCCCCCATTTGCCAAGGCAGGCTGCTTTTGTGGCGAAGAGTGTGGTCATGTCGAAACTCACATTGGACGAGGTCAGGAACGTGCTCGGCGTGGTGGCGGCCCGCAGAAAGGGGGGATCGTTCTTTTGCTGCAAGTTGATACGGTCGCGCTCCCAAATTTCCTGTGAATCAACGATTTGCGAAAGACTCGACATTCTCGATATAAAGGGAAGTCGGAAAGCCTCGCTGCGAGAGGCTTTCCGGACGGTCGCCGTATCAATCTGCAGCAAAGGGACGATCACCCAAAATCGCCTGATGCAGACGTTCGCGCCCCGCCCGAAGGGCAGGCGTCCGGCGGGCCAGTGAATGGTCTAGAGGACAATACCGTGCTCTGTCGTTGGTTCGAGGACATCGCTCTTCTCGCCAAGCATGTCCATGAGCTCGCTTTCGATCTTCCAGCTGATCTGCGCCATGGGCACGTCATTGGGGTTTCCTTCGAACGGGTTTTCCGTGCTTTCACCCACCTGCTCCAGCACTAGGTACATCCACGAGATCATCGTGCTGAATGGAATGACCAGCCAGATCATATTGCCATGCATGACGCCTGAAACGCTGTCATTGAGCTTTTCGAACTCCGTAAGAATGCCGAAGGGCAGCAGCAGGCAAAAGGTACGGACAAAGAGCTTGTTTATGACCTCGTATTGCCTGGGATATGGATAGTCCTTGACACGCTCTGCCCTTCCTTGCTGCGCGAAGAGGCCCCTGATTGATCCAACGAATTCCAGATAGAAGGCATTGCTGATCTCGCCGACATCAAGCAACCGCCTGATTGTTGCCGCTTGCGTTCCCAGCAAGCGGGTTGTCCTGCTCTCGGCGTGCAGAACCGAGTCGAGTTCGGCCAGTGGCAGATAGCGCGCAAGCGCCAGTTCCAATGGCGTCTCCCACTCGGGAACCCGGTAGTATTTCCGGTACTCCACATTGGCTACCTTGCCCGCATTTTCCCAGATGCGTGGGCTTCTCAGTTGATAGCGGAGTGCCGTCAGCCACGCGCAATGCCGGAGAATCAGTTCTCGCCCCGCCGCCGGTCCTGCCGGAAAGTCCCGGCTCATCACACCCAGACTCCGGCTGCCATTCAGGATGTCAGTCCAGATCTGCTGTGCCTCCAGGGCCCTGCCGTAGGTCTGCACGTTCCTGAAACCCACGATGAATGACGTGGCCGTGCCCAGCAGCACCACAACGGAGACCGGGATCGACAGCCATTTCACCCCGAGGAACTGGTAGAGGAAAACGGGCAGCGAACTGCATGCGAGGGAGGCATAGAGTTGCCGTCTCGACCAGAGCGTGAATTCGAATAATGTGTACGATTTTCCCAAGTGCATGATGCGCATCTCGCGGCAGTGTGGCAGAACGCAGRCCGAGTATCAGTGGGCGGAGGCCGCGGTGCCGGACATGGCCCCCTTGTCGGGCTTCGTGAACCAGATCAACGGAATGATGGCGGCGAAGATCACGCCTGAAATCCAGAATATGTCGTTTAGGCCGAGCATGATGGCTTGCGTGTTCAGGCTGCGCTCGAACCAGGCAATGGCTTGCTGGGGGGATAAGCCAAGAGTGGACTGGATCGAATTGATGGCCGCGCCATACAGTGGGTTGTTCGGGCTGGCCTGCTCCACAAGGCGCGCGTGGTGCAGCACGGCCCGGTTGTTCCAGCCGGTCGTGGCCAGCGACGTGCCCACTGCGCCACAGAACACCCTGACGAAGTTGGACAGGCCGGCGGCGGCCGGCATTTTTTCCGGCGGCAGGCCCGACAGGATGATTGCCGTCAGCGGGACGAAGAACAGCGCGGTTGGAATGCCTTGCAGCAATGTCGGCAGTACAAGCGTGAAAGTGTCTACGCCGATGCTGTACTGCGAGCGCATGAAGAACACGCCGGCAAAGCCGAGGAAGGAAAGTGTGGCGAGGACGCGCAGGTCCGACCTGGGCAGGATCTTGCCCACCACCGGCGCAAGCAGAACGGCAAAGATGCCCAGCGGCGCCATCGCCAGACCGGCGTCGACGGCGGGGTATGCCAGGTATTGCTGCATCCACTGAGGCAGGACGACCAGGTTAGCAAAGAAAACGGCGAAGGCCACCGAGATGGCGACCGTACCGGTCAGGAAATTGCGGCCCTTGAACAGGCGCAGGTCGACGATCGGATTCGCTTCGGTCAGTTCCCAGATCACGAAGAAAAGGAAGCTGAGCAGCGCGACGATGGCAAGGGTGACAATGACCGGCGAGCTGAACCAGTCCAGGTCCTTGCCCTTGTCGAGCATGATCTGCAGCGACGCTACCCAGGTGATGAGCGAGGCCAGGCCCACGAGGTCGATCGGCAGCTTGCGCGTCGGCGTTTCGCGGTCACGGTAGATCGCCCAGGTGACGGCTGCAGCGAACAGTCCGACAGGGACATTGATGTAGAAGATCCACGACCACGAATAGCTGTCGGTCATCCACCCGCCCAGGGCCGGGCCGGCGATGGGCCCAACCGTGGCCGTCATCGCCCACAGCGCAAGTGCCACGGCATTCTTCTCCTTGGGATAGGAGGACAGCAGGATCGATTGCGAGAGCGGAATCAGGGGGCCCGCTACCACGCCCTGCAATATGCGCGCGGCCAACAGCATGGCCAGGTTGGGTGCGATGCCGCACAGCCACGACGACAGCACGAACATGAGGATGGCACCCACGAACAGGCGGATCTGGCCGACGCGCTGGGTTAACCAGCCGGTCAGCGGTATTGCCACGGCGTTAGCGGCGGCGAACAGTGTAATGACCCAGGTGCCTTCGTCCACGGAGACGCCAAGGTTGCCGGAAATCGTCGGGATCGCGACGTTGGCGATSGACGAGTCCAGCACGTTCATGAAMGTGGCGAGAGCCACGGCGAAGCTACCCGCTACAAGTTTGGCTCCGGTCAATGGGATTGGCACGAGTGTGGTCTGGGCTTGGGACTGCATGATGCGTTCGCGGGTTGGATGTGACGAGTGATATAACCGTTGCGTCAGCTCTATGAGCAGAGGCAGGCCATTGCCGGAGCGCGCTGCCTATGCGGCTGGCGACTCGGCGCGATGTGCTGACGCGCCTGGGGCCGCTTGCATACTGCGCCGTGCCGGGTGGGGTCCGGCCTTCTGCTTTTGTTGCGCCGCGTGTTCAGCCGCCAGTTCCGCGCTGGCTGTACCGTTACGGTTCTGCGAGACGATCCGCGCGATTTCGCGATCGGCTTCCTCGCCGAAGCGCTGGAACACGTCGGTGCGATAGGTCGTGCGGTACGGCGCTTCGTTACCACTGCGGCTGCCACTCGCGAGGCGCAAGCCGTCTTCCTTGCGCGTTTTCACGTCGATCTGCATCGACAGACCGATTTGCAACGGATGCTCGCGCAACTCCGCCGGATCGAGCTGAACGCGCACGGGCACGCGCTGCACCACCTTGATCCAGTTGCCGGTGGCATTCTGCGCGGGTAGGGCCGAGAACGCGTTGCCGGTGCCGGCCGAGAAGCCCACCACCTTGCCGTGGTAGGTCACATTGCTGCCATACAGGTCGGCATGCAGTTCAACCGGCTGGCCGATGTGGATGTGCTGGAGCTGAACTTCCTTGAAATTGGCGTCGACCCACACGCCGTCGAGCGGCACAATGGCCATCAGCGGGTTGCCGGGGGCCACGCGCTGGCCAACCTGCACGGAGCGGCGCGCCACGTAGCCGGTGACGGGCGCGGGAAGTGTGTTGCGAGCATGGGCCAAGTAGGCTTCCCGCACTTTGGACGCGGCGGCCAGGACGCTGGGATGGTCGGCAACGGTGGCCTGGTCTGTCAGTGTATGGTTGGAGGCAAGCTGCTGACGCGCGGTCTCGAGCGCGGCTTCGGCGGCCTTGAGTGCGTCGCGGGCGTGGGCGACGTCTTCGGCGGCCACCGCACCGGATTCGACAACCTCGGTGCGGCGGCGCAGATCGTCCTTTGCGCGAGCGAGGTCGGTCTGGCGCTGCTGCACCGTCGCGGCCAGTACATTGTTGTTGAGATAGAGCGCGCTAACTTGCCGCACGGTCTGGCCAAGCGCTGCCTCGGCATTGGCGAGCGCAATCTTTGCATCGGCAGCGTCGAGCGTGACTATGGGCTCGCCGGCCTTGACGATCTGTGTATCGTCGGCGTTGACTGCTACCACCGTGCCGCTCACTTGCGGCGTGAGTTGGATCAGGTTGCCATTGACATAGGCGTCATCGGTTTCCTCGTGGAATCGAGCCACTGTGTAGTAGTACACGCCGTAGCTGGCTGCCGCGAGCGCTGTGGTTAAGCCGACCAGGGCAAGCAGGTGCTTGCGGGTGTCCTTGCTGGCGGGCCGGGTGCCGGCGGTTGACTGGGCGCTGATCTGTTCAGCGGCGGGGGCGGAATTGGTCGTTTCGTGCATGGCGTCACCTGTTCGTGTTCACTGAAAGCGGAATCAGCGGGCGAGCGCCGCTTGTCCGGTCGAGTAAAAGGTATCCGTATAGCCGCCGCCCAGCGCAGCGGCCAACGCGACCTGCCGGTCGCGACGCGTCATGCGCAGGTTGGCGAGTATCTGCCTGCTGGCCAACGCGTTGGTCTGTGCATTCAGCACCGTCAGTTGCGTGGTCAGGCCAGCCTTGTATTGCGCCAGCGCCAAGGTCAGAGCGCGTTGCGCGGCGGTATCGGTACGCACGGCATTGTCGATCTGCGTGTCGATAGCACGGATGTCCGAGAGTTGCGTGGCAACATCGGTCAAGGCATTGACCAGAGTCTCGTTGTAGTTGGCCACGGCGAAGTCGAATTCGGCATAGCGGCCCTTGAGTTGGGCGCGCAGTGCTCCTCCGTCGAAGATCGGCAGGTGAATCGCAGGCCCAAACGAGGCGGTGCGACTGGCGGCCCGCAGGAAGCGGCCCCAGCCAAAGGCATCGAGGCCGATCATGGCGCTCAGGTTGATGTCCGGATAGAACTCGGCCTTGGCCACCTTGATGTCGTGAAGGATCGCGTCCACGCGCCAGCGCGCGGCGACGATATCCGGGCGCCGCGAAACCAGATCGGCCGGCAGGTTGTCGGGTAGGCGGACGTCGTCGCCGACTTCGAGGGCCGGACGGTCGATCGCCATGCCGCGGTCCGGGCCCTGTCCGAGCAATGCGCCCAGCTGGTAGCGCGTGCGCTGGATGCCGCCGGCTAGCGAGGACAACGCAACTGCGCTTGCGGCCAGGTTGGCTTCCGCGGTGCGCTTTTCGACCTCGGTATCCAGGCCCATGGTGACGCGCCCGTTGGACACGCGCAGCACTTCGCGGCGCTGCTTCACTTCATCCTTGGCGATGTCATGCAGCGCGTAGAGGCGCGCTAGTTCGTTATAGGCACGGGCAATTGCGCTGCTGAGTGCCAGCTTGACCTGTTCCGCCTCGGCCTCGCTGGCACGCAGCGCGGACACCGCAGACTTGAGCGCCTCCCGGTTTTTGCCCCACAGGTCGAGTTCATACGATGCATTAATGAAGCCCTTGTTCTCGGACTGCCACGAGCCAGCGAAGGGGGGCGGTATCAGCGTACTTTCCGAAAAGCGCTGGCGCGTCCAGGAGTAACCGGCACCCACTTGCGGCAATGTGTTGGCGTTGGCGCCTTCGCTGAACGCGGTAGCGGCGGCCACGCGGGCACGGGCCTTTTCGAGCGAAGGGCTGCCGATCAGCGCCTCGTCGATCAGCGCTTTGAGTTGCGTGTCGCCGAACTGGCCGGCCCAGTCGGCTGAGGGCCAGCGGCCTTGCTCGGCGGGGATGCTCTGCGTGGTGGCGTAGCTGGTGGCGTCGGTGATGTGCTTGTCGCTCTTGATGCCGGCATAGTTGGCACAGCCGGCCAACGCGGCGACCATCAGCGCGGAAACGGCGGGTCCGGCGAAGCGGCGCGCTCGATGATGGCGCTGCGATGCGACGATCAGCAGATCGCGGCGCGAGGGAATCGTTGTCGACATGCTCATGATCCTGCTCAGGTGTTGTGTCGAATGGCAAAGAGCCGCCCCCCGGTCGCGTGCGGACCGACGGATCGTCTCTCTTGGAAAACAGGGAGCGCGGCAGGAACACTGCGGTGGAGTCATTCCTATCCGCAGAAGATGCACCGGCGTTGCCGGTGCCTGCGCGAACGGCTCTTCTACTTCACCGGGGTCAGGATCGGTGCGCCCTTGTTCTTGAGCAGGAAAACGACAAACCTGGCCGGCTGCGTGGAACTGGCATTACGTCCGACGGTATGGATGTCGTTGCGGCCCTTCGTGGAACGTATCGCCAGCCTTGAGCGTCACCTCCTTGCTGCCCTTAACCCCCATGACGATGCTGCCCTCGATCACATAAATGAAGGCGTGCCCGTGGTGACGGTGCACGGGATCGACACTGCCTGGCGGATACTCCACGACGATCATCTGGGCTTCCTTGCCCGGATATTCGGGCAACAGCTCCGTGGCCAGCGGCGTGACTTTGGCCTCCGGCTCGGCGACTGCCGGCTGTGCAACCAGCAGGCACGACAACATCAGGGGTGCCGCAATCGAAATGACGCCCCTTCATGGCATTACTCCAGATTGGCCTTGTCGAGCCCGAACATTTTGTCCAACGAGCCCGGCACCATGCGAAACGCTACGTTCAGGCGATTCCAGTTATTGATCGCGCCCACGAGGAACGTGAGATCTGACAGCTCCTTTTCGGAATACTGAGTGCGTACTCGTTCGTAGATATCATCCGACACGCCTTGGGCGGGAAGCTGGGTCAACACCTCGGTCCATKCCAGCGCGGCGCGYTCGCGCGGCGAGAACAGTGTCGACTCGCGCCAGAYCRYCACGTGATRCAGGCGCAGTTCGCGCTCGCCGTGGATCTTCGCCGTYTTGATATGCATGTCGACGCAAAAWGCGCAGCCGTTGAGCTGTGACGCGCGAATCTCCACGAGTTCGCGGATCTGCGACTCGATAGTCGTTTTCGCAAACAGCGCGCCAAGCTCCACGAGCTTTTTTGTCAGTTCCGAGGAGTGCTGAAAGTAGTTGAGGCGTTGCGTCATGATCTTTGTTCCTGAGCTGGAGGGGTTGTGTTCGCCGAACCTGCGTCGAACAATTTGCCGCAGGACCTGCTTGGGATGCATCGTAGCCGTCCATCGGGGGGGGCAGTAGTACCGGCAAGGTGCGCACTCTGTTGCCGCTTCGACACCAATCTGTCCGCCAGGCATTGAAGATAACCACGAACTTTTACCGCAGTCGATGGCATGCATCGAGGTCCAATGCTCAGCCCGAAACCGTGACAACGCTGCGTATCCCCTCACGGGCCATCTTTGCATACGGGCAGAGGCGCTCCGTATTGCGAACGAGCTCTTCCGCGACATGCCTGTCTACGCCCGGCATACGGACGCTAACGTCGGCAATCAGGGCATAGCCCCCGTCCATAGGATCGCGGCCGAAAGAGACCTCGACCGCAACCGTTGCCCCTTGGATATCAATCCGCTCGCGCTTTGCCAGGAGACTCAGCGCCCCATGAAAGCAAGCGGCGTAGCCGGCGGCAAAAAGCTGCTCGGGATTGGTGCCGCTTCCCGGCCCGCCCAGCGCGAGGGGCAATCGCAGATCGAGGATGAGGTTGTCATCGTCGGATCTCGCGACGCCCGATGCACGGCCGTGTCCGGACTCTCCCCCCGACACCGTGACCGTTGTCGTATAGAGCGCAGTGAATCCTTGCCCCCGGTACTTGTCGAGCAACGTAAGGGGTGGAGGTTGCAATCTCTCGTTGTCCATACGATATCCACCAGGCGCCTGTTGACGAATATTGCATGCTAGGTAAAAGCATGAGACCGCACCAGATCGGCTCGGGACGCACAGTGTTTCCAACTTTGCATCAATCAGACGCTGCGCAGGCAGCCTACATCGGCCTTGGTGCTGGAGAAGGTCGATCAAGGTGGGGTTGGCTGGCAGAAGATCGTAACTTGGCGCCTTGTCGATACACCTTCAGGCGGTATTCGCGGGGGCAGAGTCCGAAGTGTAAAGCCACGCATATCCGCTCTTTGCTGCCAAAGCCGCACTCCCTCGCAACCAGGTCCATCGGTTGGATTGCGCCCTGGAGTAGAAGCCGCGCGTCTTTCGGCGAGAGTACTCGACGACGTTAGCGGGCGTATGCGGGCTCTTATGCCAGAGTCGTCCGCAAGCTGCCTGCCCACTGGCTTCTGGAACAGTGCCGCAGTTTCACCAATTGGTGTCGAGGAGGAAACAGTGAGTGTTCTGATGCGTATCTACCCAGGTATGGACTTCGTACCTACGATAGTGACTTCAACGGAGGTACGTTGGTGGTGCCTCGCCTTGGAAGCTCTCATGTTAATCGGCTCACAACTTCACCGGCTTTGACCAGCGCAGAATGCAGCATTGAGGTCAGTGCGCTTGCCATTGAGTGATCAACCAATACAGGCCACGGAATTGATGCAAGAAATGGATACGCGTTGATCAATAACAGCAGAACATTTCTGCGCATGGGGTGTGCTTGGTGTCGTGCATTGTTGGCATCTCCGTTATCGCATGCTGGCCAATCTCCGGTATGGCCGCTTCGTCTAGGTTGACGCGATGCGACGGCGGCGAGCGTTATTACGCGATATGAGACCCGCCAGGCGCCTCCGCGCAACCATTTCCTTTCATATGGGAGAATTTGCCATGAAGATCGTCGTAATCGGTGGTTCCGGCCTGATCGGCTCGCGTGTTGCCGCGCTGCTCAGCAAGGCGGGCCACGAGGTGCTCGCCGCGTCGCCGCGCAGCGGTGTGAACACAGTTACGGGCGACGGCCTGAGCGACGCGCTCGCGGGCGCGGACGTCGTCGTGGATGTGACGAATGCGCCGTCATGGGAGCCCCAGGCGGTGCTCGATTTCTTCCGCACCTCGGCGCGCAATCTCGGCAAGTCTGAAGTGGCCGCAGGCGTGCGCCATCACGTCGCGCTGTCGATCGTCGGCGCCGACCGCATGGCRGAGAACGCGTATTTCGCTGCCAAGGTCGCGCAGGAGGAGGGGGTCGAAGCAGCGGGGGTGCCATACACGATCGTGCGCGCGACGCAATTCATGGAATTCATCGGCGGTATCGCGGATTTCAGCACTGAGGGCGGCACAGCGCGCGTCGGCGATGGGCTGTTTCAGCCGATCGCCGCGAATGACGTCGCGAGCGCTCTCGCACAGGTTGCACTCGCTGCCCCGCTGAACGGCACGGTCGAGATCGCGGGCCCGGACCGCGCACCCTTCGCGGACATCGTCGCGCGTTATCTAAAATCAGTGGGCGACGCACGCCCGGTAGTGACGGATCGCGACGCGCGGTACTACGGCGGGCGTGTCGAACAACAGTCGCTCGTGCCGCTCGGCGACGCGCGGATTGGCCGCATCAGTCTCGACCAGTGGCTCGCGCAGGCCAAAAAAGACTGATCCCGGGCTACCAACGACATGTTTCGGGCCAGCGGAAATGATCAATCAGACTCATCGGAGCGCGGCATTCGTCTCAGCTTGCCGAATCGCGCTGACGCGTTGTCCACGAGTTTTGCCGCGAGTTATACAGGCATCATGGCATTCATAGCCGTGGCGAACGAGGGGAGTTTCACCAAGGCCGCCGAGCGTTTGGGCATCGGCAGACCAGCAGTCAGCCGGAACGTCCAGAAACTCGAAGCATTGTTGAGTACGCGACTCTTTTTGCGCACCACGCGCACCACTCAATTGACGAGCGAAGGCCAACGGTTCTTCGAGAACTGTCACCAGGGTGTCACGCACATCGTAGAGGCCATGAATGACATGCTGGAGCTGCGCCAGGGCCCGCCGCGCGGCATTGTCCGTATCAGCTCGACGGTAGGTTTCGGCAGAAAGGTGGTCGCGCCGCTGCTGGAGATATTCATGAAAGCCTACCCCGAGATCGGCATCGATCTGCTGCTCGACGACCGGCCGACCGACTTTGCCTCCGAGAAAATCGACGTCGCGTTCCGCAAAGGCCGCATCGAGGACTCCAGCATCATTGCCAAGCAACTCATTCCGATGCAGATGGCGCTTTGCGCGGCGCCATCCTATGTGGCCACACACGGCCTGCCGCAGACGCTGGACGATCTGAGCCAGCACGAGTGCATCAACTTCCGCTTTTCCAGCGGCCGGGTGTTCGAATGGGAATTCAAGGTCGACGGTCACGTGCGGAAATACATGCCGACTGCCCGTCTCACGTTCAACGATGCCGATCTGGTGCTGCAAGCGGTTCTGGAGGGACGGGGCATTGCACAGATGGCCGGCTACCAGGTCTGCGACCACTTCGCAGCTAACGAACTCGTCATGGCGCTGGCCGGGCATGCCCCCGATGACCGAGGGCACTACATCTGCTACCTCAGTCGGCAACACTTGCCGACTCGCATTCGCGTCTTCATCGACTTCATGACGGAGAAAATCCGTGCACTCGACCTGAATTGTCTGACTGAATTCAATGCGGACAACGGTGTCCGCGGTGGTGGTCGCCTCGCCTGGCCCCTTCATGTTACGGACTGACGCATTGGTGCTAAAGAGGAAACGCCGAGGGGCTCGGTAAGTGCCTACCCCGGGATGACTTCGGTGCTTACCATGCCTTATCGGCATCCGGACGATGCAATGGAGGCGCTATCAGGACAAATCGGTAGGATAGGCGGGCACGGTAAACTGAAATACGGCGCCGCGAGTCATATTCGCGTCCAGCCGTAGCGTTCCGCCGTGCGCTTGTACGATCGAGCGGCATATGGACAGCCCGATGCCCATTCCCCCGCTCTTCGTCGTATAGAACGGCTCAAAGAGGTGCGCGATGTTCTCGGCTGCGACACCCGGCCCCGAATCGCGCACCGCTACAAGGACGGCACTCGGCTCATCCTTGCTGGTGCTAATCGTCAGTTCCCGCGGTCCGTCGTCAACCGTGCTCATCGCTTCAATGGCGTTGACAATCAGGTTCAGCATCGCCTGTTGGAGTTGTACCCGGTCGCCTTGAACGAGTGGCAGGTCCTCTGCAAGCTCCATCTGCACGGAAACGTTGTGTTTCATGGCTTCACCGCGCGTCAGGGTAATGACATCACGAATCGCTTCGTTGATCTGGACACATTCCATATACATCGGGGCATTTTTGACGAGACCACGTATGCGGTTCATGATCTCGCCGGCGCGCTTTGCGTCGTTGGTGATACGCTCCAACGCCAGCCGAACCTCCTCCAAATTTGGCAGCCGGGCGCCAAGCCAGCGTAGACCCGCCTCGGCATTGGCGGCGCACGCGAAGATTGGTTGCTTCAGCTCATGGCTGATCGAGGCTGTGATCTGCCCCATCGTCGTGATGCGGTTTGCGTGTGCCAACGCGGTCTGGATCTCGCGGTAGCGGCGCTCGCTTTCGCGCGCTTCGGCCTCCGCGCGCTTACGTTCGGTCAAATCGAGCACGAATGCGACACCCTGATCCGCGCTTTCATCGAAGCTCGCCACGCCGATCAGCACGGGCACCCGGCTGCCATCCCTTCGGAAATACTCCTTCTCGAACGGTTGCAGTCGGCCAGTCCTCCTGAGCTCTGGCAGCCATTGGTGGACATCGCGCTCCAGCCATTCCGGCGGCGTCAGGTCGATCCAGCGGAGGTGACTGCAGATGAGATCCCGACGTTCGTAACCCAGGATGYGGAGGAATGCGTCGTTGGCCTCGATGATGCGGCCTCCGAGTTCCCAGATGAAGATGCCGATAATGTCGGCGTCGACCAAGCGCTGGATCTTGGCTTCGCGCTCTTCAAGCTGTTGGTTCAGTATCGTCAAGGATTTCAAGTCAGCCTGCAACACGTCGCGGCACATGAGCAGAAGCCTGAGGAAGGGCTCGCAATAGTCGTTTCTCTCTTTGTCAAGCGCGCAAATCGTTCCGAAGATCTCGCCATCGGGCCAACTGATCGGGACACCCAGGTACGAGATCATTCCGAGTTTGATATCAGGGTTCGATTTCCACGCCTCGTCCTGGAGAGCGTCAGAAACAAGCAGCGGTTGGCGCGTCTTCATCACGGTCTCGCAATACAGCCCCGTGTTCAAAGGCGCGGTTTCGGCCGGATCGTAAGGATTCCCTGTGKACTCGCTGGATACGAAGACCTTTATGTTCGGCGGCTCTACTTGCATGATCAGTGCGGAAGGAACGCGCATGATCTCGGCGAGCAGATTGACAATCTCTTGCCACTTCTTGACGGTTTCGGGCGGTATAGGGATGGAATGCAGCATGATCGCTATTGCGCTGAGGAAGGATTGACCTCATCGAATCCTGTTCTCACGACAGGTGCCGGCTCCATTGCCGCATCCCGCAGTGCAGATCGGGTGGCAGTCTCCAAAGTTGAGCGCCTATCTCGGCTTGAATGGTAGTCCTTGTTCTGGCCGATTGCGACATGACCTTGGATTCCCATTTGGTACGTTGCTTCTCCCCGATGTGGCCTTGTCCCATTAGACGGCCCGAACAGTGTCGAAACGGGCACCTCTGCGGCACTTCTGGCCCTCGCACTGCGCGGCAATCAGGACGGATCGGACCGATAGGCGGGCACGGTGAACTGAACGATCGCGCCGCGCGGCAGGTTGGCGCTGACCGACAGACGACCGCCATGCGCATCGATGATCGAACGGCAGATCGACAGCCCCATTCCAAGACCGGTGGGCTTGGTTGTATAAAAGGGCACGAAGGCGTGATCGGCACTCTGCGGAGCAAAGCCAGGCCCCGAATCACGCACGGTGACGAGCACGCACCCGGGTTCCGCAACCCCTGAGCTGATAAGTAATTGCCGCGTGCCGTCGCTGACTTCGCGCATCGCCTCGAGCGCGTTGATGATGAGGTTCAGCAGCACTTGCTGCAGCGCGACGCGGTCGCCTTCGATATCTGGCAAGCCGTCCGAGAGTTGCGTCCGGACCGAGGCACCGCTCTTGGCGGTCTCTCCCCGGGTCAGCTCGATCACCTCGCGGATCGCCTCGTTAATGTCCACCGGCTCCTTGCGCGGTGGCGCCTTCCTGACCAGCTCGCGGATACGGTGCAGCACATCAGCGGCCCGATTGGCATCCTTGATGATCCGCCCAAGCACCTGTCCGACCTCGTCGATGTCGGGCGGCCGGGCGCTCAGCCAGCGCAGCGCGGCCTGGGCATTGGTTACCGTCGCAGCGATCGGTTGGTTGACTTCGTGCGCGATCGAGGCCGTGAGCTGCCCCATGGTGGCGAGGCGGGTAGCGTGCGCGAGCTCCGTCTGCACGTCGCGATAGCGCCGCTCGCTCTCGCGGACCCGTTCTTCCGCCTGCTTGCGCTCGGTCAGGTCGAGGACGAACGCGACTCCTTCCTTTCGGCTGTCGGCGAACGTCGCCAGACCGACGATGACGGGTACGCGGCTGCCGTCCTTCCTGATGTACTCCTTCTCGAAGGGTTGGGCGCGGCCCGTCTGCACCGCCTGCGCCAGGGCCTGTTCGCTGTCCTGGCGCGATTCCGGGGGCGTCAGGTCTATCCAGCGCACGCGACCCGAAACCAGATCCTCCCGCTCGTATCCCACCATGCGAAGGAATGCGTCGTTGGCTTCGATGATGTCACCGCCGGCATTCCAGACAATGATCCCGATGATGTTGGCATCGACGAGGCGCCGGATCTTGCCCTCCCGCTCCGCGAGGTCACGGTACAGGCGGGCATTCTCCAGCGAGCTTGCGGCCTGCGAAGCCACCAGCTTCAGCACGGCAATCCGGGTCGGGCTGAACGCGCAGGCCGTCAGGTTGTTCTCGAGGTAAAGCGCGCCCGTGAGCTTTGCCTGGTTGATCATGGGCATGCACAGAATGGATCGGGCGCGGCGCTGACGGATGTAGGGATCTGCAGCAAAAGAAGGCTCGGACGCGGCATCGTCGAGAACGACACTCTCCCGGGTACGCAGAACGTGGTAGAGAATCGACTCAGGCAGCATCTGCGCGCTTACCGGCTCATCGCGTAGCTGCAGATCGATGGCATCGCCGCCGGTCGTTGCCTGCGCTGCGATCCGCTGCTCGGCGCCGTCCGCCAGGATCAGTAGGCCGCATTCCGCGCCGGCCTGCTCGATAGCCGTGCGCATGACCATGGCGATGAGCTTGTCCAGCACGATGTCGCCCGAGGCGGCCTGCGATACCTTGAGCACGGTGGCGAGGTCCAGGTGCTCGACCGGCGTGGCGATCGTGCTCGTCGGGCCGGGYGCGGTCTCTTCCGTCCTCAGGAACGGATAGCTCTCCTCGAGTTGCCGCACCTTCCCTTCGGCGCCCCACCGCAAGTAGCCGTAGCGGGCGTCCTGCAGATACACACGGGCGATCTTCGCGAGACTACGTGCTGAATAGAAGCGGGACGCGAGTTCGTTGGCGAGCGCCTCAATGTGGACAAAGCCGCTGTCCTGCGCTGCGCGGATGGCCTGCTCGTAGCGCTGTTCGGCATCTACCACGTTGCCTTGGACGCGGGCGATCTCGGCACCGACGAGCATGGCGCGGTCCGCGAAGTTGTCCGGACAGTGTTGCGCCCAGACCTCGATCTGGTGGTGGTGCGCAGTCATCGCATCCAAATGCTGCGCCCRCTCGCTGGCGGGCGCGAAGTCACACCGGGTGGCGTGAGCCAACGCGCTGTAAAAATGATACTCGGCTTCCTCAAAGAACGACGTGGAGGTCCAGAGCAGCGGTTGCGCCTTCGCTGCGGCTGCCAGGGCTGCCGCATAGTCGCCGGCGAGATAGTACGACTGCAGTTTCCGGATCCAGTACCAGCACTCGGCCAACGCCAGGTCAGGGCAGCTCGCCAGATGGGCTTCGGTGTCAAGCTCTGCGAACTGTCCGTCATCAAAGCACCCGAACCTCGGTGTCAGGCCGCGTAGCATTCGGATGAGCGCGAGCTGCGTGGTGATGAAGTCGATGACAAGGCCGAAACGCACCTTCTTGGCGTAGGCAAGACCCTGTTCTGCTTCGCGCTGTACCTCGGCCAGCGACTCGCCACCAAACAGCAGGTCGGAGTTGAGGCTATTGCCGGCGTAGGCACCATACGGCAGGTCTCCGATCCGGTTCGCCGCGGTAAAGGCGCGACGCAACAGTTCCCGGCAGGTCCGCACGGGTTTCAGCCAGCGCACGACAAAAATCGAGAAGCACAGATAAGTCTTGGCCTCAAAGCGCTTGAGTCCGCGCCGGCCGACGAGCTCGCACCCGAGCAGGCCGAACCGGTATCCGGCCTGATAGTCGCCGAAACGCCGCCCCGCGACCCGGCAGACGTTGGCGTAAAGCACGCAAGAGGCATCGCAGTTGCCATACTCAAGGCTGAGGCTGACCGCCTTGCAAATCGTCAGGCAAGCCAGGTTTGCATCGGTCTGCAAGGCCGGCGCGAATAGCTTGCTCAGTGCCTCGACGGTCCCAAGGGTGGCCGCGTCCTCCATCAGCGGCAAATCGACCAGTTCCTCGATGGTTCGATCACCCAACTGCGACCAGATGCGATCGTATTCGCTCCGCACGTCCGCATCGTCCGGATGGGGTGACCACTGGATGCCGACATGCTGCAGGTAGGCCAGACAAACCGCGACCGCGCGGTCGCTGCGATCCAGGACCAAGTAGACATCCAGTTGCAGGCATGTGACCAAGGCTTTCTCGACCGTGGTTGTGGCGCGCGCTGACAGCGCCGCCAGGCGCTCATCTGCCACGGACAACTGCCCCGTCAGGAATTCGCATTCGGCCCGGTTCAGCTCCAGCGCAAACATCAGGCCGTGCCTGCGCGGCCAGCAATCGCCGTCCAGCAGTTCCGCACCGCTCACCAGATAGGTGAGAGCCGATGCATAGGCAGTGGATGCCTTGGCACGCTGGCCGGCGAGGAGGTTGAACTCCGCCAGTTGCTCCCGTTCATGCTGCGCGGTGATCAGAGCGGCGCCGCGATTGAGTTGGCCAACGATCTCGAAAATTTCCTCCTCTCGATTCTCCGGGGGGGTCTGCGCGGCGAGCAGGCGCCCGATGCGCAGATGGGCCTCGGTGCGCGAGGTTTCAGGGATCAGTGAATATGCAGCTTCATGGACCCTATCGTGGACAAAGGCGTAGCAAGTGTCCTGTCGCTCGACTAGCTGCTGGCGGGTCGCCTCCCACAGCGCCGCGTGGACCTGCGCCGGCGGTCGCCCGAGAACGGTAGACAGCGCGGCGACCTCGGCGACGTTCCCGAGGCAGGCAAGCTGCTGCAACGCGTGCAGAGTCCCCGCCGGCAGGCGGGTCAGCTTGCCGGCCATCAGGTCCACAACATTATCGGTGTAGCCCTTGGCATGGATGCGGTCTGGATCCCAGTGCCAATGCCTCGCCCCATGATCGAGGGCGAGCAGATCCTCGTCAACAAGGGCGTGCAGGAACTGGATCACGAAGAACGGGTTGCCGCCGGTCTTGTCATGCACCAGGTGCGCCAATGGCTCGATGCGCTTTGGCTCGCATCGCAGCGCCTCCGCGATCAACTGCCTGACGTGCTCGCTGGCGAGCGGCGCCAGCGTGATTTCATCGATCTTGACCCCCGCGTTGCGGATCTCCTGGAGCTTGACCATCAGTGGATGCGTTGCGTCCACCTCGTTGTCGCGGTAGGCGCCGATCAGCATCAGGTGCTGCAGGTCCGATCCGGTCAGCAGGTCTTCGAGCAGGTCGAGCGTCGCGGCATCGAGCCACTGAAGATCGTCAAGAAATAAGGCGAGCGGATGTTCCGGCCGTGCAAACACACTGATAAAGCGCCGGAACACGAGCAGGAAGCGGCGTTGCGCCTGTTGCGGCTCGAGTACCGTGACCGGTGGCGGCTCACCGATGATGAGCTTCAGCTCCGGGATCAGGTCGGTCATGAGCCGGGCATTTGGGTCCAGCGCTTCGAGCAACTCGGCGCGCCAACTCGCCAGCTCCGTGTCGCGTTTGCCAAGCAGCGGCCGCACTAGATTTTGGAACGCCTGCACCAGCGTCGAATAGGGGATGTCGCGCTTGTACTGGTCGAATTTTCCGGACGCAAACAACCCGCGCGGCGGCACCAACACCTTGTGCAACTCGTTGACGACCGACGATTTGCCGATGCCGGAATAGCCCGAGACCAGCACCAGTTCCGGGGCGCCTTTACTGATTGTGCGCTCGAATGCGGCCACCAGCGTGTGGACCTCTCGTTCACGCCCGTACAGCTTCTCGGGAATGAGCAAGCGGTCGGGCGTGCCGTGTTCGTCCAGGGGAAAGTCATCGATGCGGCGCTGCCGGTGCCAGTCGTCCAAGCAGCGCTGCAGATCATGCTCGACACCTGCGGCCGTCTGGTAGCGCTCTTCGGCCGTCTTGGCGAGGAGCTTCATCACGATGTGCGAGACCATAGCCGGGACGGTTGCCTCCCGCGCGCAGGGTGGCGTCGGCATGCGGGCGATATGACAATGCACCCACTCCATGGGATCGGCGGCCGCAAACGGCAGCGTACCGGTCAGCATCTCGTAGAGCGTGACGCCAAGCGCATAGAGGTCGCTGCGCGAATCGATCGAGCGATTCATCCGTCCGGTCTGCTCGGGCGCCATGTAGGCAAGCGTGCCGGCAATGGTCTCTGGCGGCCCGGGCGGCTGACGCTCGCGCGGCAGCCGCGATGTGAGGCCGAACCCCGTAAGGCGCACCTGGCCGTTGGCACAGTTCACCAGGATATGGGTGGGTTTTAGATCCTTATGGACCAGGCCGCGCCGGTGCAACTTGCCCAGCGCCGCAGCGATACAGACCGCGAGCCGCAGGAACTCGCTCACCTCCATGGGGGCGCCGAGCAGACGCGAAAGCGGCTCGCCGCCTGGGTCCTCCAGCACCAGCAGGGTCCGGCCTGCCTCGCGTGCCAACCCCAGCGGGCGCACCGCCCAGCTGCCATCGAGCTCCTCCTTCAGGCCGAACTCGTGAGCGAGGCGATCCAGGCTGGCCGGCAGGGGATGTTCAGCCGCGGGCCGAGCGAGCAGCACGTCCTGGTCGCCGCCGTTGCCGGGCCGCCGCACGCGACAGAAAACGCGCTCCCCATCGTCCCACAAGACCTGAGGGGCGCTACCCATCGGTTCCGGAACCATATGCAGCTCTCCATCCGCCGCACGCTGCCATCAGGCTGCCACCCGACCTGCAATGGAATGGCGACATGAGTCCGATTCAGCCGGGGCAGGGTACACGCCAGAAGCCAACGCCACAAAGGCGACAAGCCTACAGAATACACGGTGGTGACCGCGTCGCCGCCGGTCGTGATGGAAGGGATGGAAGGGATGGAAGGGAGGGCAGGGATGGGCGGGATGGGAGAGCAGCGGCTCGCTTTAGCCAGTGGCCAGGTAACAGATTTCGCCGCCGCCCCGTTCGTGGCGCAACAGGCACTTTGTGATGATTTATCCCTGGCGGACTCGGCCCGATCTGTCTGCCGGGACAGCTGCGGGGCGGGAAGGACAGCTTTGGTGGCGAACCCCACTTATGCAGCCAACTTCTCAGGCGGGCTGTTGGCGACACCTGCATAGATGCCGTCCCGGTAGGCCAGATCGAGTGCGCGGACCTGTTCGGTCATGAAGTCGATGAAGACGCGGATGCGCCTCGGCAAATGCTGCCGGCAGAGGTAGCAGATATAGTGGCCCCGGTCGTCCGGCATATGCGGCGCCAAGGCCATGACAAGCGCGTCGCGCGCAAGGTGCTCACGTACCTGGTATCCCGCCATCTGGGCGATGCCGCGGCCGTCAAGAGCTGCCCGCAAGACAAGATCCTCGTCATTGAACGTCAGCCGGGCGGTCGGAAGATACCTGCGCCGCTGGCCGTCAACTTTGAACTCCCACTCGCAGATACGGCCGCCGGGAAATCGGAAGTTGATACAGTCGTGCTGGCTCAGTGCATCCAGCGTGGCGGGCAGCCCCCGCTTTGCGGCATAGGATCGGGACGCGCAAAGCACCGTCTGCATCGGGGTCAGTTGCTTTGCGATGATGCTGGCATCCTCGATGCGGCCATTGCGGAACGCGACATCGATCTGTTCGGCGGCGAAATCCGCTGGCCGGTCATCCAGCATCAGGTCGACCGCGATATCGGGGTAAAGCTCGGCAAACCTGGAGAGCAGCGGCGCAACCACCTTGCGTCCAAAGTCGACGGGCACGCTGATGCGCAGCAAGCCGCGCGGCGGTCCCTGGCGAAGCTCCAGCATGTCATTCATCGCCTCGACAATATGGGCCACGCCGCGGTTGCAGTTCTCGAAGAACCTCTCGCCCTCCCGCGTCAAGTGTGTTGACCGCGTGGTGCGCAGGAACAGCCGGGTGCTCAGCTGCATTTCAAGCTTCTGCACGTTCCGGCAGACCGCCGAGCGGCCGACCCCTAATCGTTCACCGGCCTTGACGAAGCTTCCCTCCGTCGCGACGGCCATGAACGCGATGATTCCCGTGTAGCTTGTCGCGAAGCATGCTGACAAGTCGTCAGCGGGAGTGGGCAAGCCAACGCGAAAGCCACGCTGCGAAATATCCGATTGGTCCATTGCTGACTCCCACGCTTGCTCAGGACGCTTGCGAACGCACTGCGCGATCGCATTGCCCTAGAGCAAAGGGTAGCTGGCGGGCGCCGCAAAACCATTCTACGGAGCGGTGGCGTTGATCCTACGTAGGCGTCGAGCGCTCATACTCGGGTATAACGCAGCGTGAGAGTGGAGGCCGGAAGTGCAGCATCCATTGCGCAGGACTCTTCCTGATCGTGGACTGAGGTGTCCTATACGTTCGTATGATTCCCAGGCGCTGTCATGGGAATTATGCTTGGTATCGTAGTGCTACGCCGGTACCCTCTGGGTCATGAGAGGAGCGTTGGCTGCGTGGCACGCAATTCCCGAACGTCGAGGGCCGGTCTTTTGTGTTCCGCTCAAACAGTTTCGATTGTGGACGACGATGAGTCCGTCCGCCTCGCGACGGCGAGCCTGGTACGCTCGCTCGGCAGGCCTGCACGGCTGTTCGCGTCCGCGGAGGAGTTTCTGGCGTCCGGCCACATCGCCGAGACCTCATTCCTGATCTCCGACGTGATGATGCCCGGCATGTCGGGCATCGCGATGCACGACCGCATCCTTGCGCTCGGATACGCGCCGCCGACCATCTTCATAACGGCATTCCCGGGGGACGACCTGAAGGCCAGGGCCGTGGCGAACGGCGCGCTGGCTGTTCTGGATAAGCCGATTGATGCCGACGCCATTGCGCATTGGCTCAGCACCGCGCTGGACCGGCCATAGCGGACAACGACCGGCGGGATCGCCGCTTTCCGCTGGCGCCAGACTCAAGATGGCTTCTTCGGCTGCGGATTGACGCCCAGCGATTCGGACATCCTGACAAGGTCCGCAACGGATCGCGCCGCCATCTTTTTCATTACCTGCCCACGGTGGATTTTCACGGTAATCTCGCTGAGATTCAGCTCGGCGGCGATTTGCTTGTTCATCAGGCCGGCTACGACAAATCCCATGACCTCGCGTTCACGCGGCGTCAGCAAATGCAAGGCGGCACGCAGCGCCGCAATCGACTGTTCGGCCGCAAGACGCTCACCATCGCGCGTCAGCGCATTTGCAACGGCGTCGAGCATGTCCTGGTCGCGAAACGGCTTTGCGAAGAAATCGACGGCGCCCGCTTTCATGGCCTTGACCGACATCGCGATGTCGCCATGCCCGGTCATGAATACGATCGGCATGTGCACGCCGCTCTTCGCGATCTGTTCTTGGAAGGCAAGGCCGCTTTCGCCCCGCAGCCTGACGTCAAGAATCAGGCAACTGGGCGCGTCGTATTTCGGGAAAACCAGGAAGTCTTGAGACGATTCAAAGGTCTCTACCCGTAGCCCGACCGAGTGCAGCAGACCGCACAGGGCGAGCCGCATCGACTCGTCGTCGTCGACCACATAGACCACGGGCTCCTTGCGGTCGTTTGGTTTTTGGGCCGATGTCGAATGCGACGACGAACTCATCTTGCCTCCTTTTGCCGGCCGGCACCATTCCGGGCAGCGCCCGCTAATCACCGTAGGTAGTTTAGATGATCAGAACGGGCCAAATAGTGGCGCCCTCCGCGGAAGCCGCCGAACCACCAGGTCGCCCCAGGAGACGGATAGCTCACCTGAAAAATCCCAAAAAAAGCGAAAATCATTCATTCTCGATGGGCGTCGCATCGCCATGCGGGCTCGTTGGCCGTGCGACGATGCTCATAGTATCGCCGTGGATATACCCGAGTATGAGGGGGCGACGCCTATGTAGGGGCAGCAGCAGCCGTCCGTAGAATGGGCTTCGTGGCACACGACGCCTACCCTTGGCTCATGGCCGGTGCAATCTCGCAGTGCGACCGCACCACGCCGGGGAGCAAATCCGAAGTTACGCAGTGAAGTCTTTTCCCGAGGAGGACCCTCCCCGGCGGGATCCCATTGTCTTCAGTCAGGCAACGGTGACCAGCGCGTCGGTGGGTTTATCCATGAGGTCCGCTAGTGATACGGAATTCATTGCATTCAAGCTATTAGCCGCTCGTCATGGAAACTCTGTATTTTGATCAGTTCACAGCGTCGCCAGCGTGGGCCAGCGCGGACCACCATATCGAAATCGGTGCCCATCTGATTACCGAGCGCGATGGCTACACCCACCACGGCATTTATGCGGGAGAAGGACAAGTCATTCACTATGGCGGCTTTGACCGTTCCGCCAAGCGCCGTCCCATCGAATACATCCGGTTGCGTGGCTTTGCGGCAGGAAAGGGCGTCAGCATTCAGGCTGATCCCGATGCCATTTACGCCGGAACGGAAGTGGTGGAAAGAGCTAGGTCCCGCCTGGGCGAAGACAGGTATCAGGTCCTGACCAACAACTGCGAGCACTTCTGTACATGGTGTGTGTCAGGCGCCGGGCGTAGCGAGCAGGTATATCGATGCGTGCGGAACCCGTGGCTGGGGCTCAAGACGCTCTTTACGCTCGCACGGGGAAAAATCCGTGCTTATCATGAACGCGTACGGCGTATATGGACTTCAACCCAACAGATGAACACGAAAACGAGCACTTGACACGGTCAATACATATCAGTCCACGGTGGCACCGGTATCCCGCACAATCTTCCCAAGTCGCGTAGTCTCGCTGCGGATCAGCGCGCCGAATGCCTCAGACGTGCCGCCGACCACCGGCGTGCCAATCGCCTCCCAGCGCGCGCGGAACTCCGCATCCTTGAAGATTTCATTGATCACGCCGTTGAGCTTGAGCACGATAGCTTGCGGTGTTCCCGCCGGGGCCGCAATACCGTGCCACGCGACGAACTCGAAGCCTGGAAGGCCTGATTCCGCAAGCGTCGGCACATCCGGCAATGCCGGCGAACGGGTTTTGGTGGTGACAGCAAGTGGACGCAGTTTGCTCGCCTTGATATAGGTCAGCGAACTGGCGAGGATATCGAACATGACCGGTACCTGACCACCCAGGACGTCGTTCAGCGCAGGACCTGCCCCCTTGTATGCCACGTGTTGCATCTTCGTGCCCACAGCGGTATTGAACAGTTCCCCGGCAAGATGCTGCGGCGTGCCGTTGCCGGCCGAGGCGAAGCTATACTCGCCTGGCTTGTTTCTGGTCGCGGCAATGAACGATTTCACATCCTTGACTGAAGTACCAGGATTCACTTCCAGCACCAGCGGAAACGCGGAAATCTGTATGACCGGAGCCAGTTCAGTCAGCGGGTTGTACGAAAGTTGCTTGTACAGCGTCGGGTTGACCGCCATCGGGCCACTTGCGGCAAGCAGGATCGTATAGCCATCCGGTGCGGCCTTTGCCACCGCGCTCGTACCGATATTTCCCCCAGCCCCGGGGCGGCTTTCCACAACTACCGGCACCCCAAGCCGCAACTGCATGCTGGCTTGCAGCAGCCGCGCCATCAGGTCCGTCGGCCCGCCAGGCGGGTACGGCACAATAAAGTGAATCGGTTTGGACGGATAGCCTTCAGCCGCCAATGCCACCCCATGCATTCCGAGGCCGGAAGCGATTAGCAAGGCAAGCGAAACGAATCTGGCTGTCTTTTGCATGGTTGTCTCCACCTATCGTCCTTGTTGTTGAGCGGAGTATAAGGTCCCCCGATTCATTCGTTAATTTGTATTTTTCGATCGATTGATCTGTGTTGTCTATCAAAATGCCCACCACGGATTCATCGCGCAGAAGTCGCCAATAGCTGCTATCCAAAACGTGCACAAATGTGCGCGTCCGGTTCCTGCCCCGAACCCCCTGACTGACCAGGCTCGTATCTGACAGGCTTAACTTTCCCGATAGCCCCGGGTAGTGAAATCATTTGTTCAAGGTTTACGCTCGCGTTAAAGTCCCTGTCATGGCGCGTTTCACAGCTTACGCAAGTCCACTCTCGATCCTTTAACGTCAAAGCCGAATTTACCTCGCCGCAGCATGAGCAGCGCTTTGAGCTAGGAAAGAAGCGATCCGCCGTCACTAGTGTTGTCCCATACCAAGCGCTCTTGTATTCGATCTGGCGACGAATCTCCCCAAATGCCACGTCGAGAATGGCGCGGTTCAGGCCAGCCTTTTGACGGACATTTCTTCCTGGTTTGTCGACACTCCCCTTGGCGCTTGCAGTCATTCCCTGCACAGACAAGTCCTCGATGCCCAACGTTTGGTTTTCACGTGCGAGCGAGGTCGTCATCTTG
>NZ_JBFTNF010000048.1:0-52685 GCF_056397345.1 Cupriavidus sp. 05N38
CAACAACCAGTACAACTTGGGACCCTCAGTCACAACAGGAACATCATCAGATTCTTGATGCCGTCCGCCACAAGGACGTCGAGCGCGCATGCGGTCTGATTGAGCTGCATGTGCTCGAATCTGCTGAAATTATAATCAAGGCGTTGCGAAACCGGCACGAGCAGTTAGATAAGTTCGTCGACGTTCCGACCTGATTACTCTTGCCACTCTTTTTCAAACTGTTCATCACCCTCAGCAACTGCACACCTTATTTACTACCACATTAAAATTCCCAACGATAGCGCATCCCAAAATAGCAAAACCACAGACACTTTATTTCCTTAGAATTTTTTAGAAAAATTGACTGCGAAATCTACTCGTAGGATAACGCACGTCAATTAAATATCAAAATATACAGGAGACATAAGCATGAAATCAGAACCACTCTATAGAAAGGTGGCATGGAAGTTACTGCCATTCTTGTTTATCAGCTATGTCATAGCCTATCTAGATCGCGTGAACATTGGATTTGCCGCATTGCGCATGCAGCATGATCTCAGCTTCAGTGATACCGCATACGGATTTGGAGCCGGAATCTTCTTTCTAGGATATGTACTGTTTGAAGTTCCGAGCAACATGTTTCTCACGAGAATCGGTGCGCGTAAAACCATCATGCGCATCATGATCGGTTGGGGGATACTTTCCTCTGCCATGATGTTCGTGCAGAATCCAACGCATTTTTACATCCTACGATTCTTCTTGGGTGTATTCGAGGCCGGGTTCTTCCCAGGAATTATCCTTTATCTCACGTATTGGTTTCCCGCGCATTTGCGAGGAGGTATTATTGCAATCTTCATGTCCGCGATCGCGGTTGCCGGTATTGTGGGGGGTCCCGTTTCTGGATGGATCATCACATTTATGGATGGCGTACATAATCTCCATGGATGGCAATGGATGTTTCTCCTGGAGGGGGCGCCAGCAATCGTACTCGGCATCGTCGCCGCGTTCGTTCTGGCTGATGGACCGCAAGACGCGAAATGGCTGACAGAAACCGAGCGCGACATAATTGAACGCGACACCAAAACCCCCAGGGGAAATAGCGCGCATTCCATGGCTTCTGCTGTTCGTGACGCCCGCATTTACGCACTGGCCCTTGTCTACTTTGCGGTGATGTGTGGGTTGTATATTCTCGGATTCTGGCTACCTGGCATGATTAAAAGCTATGGAGTGTCCGATCCCTTCCACATTGGCCTCCTGACCGCAGTCCCGTACATTGCCAGCACTATTGGCATGGTCGTCATTAGCCGACATTCGGACGCGACCGGAGAGCGGAGAAGGCACTTGGCAGGGTCTATGTTCGTCGCCGCAACAGCTCTTGTAGCAAGTACGTTTGTTCCAAACAACTTGATTCTTGGGCTCATCGCTCTAAGCGTGGCAGCAGTTGGCCTCTATGCGTCGATGCCGCTTTTCTGGACTATCCCTACTCGTTACCTGTCGGGGCAAGCAGCCGCTGGCGGAATTGCCCTTATCAATTCGCTCGCTCTGATTGGGGGATTCGTCAGCCCGACCGTGCTGGGCTTCTCAAAATCAACGACTGGCAGCATCAATATTGGTATTTACGTCTTCGCCGTAGTTCTGAGCGTAGGCGCGCTCGTCCTGCTCGTTGCCATGCCGGAAAGGCTCCTGAAAGACTCGAACACTATAGACACCGAATCGCCGAAGGAGAAGCCCGCAATCAGTTAGTAGGGCGGCCTCAATTGTTCAACAGAGAGGCGTGACTGCAGGTGGTACCTATGTGCAGCGTGACATCGAATGCGCATCAGGGTGTGCTGACGCGCCTTTTTTATGAAGTGTGCCATCAACCAATGTAACGACCTCCTGTCGAGGTACAACAGGTAAGGTAGTGAACGGCACCGCAACCGAGCAGTTGGGTTCACATGCCCTAGAGATATATCGGACCCGCACGCGGCATTGAGATCACCGAAGTGATAGCTGCACGAACGCCTTGCAGAACAGCCGGCGGTCCAGAGTTGAAATGCAGATCAACTGTTCGTGAGACCGCGCAGCGTGACTTACGTGGACGACGCGCGGTGGATGTACAGCCTGGTAGCGAAAAAACTGCTTGCCCCCTCCGACTGCATTCCGCCCCTTCCGGCACCGACACCAGCCGGAGAGGCGTAGTGCGTTTTCCACCCTGAACTATTCCGACTGAGTTTTTGCCCCAAAGGAGCGAACACATGGCTGACACTCTCATCAAGGTCGACCTAAGCCAGTCCGCGTACGAGAACGACCAGATCCACAATCGCTGGCATCCGGACATTCCCATGGCGTGCTGGGTAAGTCCCGGTGACGACTTCATCCTTGAGACCTACGACTGGACCGGCGGTTTCATCAAGAACGACGACAGCGCAGACGACGTGCGTGACATCGACCTTTCTATCGTGCATTTTCTTTCCGGCCCCGTAGGCGTGCGCGGCGCCGAGCCCGGCGATCTCTTGGTGGTCGATCTGCTCGACATTGGAGCCAGGCCGGACAACCAATGGGGCTTCAATGGTTTCTTCTCAAAGGCAAATGGGGGCGGCTTCCTGACTGACCACTTCCCGCACGCCCAGAAATCCATCTGGGACTTTCACGGCGTCTACACGAGTTCGCGCCATATCCCGGGCGTGAACTTTGCCGGATTGATTCACCCAGGGCTGATTGGCTGCCTGCCAGATTCAAAGCTGCTGGAAACATGGAACGCACGAGAGACCCAATTGATTGCGACAGCACCCGAGCGCGTACCGCCACTTGCGAATCCGCCATTGGCGGCGACAGCCCACATGGGTAAGCTGACCGGCGTCGCCCGGGACAAGGCCGCCGCCGAGGGGGCACGCACGGTACCGCCGCGCGAGCACGGTGGCAACTGCGATATCAAGGATCTATCACGCGGGTCGAAGGCTTTCTTCCCGGTCTATATAGACGGCGCAGGCCTCTCGGTCGGGGATCTCCATTTCAGCCAAGGCGACGGGGAGATTACGTTCTGCGGTGCCATCGAAATGGCCGGCTGGGTGCACATGCGAGTGAATCTCATCAAGGGCGGCATTGAGAAGTACGGCATTCGGAATCCGGTGTTCCAGCCCAGCCCAATTACTCCGGTATACAACGACTACCTAATCTTCGAAGGCATTTCGGTCGACGAGCACGGTGGGCAGCACTACCTCGACGTTACTGTCGCCTACCGCCAAGCGTGTCTCAATGCGATTGAGTACCTGAAGAAATTCGGCTATTCGGGCGCGCAGGCGTATTCCCTGCTGGGATGCGCACCGGTGCAAGGGCATATCAGCGGGGTAGTTGACATTCCGAACGCTTGCGCGACGCTTTGGCTGCCCACCCAGATTTTTGACTTCGACATCAGGCCGAATGCCGATGGCCCCCGCAGGCAGGTGCACGGCGGCCTGGACTTGCCGTGTTCGCCAGACCTGGTGGAGCCCTAAGCGACATCCGATAGGAGGTTCCTCATGCCCATCTACGACTTCGGGTGCGCAGATTGCGGCCCGTTCTCCGTCCTGCGACAGATTGGAGACCGCGAGAATCCTTGCCACTGCCCAAGCTGCGGCAGAGAAAGCAAGCGCCTGATATGTGCGCCGTCACTCGCGTTGATGGCCGGCTCAAGTCGCGTCGCTCACGCAACCAATGAGCGGGCTGCTCATGCGCCGCGCCAGTCCACCGACGGGGGGCAGCTTCGCCACAGGCAGAGTTGCGCTTGTTGCTCAGGCGAGCGCGCGTCTCTCGCTGGCGTCAGCAAAAAGACTTCTTCCGCCGGCCTAAAGCAACCGTCAGGTCGCCCATGGATGATCAGCCACTAGCGCGGGACGCACGCCAGCGGGTTCAGCTTGTGAGCTTCGCAAGCTGAATCTTGCTTTGCGCCAGGGCCACCACCAGGAACGAGATCGCATGGCCCAAAGAGAAGCCCATCAGATGACGATGGCGGGCTTTGCTCAAATCTCGGAGGTGAATAATGGCACGAGAAAGGCACGATTCTGTAGGAGCGTGCCGACTTCAATGTAAAGCGCTGGCGCGGAGCGGGACGTTGGTGTTCCGCCCGTTCGTCGCCGCCTGCCTCGACGCCGGYCATCCCGGACGGCCGCGCATTGCTTTCGTGCCCGGCATCAACACTCAAATCGGCTATCCTTTATGCCCGCCACTATGGCCGGCTCAGGCCCCAGCTTTTCCACTTATCCGACTGTCCGGATTTCGGCCGCGGCCTCTGTCCCCGCATTTCCAGAATGAAAGGCGCGGCGACTTCGAGCCACGCCTTTCTTACTTCAGGACTCGCCATCGATTGCGAGGAGGCGCACTTCCAGCGCTGCGGCAGCAGTCTTCAGTGCAGGTATAACGCGCTTACGGATCGCAGGAATGTTTGGTTCGACGTCGACGGCGCCACAACTCAACGTCATCAACGTTCTAGAGGTGCCAACCCGGACCGGCAAGGCAATGCCATAGGCATCACGTTGATACTCCCCAACCGACATGCAAACGCCGTTCGATCGCAGATCTTCGAACGCGGCGGCGAGTTTCACTTCCATCATTCCCCTCTGGCCGCTTGCCGAGCGAAGCAATTCGCTGATATATCCGGCACGTGCGCCATCGTCCAGAGCCCACAGGAACGCTCGTCCCACGGACGTTGAGCCCATCGGCAGGAGCGAGCCCACACCGAGCCGCAATGTCGCAATTCTTATGCCGGATCGGTAGGCGATGTATAGCATGTCGAGATGGTTCGGGACCGCAAGCGCAACGGAGACATTCAGCCTGTCGGCTAGGTCTTGCATTAACGGATTTGCCACGCTGATGACCGGGTTGGCTTCCAGGTAGGCATGCCCGATACTCAGGGACCCGGGCGCCAACTCGAATTCGCGGCCTCCGCTGACGCGCCGCAAGAATCCCACGCGAATGAGAGTGCTCGTGAGGCGGGACACGGTTGCCTTCGAAAGGCCGGTACGGCGCACCAACTCGACGTTGGTCAATGGCGCGCGGTCGGCTCGAAAGGCCCGCAGGACCTGTAGTCCGTGCTCCACTGTCACTGTCACGCCTGTCGGATCCGGCATCTGTGTAGTCATGCTGCTTCCTCCGCGCGGTCTTTCCGCAATTTAGGTGGCGAACAATGCCTCCTCCTGCAAGGCATGCGCCGTTGCCGCAAGGCGGGGGCCCAGTTCGCGATCGGTGCGAGCCCGACTCATTCTGGCGCCTGGACCAATGCATGCGATTACCAGCGGTGCATGTCCGGGAAGGTTGACGGGGGTGGCGACTACGCCGAGTTCGGGCTCCCATTCTCCAATTGATGTGCAAAAGCCTGAATTTAACGTCTCGGAAATACCCTCTCCGATGCGACGTCTGAGCCGTGGCCAGTCGCGCGCCATCTTTCGCTCCACATTGCCAAGCAAGTAGAAGCGTTCCAACTCTGGCAAAGACGCGAGCAGCGCCCATCCGAGCGGGGACGAGGCGATGTGCAAGCGCGTTCCAACGGGCAGACGCAAGTCTATCGCCGTACTCTGGCTAGTGCACGTTGCCAGCACGATCAGATCCAAGCGATCGCGAATGGCGAGTACGACGAATGTCTGACTAGCGTCGGCAAAGGCCTGCATCTTGACACGTGCAAGCCTGTGTATCGTGCGATGCGCAATCGCACCGTAGCCCAACGAGAGCACGGCGGCTGATAAGCGGTACTTGCGTCGCTCTCGCGAGTAACGGAGATAGCCCAGAGTAACAAGCGAGTGAAGCATGCGGGAAACAGTAGGAGCCGGAATGCCGGTGTGAGCGGAGATCTCCTGATTACCCAGCCATTGCTCTTCGGGTGTGAAGGCACTAAGCACCGCGAGACTACGTGCGAGGGGTGCAACCATGGGGCCGCTGTCCTTGCCGCGGCCCGCGTCCTCTGCCTGCCGATAAGGATCTCTACTCGATACTGGTAATGCTAATCGAGCGTGTTTTCGGTCTGCCGCTGCAATCTGCCTTGTCATTACACTTTCCGAAGGGAGCGCACACAAAATCATTTAACGAAGCGCGTCAAGGCGGGTCAACCCGGGCTCTCGATATGTTCCGTACATTGAGAGGCACGCGAAAATTGACCGGCGCCTGAGGCATGTCGCCGTGTATGGCTTCGACCACAAGTTTGCAATAAAGCACTCGCGGCGGCTAGTACACGGTCCCATTCTGTATTGCCGATGCCGCCATGCAACCAGTGTATGGCTTTGTAGAACTCGACACAGCCCAATCTGCTTCGCGCTGCGTACAGCTACTCGGATCGAACGGACGGGACACCTGATGGGGATAGGTCTCGCAGCAGGGGACTGTCGCCGTCAATCCAATCGCCGCGCGGGGGGGTGAAGATGTCGTATTCGAGCGTGTCTTCAAGCACTTCGGCTCGATGGGGAGTATTAGCCGGAATTACGACCACTTCCCCGGCTTCTACCAGTACGCCATGCTCGTTGGTCTCGTCCAGCCAAAACCGCATTGCACCCCTCACCACGAACGTGAACTGCTCGTTCGGGTGGGCGTGGAGTGGCACAAGGTCCCCCTTTCTTAAGGTCACTTCGCCGATCATCATGCGTTCCGACGTGATGAAACGGCGCGTGATGCCGCCGAGAATGGTTTCGCTCGGTCGCTCGGACCATCGATAGTGCAAGGCGACTTGAGACATTTTTAGCTTCCGTCATGGTCAGGGGGTCGAGGTTTTATCCGGCCACGCGGCGCGCGAACGGCCAAATCATCGGGGTGATCGCTAACATGCAGCGACGCGGCCTTTTGCGTCAAGCCTGCAAAGGTGATTGTTCCGTACCTCGGAATATCGGGCTCGCCCGATTCGGTGCGTTGAGCGGCCCCCTGTCTGTTTCGGGAGCGGCGCCGCATCAAATGCCTACGAAGCCGGGCGAGCAATTCGCCTCCTGTGCCTAGGCCTAACTCCCTTCGAGATTCCGAAGGTAAAGCTCGCCGCCAGACTGAGATGTCCTATCTAGCCTTTGGATCTTCCCCCGTTTCTGCGGGCCGCAGACCGGCGCGGTCAGCGGCTCCAAGCCGATGGCCGAGGCAAACGCCCTAGTTTTGTCAGCCGTGTGCAATCTGCTGGCTAGGATATTTAGCAGCGACTTCCCATGGGGTTCGGTATTCGAGTTTCGAGCCTGCGTTGCCGGTTGTAGATGCTCGATTTATTCTCGAATGGATGCAATGGCCGGGGCGCGCGTCGCGTACCAATGGTGCTACAACCGCCAAACAACCTTCCCCAGAAGCTCTCTATTGGCGCGTTGTCACAGCAATTTCTTGCACGACATCGGGACCACGATGGTCATGAATGCGGAACTATCTCGAAGTTTTGAAGACGTGCTCCTGCACGCCTACTTCGAAGCGCTCCTCGGCAGAACATCGTTCAGATGAAGCTTGTGTTCTCGACATATTTCCCACAGAAGGTGCCATTACCCCTCAGAGGCTGAATCCCGGTGGGCATGCCGCCGCGCCTGCACACCTCGAAATATGTCGATGCCCCCGTCAAGGGACGGGGACTCGATACTTGTTCGCTGGCCGTGCGCTAGAACACGTGCCTCGCGCCTACTACTAGCCCGGTCTGGTTAATACCGGGCGCAGTTGTTGTGCCTAGCACCACGCCGAAGTTAGAGGCTCCCTTGTTGTTCATGTAGGAAGCATTGGCGTATAGGCTAGTGCGCTTGGAGAGCGCATACAAGGCCGAGAGCGCATAGCTGTTCGCATCGGAGGAGGATCCGCGCATGTCAGTGCGATAAGCGCCCGCGCGCAGTTCGAAGCCGGGCGAAAAAGCGTAGGAAGCACCGACCCAGTAGAGGTTGGAGCGGAAGTTTGGGGTGCTGATGCCGCTTTGAAGATAGCGATAACCTCCCATTAACCCAAGGGCGCCGAAAGAGTAGCTCAGCGCCCCAACATATCGGCGCTCGACAGCGCTTGCCGTGGCGGTAGACTGCCCGCGGCGTTGATCGAAGGCCAGTGCCATTGAGATGTTGCCCGTCGTGTAGGTCGCACCCGCGCTAATCTCCTGTCCGATCCTGAAGGAGCCAGGCACCTCGCCGCCGTTGACTACCGTCGTGTCATAGCCCGGGGTATAAAGTCCCGTCACAGTCAGTCCGCCCAATACGCCCGTGTACTTGATGACATTGTCTGCACGGTTGGTGAACTGCGCGTCTTGCGACAGGATTGAGTAGGTGGAATAGCGCACCGGGTCGAAGGGCACGAAGATATCAAACAGTGTGTTGATCTGCCGGCCCAGCGTGACTTGCCCCCAACTCCCCGCAATGCCCACGTAGGCTTGCCGCCCAAACAGGCGTCCTCCCTGCGCCGAACTTCCGTTGTCGCTGTTGAAGCCGCTTTCGAGAGCAAATACGGCAGCTAGGTCTCCGCCCAGGTCTTCCCTGCCGCGCAGGCCCCAGCGCGATCCCGCCGTATTGCCCGACGCCATGCGATAGACGTTTGAGGAGCCAGTGGCATCGGCGTGATTTACATACTCGATTCCCGTATCGATCAAACCATAGAGGGTCACGCTGCTTTGCGCGTGCGCGCTAGCGTTGCACAGGCCGCAAAATGCGGCAGCCACGGCTGACAAGGTCTTCATATTCATGTCTTCTCCACCATCTCTCTGTTTTTGCTGTAATGCGCCAGACTGCTGCTCCCAGCGTGCGCGCGTTCCGGTCGACAATCGAGCAGCCGGATGTTTCAGCCCGAATGTAGTGGGCCTATTTTTGTCGAATCATCCTGACCGACATCGTGGTGAACTACGCCGGACAATTTACACACGCCGTTTACGACGCGCATCCAGAATGTCTTTTGACGCTGAGGCGACGTCAACCTATCCGCCCCATAGGTTCCGTACTTCGAGAAGGATCACGCATACAGAACGCCATACGCGGACTGAATGCAGCGCCAACTGCATCGTCGGTGTGTGAGGAGACGCGAATCAAAGTACGGAACGAACCTACCGTGACCGTTGACGTACTCGCATTCGACACCGCAGCATAAATATCTGGGAGATCCCTCAGAGGAGAGTACGGAGCATGATCCGAGATGCAATCGGTGCGATAGCTTTTCGCGCTTTGTATGGGGACGGCGGATTCACTATGAAGAACAAAACTGCGACCCATGAATCCCCGCGGGATATCCTTGATGGCATGAAGAGAATGAGTCCAATTTGACCGACCATCACTGAAAAGTAAGAGGGATTGGAACTAACGATGGAGGGGGAAGTGCCGACCATTCTTGAAATTGATCGCGCTTCCTCAGCCGACCGATCGCCAATCGTTATCACGGGATACTGAATCGCAGGCCATCCTGCTTGAGTGTTTCGAAACACAGCGATTTCGCTACGTTCCGCGGCTTAGGACGAGCGAACAGAATGTGCATCGCAAACGGCATGAAGCGCTTCATCACAATCGCGCCGCACGCCGTAAGCCTCACGGTGATCGTATATTGACTCTTACTTAAATGGAGAAATGCGTGAAAAACTCGACGTATGGCTCTTTTTCGACTGGTTTGCCGGCTGACCCGAGAATGGACGCGGAGAAAGAGTTCGAGTTTGCGACCAAGTCGGCCAGAATGGAGCTGAAGCAGGCTAAGGATCGTGCGGATTCAGAATTCTACAAGACGCTTAGAAATACGGCATCGATGGATCAACAAGCGATCTCGAATGCACAGACGCGCTTTGCGCAGGCGTTAGCTATTGCGAGCGAAAACTATCACCAAGCGCTCGCGAACGCTGAACGGGTCCGCCTCCGCACCACTCTCATCACGGAGGCGCCGATCGATCGTAGAGCATCGCCTGCCTCCCTGGACTAGGGGAAGAGCTGATCAACAACGTTCCGAATAACGTTGCCAACGGTTTCGGCTTCGTCCGTGCATTGGATCGCAATGCTCTCGCCCACTGCCGCCTGGGCGCTCGGCACGAACTCTTCGAGGGTTGGGCGGCGCTGCCGAACAGGCCGCCGGCCGCCGCTACCGTCCCAAAACCTGCCGATGCGGATCGATCACGAACTATTTGGGAACCCCGGCATACGAACTCCGCGTATGCCTGCGGCCCCTCTTCAAGGGTAATGAGTTTTACTCCAACCACGTCCGCGATGTGGATGCAGTCCCACAGAATTGCCTGCATGAGTTGCCGGTTGTAACGCATGACCAGCGTTTGTCCAGTGCGAAAGCTGTGTGATTTCGCCCGTCCGAGCGCGAGGCGGATGCTTAGACTGCCACGTCGTGCCGCCGAATCGCTAGCGCCGGGATCGTCGGTCACGTAAAGGCTCAGCGATGCGGTCTTGAAGCTGATGCGCTGGATCGACGAGCTGCATCTGGATGCATCCCTTCGCGGGCGCGCATGCTGGCCCGCCTGTTGCGACGGGAGGGTGTCCAGATCGGCCACCGGCGCGTGGGCACGCTGATGAAGCGCATGGGCATCGAGGCGCTGTACCGTCGGCCGAACACGAGCCGCAGGAATGCGGCGCACAAGATCTGGCCGTACCTACTGCGCGACCGGAAGATCAATCACACCAACCAGGTGTGGGCGCTAGACACGACCTACATTCCGATGGCGCGGGGCTTCGTGTATCTGACGGCGGCGGTGGACTGGGCCAGCCGCAAAGTACTGGCCCACCGGGTGGCGATCACTCTGGAGAGCTGCCATGCTGTCGAGGCGCTTGAGGTGGCCTTTGCGAAATACGGCACGCCGGAGATCGTCAAGACTAACCAGGGCAGCCAGTTCACCGCCGCGCAGTTCACCGACGCCGTGCTTGACCGCGGCATCCAACTGTCGATGGACGGCAAGGGCAGTTGGCGCGACAACGTGTTCGTCGAACGCCTTTGGCGCAGCGTCAAGTACGAGGAGGTCTATCTAAAAGCCTACGACTCGGGTCAGCCATGCGCGCCGATCTATCGCTAACTACCTGACCTGGTACAACCAACGACGACCCCATTCCAGTCTGGCAGACCAGACCACGGATGAGGCATACTTCGCCACACTGCCAGCGATCAAATCGGCAGCCTGACTGCCCCGGCGCTTCCACTTATAAACTCCGGATCTCTGTCCGAATAAGCGAAGCCACCTCTCAGTGCCTTGATTACGATTTCTGCTGACTCGAGCACATGCTGCTCAATCAGACCGCATGCGCGCTCGACGTCCTTGTGGCGGACGGCGTCAAGAATCTGATGATGTTCCTGTTGTGACTGAGGGTCCCAAGTTGTACTGRTTGTGGTTGCGTACATATATCGCAGACGAGCTACATGCAATTCCTCGATCGTGCGCAGCAGTCTCGGCATGCCACACGGTCGAATCAATGCTCCGTGAAAAGCGCGGTTACAGCTTTCCCATTCCTCGATATCCGAGGCATGGTTGCCGCGTTCGATTGCTGTGGCTGCGTCAGCGATATCACTGTCCCTGATAAGCGGTACTGCTACCCGCAGCGCCAAGGTTTCCAATGCCGCTCGCATCCTTGTGATTTCTACGAGGGACGCTTCGTCGAGATGCGCAACTCTGACGCCCTTGCGGGGCTCGCTGAGCACGAGCCCCTGTGATTCGAGCCGACGAAATGCTTCACGTACAGGTACATGACTGATGTTGAACTCGTGTGCGAAGGTGTCTTGGCGCAACCGCTCGCCGGGCTTCAACACACCCTTGATGATGCGATCCGCCAATACCTTTGCAATCCGTTCTTGCAAAGTCATATCTGTTGTTTCGTCCACCATAAGCTCACGAGGAATCAATCAAGACGACAGTTCAAAATTGCGTGCACCCCGTCGCCTGAGTGCAACCCCAATGCATCAAACCAGCAACACTACCCCACGGAGGCGGCGGTAATGTACCGTCATTTTACACATGGAGGCAGTCCGCCCCTTTGGTGGACTGCCGAAACGTTCGCCAATCCTAGGAACGACTTCGCTAGTATTTCCCACGAACGAAGCGCAGCTCGGGCAGGTGTAACGGAATCCCCGTAGTTGGGGCGACCGAATCCGTTCAGCGGCAGGGCCACACAGCGGGCAATTGGCTGGCTCTGGAAGCATGGCTGCTGCAGTACTTGGTCTTGCCGGAAAGGACAAGGTGATCCTTCTGAGGCGACCGACCTCCTCTGCCATACCTTAAGTTTCGATGTAGAGGGCACGCTATTGCACTTACGCGGTTTTGCGCCCCCCGTCCTGCAATCATCGGCGTTTCCTTGTCCCTCAGTTCGCACGCGTCGGCCAGCGGGATTTTCCCGTCCGCCGCCAGTAGTACCGAATTCTTCATTGGCGCCTGGATCATTTCGTCGGCAATGGCACCGTGGTCGGACGAAGCCATGCTGGATGCGGTGCGCGCCTATGCGCTGGAGCAGGTGCGCGCGCAGGCGCACCTGGGGTGGTGATCATCGACGACACCAGATTCCCGAGAAAAGGCCAGCATTCCGTTGGCATAGCAAGGCAGTAGCCTGGGCGATTGGGCAAGCAGGCGATATCGCCCAGACCACCCTGAACTGGGAAACGCTCCCGCGTTCACGGGCGTTTGGCGCGAGCCCGGCCGCCAACATCGTCGCCGGGCATTGCCGCAATCATGTCTGCATAGACGTTTCCGCCGGCCGAAATATGGCGAATCATGGCCTGCGCGGCGCCGTCTTCGTCGCCACGCAGCACGGCATCGAGGACGGCCCGATGCTCTTCAAGCGACGCGCGGACCCGGCTGGGCTGCTCGAAGCGGAAATCACGCATACCGCGCATACGCGCACGCATGGTGCGGATCTGGCGACTCAGGATGTCATTTCGGCTGCCGTCGTACAAGATACCGTGGAAGGTGTCGTTGGCAATGCGGTACTGTTCAGCATCGCCACTCTGGGCGGCGGCTTCGCCGTCCTCGAATGCTTCGCGCAAAGCCTGGCGCTCCTCCAGCGACATTCGCCGGGCGGCAAGTTGGGTCGCCAGGGCCTCTAGCTGCACAAGTATTTCACTGAACGCGACATACTCGCGCAAGGTAATGGACGACACGACGGCCCCCTGCCGGGGCACAAGTGTCACGAGGCCGGCCGCGGCAAGGTGGATCAGGGCCTCGCGCGCCGGCGTGCGCGATACGTCGAACCGCTCCACGAGTTGCTGCTCGTCGATCTGTGCGCCACCAGGCAGCTTTCCCGACAGGATTTCCTCCTCCAGGGCGAAGCGGATGGCTTCTGACCGGCTCATTTTTTCTTCCGACATTGCAGCTTGCGTATATGGAGATGCGCAATTCTACCGCCCTGGACGGCCCCACAGGAGAACTGCGCATACGCAAATGGCCACTCTGCCCTCCTTCAGTCGAGCTTGGCGCCGGACTGCTCCACCAACTGCTTGGTCTTTGCGCCTTCGGCAATCGCCCACTGCCTGAACTCCTGCGGCGATGCCGAGGCTAGCGCCTCATTGCCTTGCGCTGCAAGCTTGCTGACAACCTCCGGGTCGCCCAAGGCTTTCTGGCTGGCCACAAACAGTTTCTGCACAACGGCAGGAGGAAGGCCTGCCGGCCCGAACAGCCCGAACCAGAATGTCAGGTCGTAGCCCTTGAGGCCGCCTTCCGCAACCGACGGCAGCTTCGGCAGCAACGGCGATCGCTTCTCCGAGGTCACCGCGAGCGCCTGGAGCTTGCCGGCCTCTACCATCGGCAGCACGGATGGCGGTGTGCCGAATATCAATTGCGCGTCGCCTGAGATCACCGCGGTGACGGCGGGCGCGCCGCCCTTGAACGGCACGTGTTCCATCCGCGTGCCGCTGAGCTTGTTGAAATAGACGCCGGCCATATGCGGCGCGCCGCCACTGCCCGACGATGCATAGAAGAACTTGCCGGGATTCTGCCTGGCCTTGGCCACGAGATCCTGCACTGTTTTCACACCCAGATCCTTGTTCACGGTCAGCACCATGGGCGCGATGGTCCACCGCGAAATGGCGGTGAAGTCCTTCTGGCCGTCGTAGCGGATGTTCCTGTAGAGGACGCGGTCAGAGCCGAAGATGTTCGCGCTGCCCATGAACAGCGTATAGCCGTCCGGCTCGGCACGCGCACCGGCCTCGGCCGCGATGGTGGTGCCGGCACCCGGCTTGTTGTCGATGACAATGGTCTGGCCCAACTCGCGCGACATGCGCTCGGCCACCACGCGGGCCACGGCATCGGCGCCGCCCCCCGGTGGAAAGCCCACGATCAGCCGGATAGGCTTGCTGGGGTAGGTGCCTTGCGCCCAGGCAAGCGACACCGGCGCGGCCAGTAGTACGGCTACGGCCGCGAAGCGTTTCGCGATACTCATCTTTGTCTCCGGATTTCTTATCATGGTAGTGGCGCAGGCAATGGCGGAGCCTGGGCTCGCCTATTGCCCGGTGAAGCGGGGCTTGCGTTTCTCCTTCCACGCCAACGCGCCCTCGCGGATGTCCGCCGATTGCACGGCACGCTGCATATCGGCAGCCAGGACCTGTACGTCCAGTACGGCGCGGGCAATATGGTTGAGGTGCTTCTTCATGCCGATCACCGCGAGCGGCGCCATATCGGCGATGGTGGCGCTCAGGCCATCCACGCGGTCTTCGAGTTGCTGCGCGTCGACCAGCGAGGTTAGGAATCCGCAGCGCGCCAGTTCCTCGGCATCGAGCGTCTCGGCCGTCAGGAACAACCGCTTGGCCGTGTCCAGGCCAAGGCGCGTGACATAGCGCTCCATGCCACGCTGATAAAAATGCAGGCCGAGGCGTGCCGCCGGCATGAACATCTCGGTCTGCCTGACCCCGATGCGGAAGTCGCAAGCCAGCGCGAGATCGGTGGCGCCGCCATAGACACCACCGTTGATCGCGGCGATGGTAACCGGCCGACAATCTTCCAGCGCGTTGACCAGTTCCTCGAAGCCAGAGCCGCTCTGGGCGCGCCGGGCATCCTGGCCACCCTGCCCGCCAGCCAGGCTGCCGATATCGAAGCCGCTGCAGAAGTACTTTCCCCTCCCACGAATGCGCAACACCAGAGCGTCGCCGGCGTTGACTGTCTCGATGTGGCGATGCAACTCTGCCAAGTCCTCGGGTCCCAGTCGATTGGCGACCTCTGGCCTCTGGAAGGTAATGGTGGCGATGCGCCCTGCCTGGGCAAGGGTCGGAAGGCCGGACGATTCGGTCATGGTCATGTCCTGAAAGATGGTTGCATTGCGGTTGTCGCGTTGCGCCGCGATGCCCGCTGGTGTCAGTCGAACTTGGCGCCGGCTTACTGTGCAAGGGCCTCAGCCCACTGCGTGTCTCGCGCTGAGCGGCCTGGGGCCTGATTCAAGGCCTACACTAACTGCGGCCCGAAGCCGGCTCATCTCGTGAAGACAGGCTTTATTGAGTAGCGGCGGATTCGAGCTGACGCGCGCGCAACGCGGCGTCGAACCGATCGAAGCGCGCGGCCGCGAACGCCGGGCGCTGCCGCACTTCGCGCCACCAGGTATGGACGCGGGGATGTGTGGCAGCGGCCAGTGCCTCGGGCGCAATTTCGTCGATGCGGGCGATAAAGGGTACGGCTGCGATATCGGCCAGCGAGTAGCGCTCGCCCACCAGCCACGGCGACCCTGCCAGCATCTCTTCCATCTTGTCGACCAGCATCAGCAGTTTGTGCAGGGCTGCCGCCTTCTCCTCGTCGGTATAGGGATTGCGGGCAATGCGGATCCACGCTTCCCGGCGCTCCGCGGTTGGGATCCGTGCGAGCCGCTCCTGGAGTTGCGCGTCGGTCCACTGGCCCGCACCGGGTTGCAGCGCGATGCTCCAGTTCAGGATCAGCAGGTTCGGCAAGGATTTTTCATCGGTCCAGCGCACGAAGTTACGCATCACGGCCAGATCGAACGGGTCGCTCGGCCGCAGGGGCGGCTCCGGATGAATGTCATCCAGGTACTCACAGATGGTCGAGCTCTCGTACAGAGACTTTCCTGGCGCGAGCAGCAGAGCGGGCACAACGCCGTTGGGATTCATTGCCAGGTATTCTGGTGAATGCTGCTCCTGCTTGCTCATATCGATGGGCACGCTTTCGTAGTCCACCCCTTTTTCCGCAAGACAGAGCCGCACCCGACGCGATGCGCTCGACAGCCAGCCGTGGAACAGTTTCATGGTCATTTCCATCATTTCCCTATCAAGGAATCAGCACTGCCGATCCCGTCGTGGCGCGGCTCTCGAGCTCTTCGTGCGCGCGCCGCACCTCGGTCAGCGCGTAGCGCCGGTTCACTTCAAGTTGCACGGCTGCGCCGCGCACCACGTCAAATAGAGCGTCGGCCCCGCGTCTCAAGTCGGCCGGCTCGCTGATGAACGTCCGCAGTGTTGGCCTGCACACCATCAACGATCTGGCATGCAGCCGCTGCAGATCAAAACGCTCCACATCGCCGGAGGCAGTGCCGTAGTTGATCGCCATGCCTAGCGGCTTCAGGCAGTCGAGCGAGGGCAGGAAGACATCCTTGCCCACCGCGTCATACACCACGGCCACGCCTGCACCCTTGGTGAATTCCAGGGTGCGGGCCACGAAATCCTCGGTGCGGTAGTTGATGACATGGTGGCAGCCGTATGCCTGCGCAATCGTCGCCTTGGCGTCAGACCCCACCGTGCCGATCACCGTGGCACCCAGTGCCCGCGCCCATTGCGAGAGGATCTGGCCCATGCCGCCGGCAGCAGCGTGGACCAGAACGGCATCGCCAGGCTTGACGACGTACAGCCGGCGCAACAGATACTCGGCGGTCAATCCGCGCARCAGGCTTGCACCGGCCACGTCTTGCGGGAATCCGTCGGGCAATGGAATCACCCGCGAAGCCGCCACGTTTCGGACTGCCTGGTAGGCCCCCGGCTGAAAGCAGGCAACCGGCTGGCCAAGCCGCAATCCCTCGACTCCGGACCCCAGCGCATTGATCACGCCCGCCCCCTGCGAGCCCAGCGTGATCGGGAACGGCGCGGCGCTGTGGGGCCCGTGCTCGCCGCGCCGCTGATAGATGTCGGCGAAGTTCAGCCCGATGGCGGACTGGCGGATCCGCACTTCTCCCGGGCCCGGTTCGCCGACGTCGACCGTCGAGATTTCGAGTACCTCCGGGCCACCGTGGCTGTGGATGCGGATAGCGGTTGTTTCCATGTGAATTCCCCAACGGAAGTGCTTTGCATGGTTAGGAGACGACGACGCTGGCGTCGAAGCCTGCGGCCGAGACCGTGCAGCCGCGCACATTTGCTCGCAGTGGCTTCCTCCCGGCGATGCCTTTCGGGGCTCCGTCGAGACGGTAAGGCTGGACTTGCGACATCTGTGTATGCATAACGTCGCTTATTTTAGCGTCATAATCGATGCGAAACCACAGTATAAATACTTACAAGTGTGTTGTGTATTTTTAACTGCTACCAACGTACACTTAAGCCATGCATTCGCGATCATGAATCGGCTTGCAGGAGACAAACGTGCCGTTGCTCATAAAGCACTTCCATGCGTTCGACAGGCGCGGGAGCCCGTTGGCAACATCTCGCGCCTTGCCGCCCGACTTTCGTAGTGCTCCGCCAGCACGGCCGTGCCAGCAAGCCAAATGCGCTCACCACGCTGCGCCAGCATTTCGCCTCCTGCCCACGCTTGCCTGACATCGGGCGCTGTTTCGTTCGTCCGTTGCCCGCGGCTGCGGGATTGCAGCCGCGGGCAACCCTACAACCATGCCTTTGGAGAGTGCTCCTTTCATGCCTGACCAACCCAAGCCCAGCCTTCCACTTTCCAGCTTCAAGGTCCTGGACCTGACCATTGCGCGCGCCGGCCCCACGGCGGTCCGGCTGCTTGCGGACTGGGGAGCGGACGTGACGCGAGTCGAGCCACCGCCATTGAAGGACCGTGGCTCGGTCACGGGCCGCCGGCGCGAGTCGGACGAGCAGAACCTCCACAGGAACAAGCGCAGCCTCTGTATCGACCTGAAGACGTCGCAGGGCGCGGAGGTGCTCAAGCGCCTGATCGCGCAGAGCGACGTCGTGGTGGAGAACTTCCGCTCCGTCGTCAAAGAGCGGCTGGGGCTGACCTATGAACAACTCAGGCAGATCAATCCCAAGATCATCCTGGCCAGCATTTCCGGCTTCGGCCAGGAAGGGCCGTACAGCGAGCGTCCCGGCGTGGACCAGATCGTCCAGGGCATGTCCGGGCTCAGCTCGGTCACCGGCGAGCCCGGCCGCGGTCCGGTCCGGGTCGGCATCGCCATCTCCGACACCACCGCGGGCATGTTCCTGGGTCAAGGGATTCTGCTGGCGCTGCTCCATCGCGAGCGCACCGGCGAGGGCCAATGGGTGCATACCTCGCTGCTGGAGGGAATGCTCAACAAGCTGGACTTCCAGGGCGCGCGCTACACGGTCAAGGGAGATGTGCCGGTCCAGGAAGGCAACGCGCATCCCACCCAGGTTCCCATGGGCACCTTCGAGGCCAGCGATGGGCTGGTCAATATCTGTGCAAGCACGCCGCCGATGTGGGCCGGCTTCTGCGGGGCATTGCGGGCCGAGGCCTTGCAGGCGCACCCTGACTATCAGGACATGCAGGCGCGCGTAGCGCATCGCCGCCAACTGGACGCGGACATCAATGCGGTGACCCGGCAATTCACCGTGGCCGACCTGGTCGCGCGCCTGAATCCAGCCGGCGTGCCCTGCGGCCCGGTCTACGACATCGGCCAGGCCTTTGAAGATCCGCAGGTCAAGCACTTGCGCATGACGCGTCCCGCGACGCATCCGGTCCTGGGGACGGTCGATCTGATCCGTTCACCGATCAACCTTTCCTCCTTCCCGCATCCCGACCAGTTCCATCACGCGGCCCCTGACCCCGGAGAACAGACCGAAGCACTGATGACGGAACTGGGCTACGCCCCTGACGAGATAGAGCGACTGAAATCCGCGGGAGCGATCGCGTGACCGCCGCCACCGCACGCGAACTGCCGCTCGCCACGGCAAAGATCATCGCGCAGGCTGACCAAGGCATCGGCTGGCTCACATTCAACAACCCCGCGCGACGCAACGCGATGTCACTCGAAATGTGGCAGGGACTGGGCGAGGCGATCAAAGCCTTCCAGGCCGACCCGGAAGTGCGCGTGGTCGTGCTGCGCGGCGCCGGCGGCCGGTCTTTCGTGGCGGGCGCCGACATCTCGGAGTTCGAAGAACATCGTTCCAATGCCGAGCAAAAGAAGGCCTACGCGGACATCGCGTCTGGTGCGCACACCGGTCTGGCACGCTTGAGCAAACCGCTGGTAGCGATGATCGAGGGCTTTTGTATCGGCGGCGGCCTGGCCCTCGCGCTGAGTGCCGACGTCCGCTTCGCCACGCCGGGCTCGAAGTTCGGCATTCCAGCCGCCAGGCTGGGGCTGGGCTATGACTACGCGGGCATCGCCGCGCTGGCACGCCTGGTTGGCCCGTCGACGGCAAAGGACATGCTGTTCAGCGCACGCTTTCTCGAGGCCGATGAGGCCCTGCGCATCGGCCTGGTCAACTTTGTCGTCGATGAAGCGCAGATTGCGCAGCAAGTGCATGCATATGTGGGCCGCATCGCTGGCAACGCGCCGCTGACCGTGCATGCAGCCAAGTCCGCCGTACGAGCGTTCGAACGGTACTCGGCCGCGCAAGACGCCGAGGAGATCTCTGCGCTGGTCGATCGCTGCTTTGACAGCGATGACTACCGGGAAGGCCGCCGTGCGTTCCTTGAAAAGCGGGCTCCGGTGTTTACCGGGCGTTGACGTCACCACGCAGGGATTGCGCGCCGGCGATGCCGATCCGCCAGCGAGCGCGTCCCAATCCATAAGGAAGGAGACGATCCATGACTCAAGCCCACATCGCGGCGGCCCTCCTCATCACGATTTCCGCCCTCCCGGCCCAGGCCGAGACCTACCCGAACAAGCCTATCCGCATCCTAGTCGGCTATTCGCCATCAGGAGCGGCCGATTTCGTCGCCCGCATCGTCGGGGACGCGATGGCAAAGGAGCTTGGCCAGCCCATTCTGATCGACAACAAACCCGGCGCCGGCAGCACACTGTCGTCGTCGATCCTGTCACGGGCGGCGCCCGACGGCTACACGCTGGGGCTGGCAACCGGTACGCTGTATGGCATTGACCAGGCGCTCTACAAGGCCAGGTACACACCGGCGGACTTCACGGCCATCACCAGGCTCACGGTGTCGCCGCTGATTCTCGCGGTCAACAAGGACATGGGCATTGCCAACCTGAACGACCTGATCGCCTACGCCAGGAAGAAGGGGCCTGGCGAACTGAACTATTCGTCCTCGGGCGTTGGCGGCCTGCCGCACATTGCCGCACTGTCGTTCGAAAAAGCCGTGGGCGTGAAGATGACGCACGTACCCTACAAGGGCGGCGGCCCGGCACTGCAGGCGGTGGCTGCAGGAAACGTGCAGTTGTCCTTTGGCACCGCCGCCTCCGTGTTACCGCTTGGCCGCGGTGGCGCGCTGCGCATGCTGGGCGTCACCACTCCCCGGCAATCGGCTATTGCGCCGGACCTGGCACCCCTGGCAAATGCAGGATTGCCAGGCTTCGATTTCACCTTCTGGTTTGGACTGTTCGGCCCTGCCGGTTTACCGCCGAAGGTATCGGACCGGCTCTTCGCAGCAGCCAGCAAGGTGCTGGCCGACCCACAGCTTCAGGCCAAGCTGCTCGGCACTGGCAGCGAGGTCGCGCCCTCGAAATCGCAGGCCGAGTTCCGCACGTGGGCGGAAGACAACACTCGCGTGATTCTCGAACGGCTCAACCAGGCCGGAGTGAAACCCGAATAGCTCGCAGGATGCGCAGCGCACCGAGCCGGGCGGCCAGCTCTGCCCTATGCACGCACCGACCTCTAAGAACCTTCATCAGAGCAACTCGCACCCAATGACCCAAGCTCCCATCGATCTCTTCTCCTGGCCCACGCCCAACGGGCAAAAGATCCACATCATGCTGGAGGAAGCCGAGCTTCCCTATCTGGCCCACCCGGTCAATATCGGCGCTGGCGATCAGTTTCAGCCCGATTTTCTCGCCATCAGCCCGAACAACAAGATCCCTGCGATCGTCGATCCGGACGGTCCGGACGGCAAGCCCATCTCGATATTCGAATCCGGTGCAATCCTGCTTTACCTCGCGACCAAGAGCGGCCGGTTCCTGCCGACTGACGACCACAAGCTTTACGATGTCCTGCAGTGGCTGATGTTCCAGATCGGTGGCGTTGGCCCGATGCTCGGGCAAGCGCACCATTTCAGGCTGTATGCGCGTGAGAAGCTGCCGTATGCAATCGACCGCTATACCAATGAAGCGAGACGCATCTACGGCGTCATCAACAAGCAGTTGGCCAAGCGCAGCTACATTGCCGGTGACGCATACTCCATCGCGGACATCGCGATCTTTCCCTGGCTGCGTAGCTGGGAAAAGCAAGGCATCACGCTCACCGACTATCCTCACCTCAAGGCATGGTTTGACAAGATCGCCGAGCGTCCCGCCGTCCGGCGGGGCCTGAAGGTCATGGCGGAACTGCGCAAGCCGGAAGGAGACGACAAGGCCCGCGAAATTCTGTTCGGCAAGACGCAATATCAAACGAGATAGCTTGGCAGACGAGCGAGAAGGATGGCCTGTATTGCCACGAGTGGGCCGATCGCTCCGTAACCGCGAGCAATCATCCCGTTTTCAGCAGTCCGAACAAGCGCGTGGCTCTTAAGAGCTACATTCTTCGGCGAGGCTGCATTTGCCGGGTGCCCACAACCTGTCGACATTGACCTGACGATCATCGAACGGCAGGCCTACGAAAGCAGGTGGCCGCTACTCCAACTGAATTCCCGCCTCCTTGACCACTTTCCCCCATTTCGCAAGGTCCGATCTGATCAGTGCCGCGTAATCCTGCGGCGTACCGCCTTGCACCTCGATGCCAGCGGCTTCCAGTTTGGCTCGTACTTCCGGAAGCTTCAGCGCGGCGTTGATCTCGGCGTTGAGCTTGGCGACGATTTCCTTCGGCGTGCCTGCGGGCGCCAGGAAGCCACCGTTCGTGTTGGCATCATAGCCCTTCAGCCCTTGCTCCTCGGCAGTGGGCACGTTGGGCAATGCCTTGGAACGCTTGCGCGTAGAGACGGCAATGGCTCGTACATTGCCAGACTTTACCTGCTCCTGGATGGCGCTGATCGTGTCGATATAGAGCACGGTGCGACCCGCGATCAGGTCAGGATGCGCCGCGGAGGAGCCCTTGTACGGCACCAGCAGCACCGGCACGCCGCTGACCATGCGGAACATTTCGGCGGCCATCTCCTGTGCGCTGCCACGTCCGGACGTCGCCACCTTGGCCTCGGCGGGATTGGCCTTCATCCAGCTCAGCAGTTCGGGCACCGTCTTGACCGGCAGCTTGGGATAGGCCGCGAACACCAGCGGGATCTCGTGCGTATAGACGATCGGCTCGAAGCTCTTTTCGGGGTCCCAGCCCAGATTCTTGAACAGGAACTTGTTGATGTTGTGGCTGCCGCCGACGATGCCGATGGTATAGCCATCGGGCTTGGCGTTGGCAAGAATCGCGGTGCCCAGGTTGTTGGACGCGCCGGGGCGGTTCTCGACGACGAACGGCTGGCCGAGCTTGACCGACAGCTTTTCGCCGACGACGCGGGCGATCAGGTCAATGCCACCGCCGGCCGGCGCCGGCACGATGATGGTGACCGCGCGGGCCGGATAGTTGCTCTGGGCCGAGGCCGCGCCGGACATCATCATCATGACGGCGCAGCCGGTCATGGTGCCGATCAAGGTCGCGAGGTGGCGTGTGGGGATTCGCATGAAGAGTCTCCGTCTGGATGCTGGTTAACTGATGTCAACTCTGTTGGCGTCCCACGGATGCGAAGCCGTGGGAGCGCGGTAATCGGTGTCAGCGGTATCGGCGGTGTCAGCCGCGGCCGACGAACGGCATTGCGCTAGCCATGACGGTCATGTTCAGGACGTTGGCGTCAAGCGGCAGCGATGCCATGTGCCGCACGGCATTGGCAACGTGGCTGACGTCCATCATCGGTTCCGGCGCGATGGTGCCGTTGGCCTGCCGCACGCCGCGTGTCATGCGTTCGGACAGCTCGGTCAGCGCATTGCCGATGTCCACCTGGCCCGCGGCGATGTTGTAGGCGCGGCCATCGAGCGCCAGTGCCTTGGTCAGGCCCGTGACAGCGTGCTTGCTTGCGGTATAGGGCGCGGTGAAGGGGCGCGGCGTGTGGGCGGAGATCGAGCCGTTGTTGATGATGCGTCCGCCTTGCGGCGACTGCCGGCGCATCAGCGCAAACGCGGCACGCGCGCACAGGAATACGCCGGTGACGTTGGTGTTGATGACGTTGAACCACGCGTCCAGCGACAACTCATCCATCGGAACCGCTGGCGCGTTCACGCCTGCGTTGTTGAACAGCATGTCCAACCGGCCAAATTCGCGTTCGATCGTGTCGAACAGTGCCTGCACGCTGGCAGGATCGGTCACGTCGGTGGGCACGGCCGCCGCGGTTTGCCCGCGTGCGGCGGCGGCGGCCACCAGCGTCTGCAGCGGTTCGGCGCGCCGGCCGGCCAGCACGACGGTCCAACCGTCATCGAGCAGGGCCAGTGCGGTGACACGGCCCACGCCGCTGCCGGCTCCTGTCACCAGCGCGATTTTTCTGGATGCATTCAAGATGGTCTCCAATGGGAGGTTGTGATGTCGACAGGTAGTACAGGGGTAATGCTGCGCTTACCCGGTGACGGTTAGCGTGAATTCACCGATGCCGTCCACGCCGGCGTGGACCACGTCGCCACGTTGCAATGGCCCCACGCCCGCTGGCGTACCGGTGAAGATCAGGTCGCCGGGCATCAGCGCCACGGAGCGGGACAGCATCGACACCAGTTCCGCCACCGGCCAGAGCAGCCCGGACAGGTCGGCACGCTGCCGCTCGGCCCCGTTGACCGAAAGGTGGATCGCGCCTTCGCCCGGATGTCCGCAGCGCGACGCCTCTACGATCGGACTACACGGCGCCGAATGGTCGAACGCTTTCGATGGCTCCCATGGGCCACCCGCCCGCTTGGCCTGCTGTTGCAGGTCGCGACGCGTCATGTCCAGGCCRACTGCGTAGCCCCAGACATGGTCCGATGCATCGCGCGGATCGATATCGCGCCCCCCGCGCCCGATCGCGACGACCAGTTCGACCTCATGGCAGAACTCGTCGGTGCCGGGCGGATAGGGCAACGCGTCGCGAGCCAGTTCGACTGCGGTGGCCGGCTTCATGAACCAGGCTGGCATGTCGGGCGGTGCCGGTTCGTCGGGCGTCCAGCGGTAGTTGCGACCGATGCAGAACACCCGGGCGATCGGGAAATGCGTGGTGCTGTCCGCGACGGGTAGCGCGCACGGCACTGGCGGCGGCAGAACGAAATCGATCATGAGGTTCGTGCTCCGAAGCTGCTGGCTCAGGTGGTCAGGCTCATCGTGGGGCGCTTGCCACCCAGGGCTTGCGCCACGCTGTCCAGCACCATGCGAGCCATGGCACCGCGCGTTTCCCACGTGGCGCTGGCCCGGTGCGCCTGCAGCGTGGTGCGGTCAGACTGGCGCAGCGTCAATGGCACGCGCGGCTCCTCGACGAAGACGTCCAGCCCCGCGCCAGCAATACTGCCCGCTTCGATGGCCTGCGCGAGATCGGTCTCGTTGACCAGGCGGCCGCGCGCCACGTTGACGAGGAAGCCACGCGGGCCGAGGGCATTGAGTACGGCCGCATTGACGATGCCTTCGGCCTTGTCGGCTGCCGCGCAAAGCACCAGCGCATCACTGTCGCGCGCCAGGTCGATCAGGTCGGCCACGAATGTATGCGGCACGTCGTCCATGGCGCGCAAATCCGTATAGCGGATCGGACAGCCAAAAGCCGCCGCCCGCGTGGCCACGGCGCGACCTACACGGCCCATGCCGACGATGCCAACGCGCATGCCACTGAAGCGGCGCGCCAGCGGAATGGCGGACGGCGAGGGGTGAAGTTCCCACTGGCCGTCCCGGACAAAGCGGTCGCCTGCGCAGATGTTGCGGCATGCCGCGATCAACAGACCGATGGCCAGGTCGGCCACGTCCTCGGTCAGCGCGCCCAGCGTCGCGGTGACGGGCAGGCCACGCTCGCGGCAATAGCCCAGGTCCACTGCGTCGGTGCCCACCCCATTGACGGCCACCACTTTCAACGAAGGCAATTGTTCCAGCATCGCGCGGGAAATCCCGGTGTGACCGCCGGTGATCACCGCCTGGATGGACGCGCCATGTTGCCGCAACCATGCGGCCTGGTCCTGGATTTCGAAGTATTTGTGGACCTGATAGAGCGCGGCAAGCTCTTCGTTCGCGGCGGGAATCAGGATGGGATTCAGTTGCAGTATCTGCGGCTTCATGAGCAGTGGATGTCAGGCATGGAAGGTGGACACATCGTAGGCAATAGTTGATTACCAACGCAATCTTGATATATAAAATCAATATAAATTAGCCAAGCGAGTGACGAATGGGAGCCTGGATATCGATGGAGGAGGCGTGTACGTGCCTGGGAGTACGGCCGCAGACGGTGTATGCCTACGTTAGCCGTGGCAAGATCGAAGTCGTGTCCGACCCCATTGACACGCGCCGCAGCCTGTACCGCGCCGAGGACGTGGCGACGCTCGCCAAGCGCAAGAAAGCGGGGCGCAAATACGAGACGCTGGCCACCAACACGCTGTTCGGTGCAGAGCCAAGTATTCCGACCGCAATTTCCACGTTCGTGCGGGAACGGCTGTACTACCGGGGGCAGGACGCCGTGGCGCTGGCCGGATCAGCCACGCTGGAAGAGACTGCGCATCTTCTCTGGGATGCAGAGCAACTGGTAGATTTCTCGTCGTCTGCCCGAGTGACCCGTCCTGGGCGCGTGGCGGCCTTCAAGACCCTGGCGGAACTTGCCGCGACGGGACATTCCACACATGGGCGCATGACGCGCGTCCTGCATGGCGAAGGCCAGAGCTTGGTGGGGCAACTCGCAAATTCATTCGGCGCGCAGCCGGGACAGCAGCCGTTGCACATCCGCTTTGCACAAGGCTGGAAGCAGCCGGCGCCGGTGGCGGAACTGTTGCGCACCGCCATGGTCCTGCTGGTCGACCATGAGCTGACGAGTTCCGCATTTGCCTCGCGGATCGCGGCGTCCACTGGCGCATCGCTGCCGGCGTGCCTGTTGTCGGGCCTGACCACGCTGTCCGGCCCATTGCACGGCGATGCCTCGGGACGAGTGAAGGCGCTGTTCAGTGAACTGGAGCGTCAGGGCGAGGACGAAGTCATTGCCCACCACCTCTCCACCGGTCTGCCGCTTGCCGGATTCGGGCATCACCTTTATCCCGAAGGCGATCCCCGCGCGACTGCGCTGCTGAATCTGTTCGACCCACCGCCCGTGATCGCGCGCTTCATCGAGAAGGCGACTCGACTGACAGGTCTGCAGCCCAACATCGACGTGGCGCTGGCGGCCTTGGTGACGCACTACGGACTGCCGGAAGATGCGGCATTTGGCCTGTTTGCAACCGCCCGCAGCGTGGGGCTGCTTGCACATAGCCTGGAGCAATTGAGCGTCGGGCAGGTCATTCGTCCGCGCGGCCGCTACGTTGGACCCGCGCCTGAGCGGCACTAAGGATCTAAGGAGCCGGACGGCGCGAAGGAGAGCGTGCAAAAATCGGGGAGCGCCGATTTCGACACCTTCTACTCCGATGTGACTATCCGACTTCTGCACCCATCCCGCGGCAACTATTGAACCGAGATGTTGTGGTCTTTGATAACTTTTGACCAGACGGTGGTTTCCCGCTTGAGCAGGGTACGCAATGCATTCGCATCGCCGCTCTGCGGTTCCGCTCCCATGCCGGCTAGCTTGTCCTTTACTTCCGCGGTTTCCACGGCAGATCGCACTGCGCTCTTCAGGGCGGTAACGACCTCGGGCGGTGTCTTGGCTGTCACGAAAACGCCAAACCAGCCCATTGCCTGGAAATCGGGAACGCCGGAGGCCGCTACGGTCGGCAGATCCGGGAGCAGCGTCGTCCGCGACGGGCTGGTGACAGCAATCCCGCGCAGTTGTCCGCTCTTGATGTAGGGGGTCAGGATAGCCACGTTGTCAATACCTGCCTGCAGCCGCCCGGCGAGCAGGTCGGGCATCAGTGCGCTGGTCCCCTTGTAGGGCACATACTGCATGTCGACTCCCGCCTGGCTCTTGATCAGTTCCCAGCCGAGATGCTGCGCGGTACCCGGCGTCGACCCGGCGTACGAGATCTTGCCGGGATTGGCTTTCGCATACGCCAGCAGTTCCGGCAGACTCTTCACTGGTAGTGATGGATGCACGACCATCACATACGGAGACGTTGCGATGATGCCAAGCGGCTCGAGGTCTTTTTCCGGATCCAGCTTCGTTGTCGCGAAGAGCGCCCGGTACGTTGCCAGTTGCGATGATGCCATCAACACGGTGTACCCATCCGCGGGCGCCTTTGCCACGCTTTCGGCGGCAATCAGGCCACTAGCGCCGGTACGGTTTTCCACCACGACGCTTTGACCCAGCGACTGACTCATCTTGGCCGCAATCAAACGGGCGATCACATCCGTCGTCCCGCCTGCTGGCGTGCCGACCAGCATGCGGACCGGCGCGGCCGGATACTTGGGCTGCGCCGACACGGCCGCCGTGGCCATCGCCATCAGCATGCCTGCCATGCATTGCAATACCGCTCTGGTCGTTCGCATCGTGTCTCCTTCGGGTTGTGCGACAAGGATTCCAACTGAATACCCCGGTGCCAATGCTATTTTCCGCTTCGACACCGGGCTTTCCCATTCCACCTCAGCCGCTTCGAGCGGCGGCTTGAGAGAAATATTGATAGCGTCAACGTAGCCCCAGCTAAACGTGTCCACGACTTCGTGGACACTCGGGAGTTGGCGCGGGTCGCGGCGGGGATGCCGGAGTGACGGAAATACCTCGCTCTACGTGACCCGGGGTCGCGCCCGGACAACGCCATACGAATCGATCGCGTTGTCCAGGCTGGCAGTCATCAATCTGCCGTGATCATGCCCACCTCGATGACCTTCTTCCAGCGCGCATACTCCGACGCCTGGAACGCCGTGAACTGCTCCGGCGTATTGGCGACGATCTCGAAACCCAGGTCGAGCAGCTTGGGCTTGACCGCCGGGTCGTTGAGCGCCGCGACCACGGCGGCATGCAGCTTGGCCTTGATCTCCGGCGGCAAGCCCTTGGGCGCTGCGACGGCCTGCCACGAGTAGACCGTCACGCCCTTCACGCCAGATTCTTCCATGGTCGCCACGTCCGGCAGGATCGGCGAGCGCTTGCTGCTGGTGATGGCAAGCGCGCGCAGCTTGCCGGCCCTGATATGCGGGATCGCGGTGTTGATGTTCATGAAGGTGGCATCGACCTGTCCGCCAAGCAGGTCGTTCAGCGCCGGCGCGCCGCCCTTGTACGGCACGTGGAGGCCGGTGGTGCCGGTCTGCTGCCAGAACAGCTCCGCGGTGAGGTGGTCGCTGGTGCCATTGCCGGCCGAGGCGAACGTCATCTTGTTGGGATTGGCTTTTTCGAAAGCGATGACATCCTTCAGGCTCTTGTGCGGCGAATTGACGGGTACCGCCAGCACGTTAGGCGCCTGCACCGCTACGCTGATGTAGTCGAAGTCCTTGAGCGGATCGTAACCGGCGTTCTTGCTCAGGTGCGGCCCGATCACGAACGGTCCCAGCGACGACACGAACACCGTGTAGCCATCGGCCGGCGCGCGCTTGGCCATGGCGGCGCCGATCATGCCGGCTGCGCCCGGCCTGTTGTCGATCACGAAGCTGCCGCCAAACTGCGCCTGAAGCTTGGCACTGAGGATGCGGGCGACATTGTCGGTCGATCCGCCCGCGGGAAAGGGAACGAGCAGCGTCACGGGCTTTTCCGGCCACGCGGCATGCGCGGTCACCATGGCTGCACCCAGCAGCAGAGATGCGATCAGCTTTTTCATCGGTTGTCTCCTTTTTGTTCTCACGACCTGGTGTGCAGGTCTTGCTTACGACTGATTGCCAAATTCGGTGTGTTCGCGCGTCCAGGCCCGGGCCTGCTCGCTCATCGTGACCCCAAGCCCGGGCGCTGTCGGCACAGTGATGCGGCCATCGCGGATATCCAGGCGCTCGTTGAACAGCGGCTCCAGCCAGTCGAAATGCTCGACCCACGGCTCGCGCGGGTACGCGGCGGCCAGGTGTACATGCAGTTCCATCGCAAAATGCGGTGCGATCATCAGTCCCGCATGCTCCGCCAGCGCTGCCACCTTGAGGAACGGCGTGATGCCCCCTACGCGCGGTGCATCGGGCATCAGATAGTCGGCGGCACGGTGGCGGATCAGGTCCCAGTGCTCGGCGGCACTGGTCAGCATTTCACCGGTCGCGATCGGGGTGTCAAACTGCGCCGCTAGCGCCGCATGGCCTTCATGGTCGTAAGCGTCGAGCGGCTCTTCGATCCATACCAGGTTGAACGACTCGAACGTGCGGCACATCCGCTGCGCCGTCGGGCGGTCCCATTGCTGGTTGGCATCGACCATGACCGGCACGGCGTCCCCCAGGTGTTCCCGCACAGCAGCCACGCGCTTGATGTCGAGTGCGCCATCCGGCTGGCCCACCTTCAGCTTGATGCCGCCGATGCCGCGCGCGGCCGAGGCCGCAGCATTGACGAGCAACTGGTCCAGCGGCGTGTGCAGGAAGCCGCCCGAGGTGTTGTAGCAGCGTACGGAATCGCGGTGCGCGCCAAGCAGCTTGGCCAGTGACAGCCCGGCCCGCTTGGCCTTCAGGTCCCACAGCGCCACGTCGAAGGCGCCAATTGCCTGCGTCGACAATCCGCTGCGGCCGACCGACGCGCCAGCCCAGCACAGCTTGTCCCACAGCCGGGCGATATCGCTCGGGTCTTCGCCGATCAGCGCCGGCGCGATTTCGCTGGCGTGCGCAAACTGGCCGGGACCGCCCGCGCGCTTGGCATAGCTGAAGCCCAGGCCCTCATGGCCGTTGGCGGTCCGGATTTCGGCGAACAGAATGGCCACCTCGGTCATCGGCTTCTGCCGGCCCGTCAGTACCTTGGCGTCACTGATGGGGGTCGCCAGCGGCAGATAGCAGGAAGAGAGCCGGATTCCGGTGATGGTGTCGGGTCGGTTGGAAAGGGTCATGTGTGCGTCGGGTATGGGATGGGTTCGATGTCCGGCCGGTTGGCCTTCTTGCCGCACATGACAACGTTATCATTCTTGGGCGAGAACGACTGGGTATAATGCGGCGCTCTGTCCCTATAGAGGAATATGGCGCCCTACTCCAATCAATTTTCTGACCCGCATGGAACCGTTGCGGAGCGGAATGGGCGTATGATAACGTTGTCATTCCCCGGGATCAACCGGTGACTTCGTGACTTGGCATAGCGATTTTCCCTAGGTCTGAATTGGCATGAGCGACTCCAACACCCCAAAATCCGTGACGCTGCATGACGTGGCGCGTGAGGCCGGGGTCTCCCTGATCACCGCGTCGCGGGCCCTCAGCAATCCGGGCGTCGTGTCCGAGAAGACCATTGCGCGCGTGCAGCAGGCGGTCGAAGCCACCGGCTACATCCCCAACCTGCTGGCGGGCAGCCTGAAGTCGCGCCGCAGCCTGACGGTGGCCGCACTGGTGCCGAACATCGCGGTGGCGCAGTTCCTGCCGACCATCAAGGCGCTGACCGACGCGCTGGACGCGGCCGGCTACCAGCTGATCCTGGGCCAGACTGGCTATGACCATGCCCGTGAAGAGGCGCTGCTCGGCACCATGATCAGCCGCCGCCCGGACGGCATAATCGTCACAGGCTTGATCCACTCGCAGGTGTCGCGCGACCGGTTGCGGCGCGCCGGCATCCCTGTCGTTGAAACCTGGGACCTGACCGACCGCCCCGTCGACATGGCCGTCGGGTTCTCCCATCTCAAGGTCGGCAGCGCGATCGCCGGCTTTTTCCTCGGCAAGGGATGGCACAGACTGGGTATCGCGACCGGCGACGACCAGCGCGCGGCCGTGCGCCGCGAAGGTTTCCTGTCGACGGTCGGGCATGACGTGCCGACCGCCGTGGTGCCGGCGCCAAGCAGCTTGGCGCTGGGCCGGCAGGCATTGTCCGAACTGCTGGGCAGAGATCCCGGCATTGAAGCGATTTATTGCAGCTCCGACCAGCTAGCGCAAGGCGTCATTACGGAGGCCTTGGCACGCGGCCTGCGCATTCCGCAGGACCTCGCGGTGTGCGGATTTGGCGATGCCGACTTCGCGGCGCACATGGTGCCGTCGCTGACCACCGTGCAGGTCGACGGGGCCCACATTGGCAAGCTGGCTGCCCGCATGTTGCTGGACGAGTGCCGGGGGGAAGCGGTTGCCGAGCGGGTCGTCGATGTCGGATTCCGGATCGTTGAACGGGGCTCTACATTGGGCCGTGATTGACTGGAGACCTTGGGGGCGGCAACAAATCTTCGCCAAGGATTCCTACGACAGCCCTTCCAGCAGTTCTCTTGCCTGGCGCGAATCCGCGGTATCTGCCCCCTCGGCGAAAGTCGCCTGGATGTCGATCAATAGTTGATTCGCCGCATCGCCCTTGCCCTGGCGCTTCCACAGCCGGGCAAGGCTCAGTACGCATTGCAACTCGATTGACTTGGCTCCCTGGCGACGCGCGAGCGCGATTGCCTTCTGGAAATGCGCCTCTGCCTCTTCGGCCATGACAGACGACCTCGTATTCTCGACAGGCGACTGCAATATCAACTCTCCCTGGCGGCGAATCAGCGTTGCTTCATCGAAGCGCTCATCCGTGTTGCTCACCAGCGTCCGCGACTCAGCCAATACGCGAAGCGCCACTTCGGGTTGCCCTGCCCTCCCATATGCGTCGGCGAGCAATCCCAGCATGGAGGGCCGTCCCAGTGCCGCGCCGGTGGCTTCGTGCGCATCAAGTCCATGGTGTATCAGTGCGATGCCTTCCTCGTGGCTGCCTTGCCAGGCGAGCGCCCAGCCGCGCAGGATCGTTGCCCTGGCCAGATAGAATGGAAACCCCTGCTCGCTCGAAAGCTCGAGCGCGGCATTCGCGTACTCCAACACCTGTTCCGGTTCGCCAAGGCGCTGATACAGTTCAGCCGCGAAGATCAGGCTGAGGGCAAGGCCGAATGGGTCGGAGGTTTTTCGGGCGATTGCCAGAGCCTCTTCGCTGCGGGCCCGGGCCTGGCCGGGCAGGCCTAAGTACCAGAGGATCCAGCTCAGGGTGCAACGCAGATGCACGGCGGGGTTGCGCGCATCGCGCAGCAAATGCCCGTATGACTGGTGGTCTGGACGGAGCAGTGCCATGGCCTGCTCCGTATGAGTACGCGCCTGACTGATCTCGCCAAGGCGGAAGGCGGTCGCCCCGAGCACGCGGTGCGCTTCTGCAAGCTGCTCCGGGTCTCGCGTGTGCTGCGCGAGGCTGAGTAGCCGCTCGGCCAGTGTGTGCGCCGTCTTGAGTTGAGAGCGCAAAAGATAGAAGGACCACAGACCAAGCTGTGCAGAAAAGTATTCCGGCGTTTCCCCGCCTTGCTCGCTCAGGGCGAGGGCCCGTGTGTAGGTCGCCTCCACCTCTGGCGCCCCGGCGCCTCGCGCTACTGTCCATGCCGGGCCAAGGGCCAGCAGCAGAGACAGTTCCTGGCGCTGGCGCTCCGGGTTGTCGGCCAGGCTTTTTAGCAGATCGAGGGCTGTACCGAGATGGCGGATTGCTTCGAGTTGTGCGGAACGCTGGAGTGCCTGCTTTCCGGCCAGCTGCAGATAGTCGACCGCCTTCGGAACATTGCCGCTTTGGCTGTAGTGGTGCGCCAGATCGCTCCAGTACTCCTTCAGCCGGTCGGGAAACAGCGCCTCGATGGCTTGGGCCGTGCGCTCATGCAGGAGGCTGCGCTGTTCCGAGAGCAGGGAGTTGCTCGCCACCTCCTGAGTCAGCGCATGCTTGAATACGTACTCGACCTCGGGAAAGGCGGGACGTTCATAAATGAATTCCCCCGTCTGCAGGTCAGCCAACAGCGGGTGGAGCAATGCTTCCGGCTGCCCGGTGACATGCCGCACCAGGCTGGAAGAGAACTCCGCGCCAATGACCGCCAGCGTCTGCAGCAGTTCCTTCTGTGGCAGCGGCAGCCGGTCGATACGCGCCGCCAGCACCCCTTGCACGGTCGTCGGAATATGGAGTGCCAACGGCGCCTTCTCGATCCTGTAGTTTCCAGCCGGGCCGAGCAGCGCGTTCTCCTCGGCCAGGGTATGGACAACTTCCTCCATGAAGAACGGGTTGCCCTCGGTCTTTGACAGGATCAGTTGCTTCAATGGCGCAAGGGACGGGTCCGCGCCCAGCAGCGCAGTGAGCAAGCCCTGCGCCTCCGCCCGGTCCAGCGGTTCCAGATGAAACTGGGTGTAGCAGGTGTGTTGACCCCAGTCATGCCGGTACTCGGGACGGTAGTTGACCAGCAGAAGTACCTTGGCACGCGGTACCTCGGCGATGAGCACATTTAGAAAGGCTTCCGTCTCACTATCGAGCCATTGCAGATCTTCGAACAGGACCATGAGCGGCTGGTTCTGACTCTCGCGCACCAGCAAACGCGCGATCGCCTCGAAGGTGCGCTGGCGCCGGATGGCCGGATCCATCGTCGGCAATGCCGAACCCGGTTCAACGATACTCAGCAGGTAGAGCAAGTAAGGCAGCTGATCCTCCAGTGCGCGATCAAGAATCAGGAGTTTGCCGGTGGCCTTCTCGCGATATCGGCGTTCGTCATCCTGCGCCGTGATCTGGAAATAGTTGCGCAGCAGGTCGATCAGTGGCAAGTAGGGAAACGCCCTGCCATGCGACACCGAGAAGGTCTCGAGCACCATGCAGCCTTGCTGCGCGCGTGCCTTGAACTCATGGAACAGGCGCGACTTGCCCACGCCCGCCTCGCCCACCACCCCGACGATTTGCCCTTGCGCCGCCCGGGCCCGTTCGAGCGCCTCGCCCAGGCGCTTCAGTTCGGCCTCGCGACCGACAAACCGGGCCAGGCCACGTTGCGCCCCCACCTGCAGGCGCGTGCGCAAGGCGCCCAGGCCCAGCACCTCATACACCGCCAGCGGCTCGCGCAGGCCCTTGATCTGTGTGCGCCCCAAGGCCTTGAACTCGAAATACCCCTCGGCCAGTTTGTGGGTCGATTCACTAACGAGGATCGATGACGGGGTCGCGACGCCTTCCATCCGGGCGGCGATATGCATCGTGTGGCCGACCGGATCGTAGTCCGTGTGCAAGTCATCCTTGCGGATCGAGCGCACCACCACTTCGCCGGTATGGACGCCAACCCGGATCTGTAGCGGGACACCCTGTTCCAGCCGCACCTTGTCGCTATGGCAGCGCATGGCCTGCTGCATGCGGAGTGCCGCAAACAGTGCGCGCAGCGCATGGTCCTCGTGGGCGATTGGCGCGCCAAACAGGGCCAGGATCCCATCACCGAGGCATTTGGCCACGTACCCCTCATAGTGATGCACAGCTTCCATCATCAGCGCCACGACCGGATCGATCAGGCTGCGGGCTTCCTCGGGGTCCAGGTCCTGGATCAATGCCGTCGAGCCGGCCATGTCCGCGAACAGGGCGGTGATCGTCTTGCGCTCGCCACCGGCGTGCCCGCCTTTTGCCTCCATGGCGGCCTGCTCCGCGCGAATCCGTTCGGCCAGATGGGGCGGTGTGTAGTGAATCGGTGCCGGCAAAGGTGACACCGGTGGCGACACGCGCGGGGAGGCTGCCGCCGTGTCCGCCAGCAGCGCGCCGCACGCGCCGCAAAATTTCGCGGCGGGGCTGGATGCGTGGCCGCATTGCGGGCAGATCTGCGCAAGCTTTTGCCCACACTCCTCGCAGAACCTGGCTCCCGAGGGGTTCTCGAATTGGCAATTCGTGCAGCGCATCTCGCCTCCCGACTGCCTGTGCCCGCCACGCAGCCATTACATGCGCATTCGCGGCGGTTGGCAAGGCGGCGCTGCGGCAGTCGGTGACTGCCCCGTACCAAGTCTGCGGTGGCCACCCGCGCTTTCCGATCAGGCTGGGTTGGGTCCGATCTGCAAGCCCGGAGTGGCGTTGGCGGACAGGAGTGCGCGAAGGAGCGCTTTATCAAGGCATCATTGCGTGCATGGCGACATGCATCGCCTTGCTAGAGGACGCCCGTCGAGCCGCTGCGCGAAGCGTCAACGTGCTGATGACTGCCACCTACCACCTACTCCTGCCGGTGTCCCAAGCGCACTCAGAACTGATGGCGAACGCCCAGGGCGACACCCACCATTGAGGTCTGGCCATTTCCCAGCGCATAGCTGTTGCCCACGGAGAGGCTGGTGGCGAAAGTCGTCGCCAGTGATTCCATCATCAGACCGGCGTGCTTCGCGTATGCCGTGCTCAGATAAACATCGGTGCGCTTGGAGAACGAGTAGGTCGAAATCAAGGCGATCTGCCACGGGTTGGCCACGTTCGTGTTGCCGAACAGGCTCTTGAGATCATCGTAGCTGTACTCGAGCGTCAGGCCAACCGCCGGCGTCACTCGATAGGTGCCGCCGATCCAGTAGTAGTCATCACGCTGGATCAGGACGTCGGTCGCATTCTTGGTCTGACCCCAGCGATAGCCGCCCATCACCTTCGCCGGCCCATAGTTGTAGCTTGCGGCGACCGCAGCCTTCTTAGCGGTACCGCTGCCAGTGCCGATGGTCGGATTCCACTGATCGTAGCCAGCAGTCAAGCCGAACGGGCCCGCTCCATAGACCAGCGCGGCGCCATACGCGGTGTCACGCCGGAACTGGCCCGGGACTTCACCGTTGCCGCCAATTGGCACCGCCGCACCCACCGCGGCCGGCAGTGCCACCCCGGCACCGAACGACCAGTGAGCGAGGGCAGTTATAGGACCGAGCTTGCCGGTGTACTTGACGGTGTTGTCCTCGCGGTAGTTGGCGCCCTGCTGCAACACAGTGGGCTCATACTGGGTCGAGTAGGCTCCTGGCACGAAGTTGGCGAGTGCGTCAAACACCGAGGTGTACTGGCGGCCAAGGGTGATCTGACCGAAGCGCACATCTTGCACGCCAATAAATGCCTGCCGCCCGAACAGTCGGCCGCCTTGTTGCAGGGTGCCGGTATCGAGACCGAAGCCGCTCTCCAGCACGAAAAGCGCGCGAAGTCCCTGGCCAAGGTCCTCCGTACCGCGCAGGCCCCAGCGCGAACCTGATAAACCACCGGAATCCATGCGGACAACGTTGGCCCCCGAACCGGAATTGAAGCCGTTGCTTGCCGTGGGCAATGCGGCAACGTGATTGGCGTACTCGACGTTGACGTCCGCGACGCCATAGAGCGTGACGGACAACTGCGCGAATGCAGCCGGCGGACAAGCCAGCAGTGCTGCAAGAGCGATGTTCCTGAGGGTCATTGGTGTCTCTCTCCTTTTCTCTTCTTGTTACTACTGATGGAACCAGATTCTTTCTCTGATTGGAATCACTGAACCAGCGTGCAATGTGTCGATGACTAGCCAAGCTAGCGCGTACCACCCGCATACCCGAGCGGACAAGTGCGATGCTCTTTCTCGACCGTACCCACTTGTTCCGCTAGCGTGGCTTGCCAGCACCAGGGATTGAACGACCGGACGCACCAGCCAACGCGAGTGCGCGAGGAAAGAGGATTGGGGGGGACGCGCAAATCCACACCCGTCTTGGCGATCAATGCCAGAAAGCGGGTCGTCGCGGTGCTGCCCGAATTGTTCCCAGGCCTTCGATCAACAGTCCAGCGCAACGGCAAGTTCCACCAGATTCCTGGCGTGAAGCGTGTTGTCCGCATTGGGAGAGACGTCCTTCCGCTGGAAAGGACCGTATTCCAGCGGCCTCTCGATGTAAGCGGTTTGCAGTCCGCATGCGCGCGCATGTGCCAAGTCATCCTGATGAGCCGCCACCATCATGACTTCGCCTGGATCGATATCGAACACCTGAGCGACTCCCAAGTAAGTCGCCGGGTCGGGCTTGTACTTGCGAAAGACCTCTRCCGAAAGAATGCAGTCCCATGGTAGCGATGCGCTCTTGGACATATTGGCCAGCAATCCGATATTGCCGTTCGACATGGTGCAGATCGTGTATCGCGACTTCAATCGGGTAAGGCCTTCCACGGTATCCGGCCACGCCTCCAATCGATGCCAGGCCTTGTTCAGGTTGCGCTTCTCCGCCTCCGTCAAGTGCAGCACCCGAAACGTTTCCAGGAGTTCATCCAGGACCATCCTGTGCAGGTCGTCAATCGAAGTCCAGCCAAGTTCGCCGGACATGACCTTCCGAATAGCAGGCATGTAGCCTGCTCTCCAGGCCAGCGTGAACTTGTTGCGGTCCACGTCGAGGTTCATCGCGCCGAGCTCTTGCATGATGCTCGTGTACCAATCGACGACTGTTCCGAATACATCGAAGGCAAGCACTTTGGTGCCGACAGCCAATTGAGGGTTCATGTGTTCCATCATCTTGTTTTTTTCAAGCCACACGCTTGCAGGAGAAGGCACAGGGCCGCTCGCGCAACCAGCGAATCAATCACGCGTCGTACCCGGGGTTGGTGCGCTCGAGCTTGCGCAACAGGGCCGGCCACACGAAACGGCCGCCAATGCCGCCGGTCTGCGCGCGCGCATCGGCCTGCGCGGTCGCCTGGATGGACTCATCGACCATGGTCAACGGCCCGCCTGCCTGTGCCGCGATCTGAATCTGGCAGGCGCTTTCGAAGATGTACATCGCCAGGAACGCGTCGGCGATCGTCGCACCTACCGTGAGTAGGCCATGATTGCGCAGCATCAGGTAGTTGGCCTTGCCCAAGTCCGATTGCAATCGCGGCTTCTCCGCGTCACGCAGCGCAATGCCTTCATAGTCGTGGTACGCCAGCGAGCCCTGGATCACCATCGATTGCTGCGAGATGGGCAGCAGCCCTGCCTGCTGCGCGCTGACGCCGACACCGGCACGCGTATGCGTGTGCAACACACACTGCACGTCCGGCCGTGCGGCATGGATGGCGCTGTGGATGACGAAGCCGGCGCGGTTCACCGTGAACGGCGACTCGGTGAGCTGGTTGCCCGATGCGTCGACGCGTAGGAGCGATGACGCCGTGATCTCGTCGAACAGCAGGCCGTAGGGGTTGATCAGAAAGTCATGGCCGTCACCCGGCAGGCGCGCACTGATGTGCGTGAACACCAGGTCGGTCCAGCCGTGCAGCGCCACCAGGCGGTAGCAGGCAGCCAGGTCGCAACGCAGCTGCCATTCTTCGGCGCTGACGACTTCTTTGAGAGATGGGATATACACGATTGACTCCTTTGAATGAAGGGGTGCTGCGCTGATGTCTGGCCTACACGGTGCCCGAGGTCTGCGCCTGCGACTGCTGCGCGCGGCGCGACCGCATCAGCTTCTTGTCCAGCTTGCCCACGCTGGTCTTGGGCAGGCTGTCGGCGAACATCACCTCTTGCGGGATCGCGAACTTCGAGATCGCGCCCGCGTCCGCGAACTGCTTGACGTAGGCGCGCACGGCGTCAGCATCAAGGGCCGTCCCAGGCTTTGGCACGATCACTGCGGCGGGACGCTCGCTCCAGCGGGGGTCGGGAATACCGATGACGGCGGCTTCCTGGATCCGTGGATGCTTGAGGAGAATGTCCTCAAGCTGCAACGACGAGACCCATTCGCCGCCGGTCTTGATCACATCCTTCAATCGGTCCACGATCCGGACGCAGCCATCTGCATTCATCACGGCGATGTCGCCGGTGTGCAGCCAGCCACCGCCCCACAGCGCCTGGCTCGCTTGTGCATCACCGAGGTAGGACTGCGTGAGCCAAGGCGATCGCGCCACGAGTTCACCAGGCGAGCGGCCGTCCCGCGGCTGGTCGTTCATCGCTTCGTCGACGACGCGCAACTGGACGAATGGGATGGCCCAGCCTGCATGGCAGCGGGCTTCGATCTCCTGGTCAGTGGGTGCCTCGGACCGTGCCGAACGGGGTTGTGCCAACGTCAGGATGGGCCCGGTCTCCGACATGCCGTAGCCGGCAAAGACGTCGACTCCGCGTGCCATTGCGGCTTTGGCCAGGGATTGCGCGAGCGCCGCCCCGCCGATGACGACCGTCCAGCCGTCGAGGCGCTGGCCTCTCCCCACTGCCGCGTCCAGCATCATCTGCAGGATCGTCGGCACGCAGTGGGAGAAGGTGACCTTCTCGCGCTCGAACAAGGTGAGCAGACGGTCCGGAACGTATCGCCCGGGGTACACCTGCTTGACGCCCATCATCGTGGCGACGTAGGGCATGCCCCAGGCGTGAACGTGGAACATGGGCGTCACCGGCATGTAGACGTCGTCAGGGTTGAATCGACCGGTGCCCGGCCCAGCCAACGCGCAGCGGCTAGCCAGGGTATGCAGCACGAGTTGCCGTTGGCTGAAGCAGACCGCCTTGGGCAAGCCGGTGGTGCCGGTTGTGTAGAAGGTCGTGGCACGCGTCGACTCGTCCAGATCAGGCCAATTTGTCACCGCGTTCGAGCGAGCGAGCAGTGCCTCGTATTCGGCGGCGATGGGAAGGCGGATCGCACCCGGATGGGCCTCGTCTGTCATCAGGACCAACTGCTTTCCCGGGTCCACGCGATCCCAGATCTCCTCGAGCATCGGCAGAAACTCCGCATTGACGAGGATGAAGTCGTCCTGTGCGTGGTTGATGGTGTAGAGCAATTGCTCGGCCGACAGCCGGACGTTGACCGTATGCAGGACCATGCCCGCCATCGGGATGGCGAAGAAGCACTCCAGGTAGCGATGCGTGTCCCAGTCCATGACGGCGATGGTGTTGCCGGGCCGCGCACCCAGCGACGCCAGGCCGGCCGCCAAGCGCCCGATGCGTTGGCTCAGTTCGGCGTAATCGAAGCGCACGGCGTCGCCGTACACAACCTCCTGTGAAGGGTTGCGGGTCAGCCCCGCTTCCAGCAGTTGCTTGATCAGCAACGAGTTCGGACCAAAGGCGTCAGATGTGGTATTCGGTTCCGCGGTTGCAGATTGCATATCAACAGCCCCTATTGAAAAAATCGAGAAGCGCAGCATTCACCGCCTCGGGTTTTTCTTGTTGCACCCAATGGCCGGCATCGGCGATAAGCCGGGACGAGACCAAGCGGGGACAGGCATCGCAGTGCATAGCGTCGAGCGCGCCCGGCAGCATGTGGACACCCCAGTCCTGCTCGCCGGCGATGAAGCAGCTGGGCACGTCGATGGTCAATCCGGCATAGAGCTGCAGCCCCTGCTGAAGCTCGCGGCTGGTGGCGGCCCGGTACCACAGCAGGCCGCCCTGGAAACCCGTGCGGCCAAATTCCTGGCTATACACGCAAAGCGCTTCTTCCGACAGCCACCGGCTTGGCCGCATCTCGCGTTGTGCAAGGCTGCGGGCGACGGTTTCCGACATCCCCAGGTCGGCGTCCATCACGTAGTAGGTGGGCAGCCGGGCCAAGGATTGCGCGGTCAGGTCGGGCAAGGGCTCGGGCCGCTTGTCGGTGCCCTGCGCACTCTTCAGGTAGTAGTAGCCCCGCAGGAATTCATGCAAGCCCTGGCGGCCGGCGTGCATCTCGGCATTGGCGTCCGGGCCCGAGTAATAGAGTTGATAGTGCTTGCGCGGGGGCTGGRGGGCCGACAGGCCCGCGAGGGCTTCCGCCAGTTGCCTGGCACGAAGGTCCAGGGCATCAGGTGCGCCGAGCCGGAACGGCGGCGGCCCGGTGAAAGGCGTGGCCAACATTGCCAGTGAACGGAAGACGTCGGGGCGGATCAGCGCGCACCAGGCCGCCACGTGCGCGCCGAAGTCATGCCCCACCACAGCATGGACCGACGTCCTTCCAAGCGCCTGGACAAGGCCCAGTACGTCTCGCACCAGGTTGTCCATTCGGAATGTGCAGAGGTCCGTGTCGGCTTCGGCGATCCAGCCCGTCGTGCGGCCATAGCCGCGCTGGTCGGGCGCGACCACGTAAAATCCCGCTTGCGCCAACGCATTCAGTTGGTGCCGCCAGCTGAACGCCAGCTCGGGGAAGCCATGCAGCAGCACGATCATCGGCGTCTCGGGACGCGGGTCGCCTGCCTCCAGCCAATGCATGCGAAGGCCATTGCCGTTGTCGGAATAGCAAGCGCGCACGCCGGGCTCGAGCGGCAAGGTCATCATGGATGGTTCCTGGGTCATTGTTCAGCGCGCGGAGGCATCCGGCATCTTCCCGACCGGGAGCGATCGATGATCAGCGCGGGGGCGAATCGACCCGCTGCCGATCATCACGAAGGCGCCGGCCAGCATGACGCCGGCGATCAGGAACAGGCCGCCGGTCAGGCTGCCGGTGGATTGCTTGATCACCCCTAGCACGTACGGGCACGCAAGTCCGGCCAGGTTGCCCAAGCTGGTGATGATCGCGATGCCTGCAGCAGTCGATTGTCGGGACAGCTGGGCGGTCGCGACCGCCCAGAAGACCGGTAGCGCCCACACCGAGCCCGCAATCGCGATCGCGATCAACGCTACCGACAGCCACATGTAGGCACCGGTCCAGCTTGTGAGCGCCAGCCCCACCCCACCGATGGCAACCGCCACGGCGTAGTGCCAGCGACGCTCGGCTCGCTTGTCCGAGTGGCGGCCGTACAGGATCATGGTCAGGGCCGCGAATGCATAAGGCACGGCGGAGATCAGTCCAATGATCTGCATGCTCTTTGCACCCAAGCTCTGGATCATCGTGGGCATCCAGAAACTCAGGGTGGTGCCGCCGCAAACGGCCGCGAAGTACAGGAAAGACAGCAGGTAGACCTTGGGGTCGCGCAGTGCGGCACCCGCGGCCTCCAGCGCCGGCGTCGAGGCGTGAGGGGCAGCTTCCCTGGGCAGTTCGACGCAGATCATTCGCTTCTCGTCCTCCGACAGCCACTTGGCCTCTTCAGGCGAGTTGGACAGGCAGACGTAGACAACGAAACCCAGAAAGGCGGAGGGCAAGCCCTCCAGAAGGAACATCCATTGCCAGCCGCGAAGACCGTGCCATCCGTCGAGGTTCTGCAGGATCCAGCCTGACAGCGGGCCAGCAAAGAGGCCGCCTACCACGGTCGCGCTCATGAGCAAGGCGATGATGCGCGCGCGGCGCGCTGCCGGGAACCAGAACGTCAGGTAGAGCACAATGCCCGGGAAGAAACCAGCCTCGAACGCCCCCAGCAGGAAGCGTGCAATGTAAAACTGCAAGGGCGTGGTGACAAACATCGTCGCCGCGGAGACCAGGCCCCAGCACACCATAATGCGCATGATCGTCAGGCGCGCACCGATCCTCATCAAGAAGATATTGCTGGGCACCTCAAACAACGCATACCCGACGAAGAAGATGCCCGCGCCGAGCCCGTAGATGGAATCGGTCAGGTACAGGTCCGAGCTCATCTGCAGCTTGGCATAGCCGACGTTGATCCGGTCGATATACGAGATGACGTAGGCCAGGAAAAGTAGCGGAACCAGCCGCCACGTGATCTTCCGGTACATCGTCTCCCTGCGTAGTTCATACGCATGGTCCATAGGACTTGCCAGGGCGGGTTTTGCCGTTCGGTTCATCGTGGGTCTCCAACATTTTTCTTATATTTAAGGGCCGTACCGGTCATCAGGGCCGTGCCGTGGGATGCCTAGGGCCGAGCGGGACCAGCCCGCACGGCCCCGTCAGGTCCCGGCCATCGCAGCCGTTTTCTTGTAGATGCTGTTGACGGGATGCTTGAACAGGCGACGCACCATCGGCTCGAACTCCGACAGCGGCAACGTCTCGGCCTTCGGATCGAAGGCCAGGCTGTCGTACAGCTCGCAGAACTCCGCCGTGCGGTCGTAGTACGGATGCCCGGCGAACTGCTCGCGCATGTCGCGGTCCATGCCCAGATGATGGAAGAAGTAGTGTCCCTGGAAGATCCCGTGGTTCTGAACCATCCAGTGATCGGCTTCGCTCACGAACGGCTTCAGCACCGCTGCGGCAATGTCCGGGTGGTTGAAGGTTCCCAGGGTGTCGCCGATGTCATGCAGCAACGCGCAGCACACGTACGCTTCATCGCGGCCATCGCGCAAGGCCAGGGTTGCAGTTTGCAAGGAGTGGTCAAGCCGGTCGATAGGAAAGCCGCCAAAGTCGCCCCGAAGCAGACTCAGGTGATGAAGGACTCGGTCGGCTAGCCCTTGGGAGAATGATTGAAACTCACCCGCGATTGCCTTCCAATCTTGGGCCGTACTTTCTTGGAAGCTACGAAAWGTTGCGCGTTCAGTCATGGGAGTCAGCCAGTGCGATGAGGGATTGCACATGGTACGGATGGGCGTGCGCATGCGAATGCAAGGCAGCTGACATTCCACGGGTAAGTCCTAGGATCAGTCGCTCGTAGCGCCGTGATCAGGCCTCGCTGAGCGCGCTCAGCGTCTGCTCCGACTCGATGACGATGCGGCCGTACGACAGCGACAGTGCACCCGTCGCGGCCAGGGCCTTGAGCTCCAGGGACAAGGTCTGGCGGGTGAGGCCCAGCATCATCGCAAGGGTCTCCTGCGTGATGGGAATCACCCGCCTGGAGCGGGGCAAGGCCGGAGCGTCGCCGCGCGCCAGCCTGAGCAATCGCCGCACGACGCGAGCGCGCGTGCTACGCAGCGCCGCATCCTCGAAGAAACTGAACATGGTTCGGGTGCGCGCCGTCTGCAGGACCGCAATCGCCCGTGCGAACCGGGCATTCAGCATCAATTGCTCGAACAGTGGTGGCGCGATGTGCAGCACTTCGGCGTTGCGCACGGCATGGATGTCATGCGTGCGGGGCAATCCGTCGAGCGACGATGCCTCGCCGCACCAATCCCCCGGCTCGAGCAAGCCGAAAATCATCTGCCGCCCGTCTTCAAGGACCGAGGATGCAGCGAGAGCGCCGCTCACGACGCCGAAGAGTCCGTTCGCCGGATCCCCCTTGCGCACAACGAACTCGCCGCTTCTGACACGAAACGGGCGCCCTTGCGTTAGCAACACCTTTTGCGACGCCGGTTCAAGCGATTCGAACCACGGGTCGCCAAAAATGCCTTGCAGCTCTTTGTATGGCGTCGACATTTGAGGATGCTCTGTTACCGGGGGGGCGAGCCACCCGGTCTTCGCATCGCCTCCTTCCGTACTGCGAGGGCATAGCTTCCATTTACATCAAGCTGGAGGCAGGGCATGTCTGGTCGCTTTGCTGGCACTGAACAATGTGGGGTCGCATCAGTTCTTGAGCATGCGCTGGCGGCATGCGGCTTCTGCGCCCCCGGCTGGTCATCCATGCAGTCGAGCAGGGTCGAAAAAGAACCGATGGGTGATCGCGCCTATCTGACCTGGACGACGACCTTTCCCCTAGCTCGCCCCTTCTCGACATAGGCCATGGCCTCGTTGGTCTCGTCGAAGGAAAAGACCCGATCCACTACCGGGCGTATCGCGCCGGCGTCAATGAGCGAGGTGATCTCGCGCAACTGGCGCCCGCTGGCCCTCATGAAGAGGAACGAGTACCTCAGTTCGCGACGTGCTGCCCGCTTCCGGACTCCCGAACTCAGAAGACGAACAACCAAGTTCACGAACCACGGCGCTCCGATTTCTTTTGCGAATACGGGATCGGGAGGGCCAGAGATCGAGATGAGCGTTCCGCCAGGCTTAAGGACGCGCAAAGATTTATCCAGCGCCGTTGCATCTTGACTGTGCAGAACCACATCGTAGTCCTGAAGAATCTGCTCGAAATCGTCTTTCTTGTAATCGATGACGACGTCTGCCCCGAGGCCTCTTACCAGGTCGGTGTTGGCGCTGCTCGTGGTGGTGGCTACAGTGGCGCCAACATGCTTGGCCAACTGGATCGCAAATGTGCCTACGCCACCGGAACCCGCCTGGATGAATACCTTCTGTCCTTTCTTCAGATTGGCCTTCTCGATCAACGCTTGCCATGCCGTCAGCCCCACCAGAGGGATCGATGCGGCTTCTTCCATACTCAGTGCCTTGGGCTTGATAGCCAAAGACGCTTCCTTGACCGCGATGTACTCGGCGAAGGCGCCGATGCGGAAATCATCAGGCCGGGAATAGACTTCGTCGCCCGGCTTGAACTGCCGGACGCGAGAACCGACCTTGACTACGACGCCGGCCACGTCGTGGCCCAGGACAAGAGGCAAGCGATAGGGGAGGATCAGCTTGAACTCGCCGTCCCTGATCTTGGAATCCAGCAAATTCACACCTGCCGCATGGACCTGGACCAGGATCTCATCCTCACCCAGCATCGGGCTCGGTACCTCCGCGGAACGCAACGCGCGCTTTTTCCCGTACCGATCGAGAAGAAACGCTTTCATGGTCGCTCTCATTCTTGACGCCCCCAAGTCTGCGAGCGGCCCAGCATTGGCACGCCAATGTAGCCGCGCACGCTGAGCGTCTTGCCGTCGTCGGCCAGGCGGACCTTGCTGCGATAGACCTTGCCGTTGTCGGGATCAAGAATCTGGCCGCCGACATACTCTTCGCCTTCCGTCTTCAGGCCACTCAAGATGACCAGGCCGATGACCGACGCATTCTTGTTTGCACCCTCGCATTTGTCGCACTTCGGATTCGGGTCTTCGCTCGGGGCAGGAAACACTTTCTCTATCTTGCCCTGAAGCGTTCCATTCGATTCAGTGATGCGGATCAGCGCGCGCGGATTGCCGCTGATGTCGTCAACGTTCTTCCACAGGCCAGCGGGAGAAGCATCGCCGGCCCGCACCGGCGGTGCCGCCAGCGCTGCCGCAAGGATCAGAGCGACGCCGGCCGCTTGTTTCAAACGAAGCGCTGCCATGGCTTCAACGGTTAACGTTGCCTGGCCGGCGGGTGGCCGCCTGGCGATGCATGATGACATGGACATTCCTTTCTCACAGATTGGATGACTGGGTATGTGCAACACGGAAAAGCGCGCGAAGCGGGTAACCGCCTATGCTTCAAGCCGCAGGTCTTTGCGAACCCCCGCATCCAGCACGCTGGCCGGCGCAAACCTGCGCAGCATGCGCATGCGCCTGGCGAGGCCCGGGGCGTAGTGAATTTTTGGATGCGTCGCCATGGCCGCCTTCAGCACGACGTCGGCCACCACTTCTGGCCCGTCCGCGCTGACGAGAACTTCCTTCACCCGCCTCTCCACGCCCGCGCGAATCTCTCGATACACATCGAGAGGGGCATCGGGTTCCATCAGGTTGGCATCAAAAGGGGTGTTGATGTAGGCCGGCTCGACCACCGAAACGCGGATCCCCAACGTGCGCAGTTCATGGTCGAGCGCTTCCGAATAGCCAGCCACCGCGTGCTTGGTGGCGGAATATAGCGCCATGTAAGGCATCGGCAGGAAGCCGAGCACGGAGCCAATGTTGATGATGCGACCATCCCCTTGCCGGCGCATATGTGGCACGACGGCCCGGGTCATCCGGACTATCCCAAAGAAGTTCGTATCGAAGATCGACTGGGCCTGCTCGATCGAGCTCTCCTCCGCACCCGCCGGAGCGACCCCGAAGCCGGCGTTGTTGACGAGAAGATCAATACGGCTTTCCAGTTGCATCACCTTTTGGACAGCAGCATCGACGGATTCGTCCCTCGCTACGTCGAGAGACAGCAACTCGAACGATCGCTGACCGGTTGTGCCTGCGCGTCTACTGGTCCCGTACACCTTGTAGCCCGCCTTCGCGAGCCGCTCCGCGGTGGCTTGGCCGATGCCTGAGGAGGCCCCGGTAACGAGGGCAATCTTGCCGCGCATGTTCATGTAGTTCCTCCGTCAGAGTGTGGAATTCGGGATCGTCCGGGATGCGCGTTGAGAGCGATTCGGCGCGACGCTCAAAACGAGCGTCGCCGCCATTTCGCATGATGCGCATCATATCAATGGGCGAGCGAGATGATTGCATTAACCCAGGTTTAGATACCAGGGGGGACCAGGCGCTCCAGCGCAGCTTCGAGCAAGCGATCGGACAGCGCTGGCTCGTCGACTGCACGAGCCAGCACCAAGGCGCCAACCATGGTGGCGATGGTCACGAGTGCTTGTTCGTGAGCACCGGGCTGTCCCCAGTCAGGAGATTGGCGGGCGACCAGGTCTGTCATCGCCTTGATGTGGCGAGTCGTCGCGCGGCGAACTTCGGGCGCCTGTCGAGGCGTTTCCGAGCCTAGCGCGGCCAAGGGGCATCCCATCTCGACGAGTTCGAGGTGTTCCTTGGACAGATAGGCTCGAAGCATCGATTCCAAGGCCGTCTTGGGAGCCGCATTAGCCACAACGCCTTCCGCGGCGGCCGCGGACTCCGCACACGCTCGATCCGCGGCTTCTGCCAGCATGGCTTCGCGCGAGGGGAAATGAGCATAGAACGCTCCATGCGTCAGCCCGGCGTCCTTCATGACGTCGGCGACGACAGCGCCGTCATAACCACTGCGCCGGATCGCTCGGGCAGCCGCGGCCACAATGCGCTCGTGCGACGCTTCCTTGGCGACGCTTCTAGCGTTGATCTTCATATTTCGCATGACGTACATCATACCAAATTTGCGCGATATTTGTACTGAGATTTTCCCGCAGACAACAACTGCCTAGTCAGCGCTCCCTCTACTGGCCTTAGGACGCGGTGAACGATGCAGATCTGGCGGCGTTGTCAAGGTGGAGTCCGATGCGGCGGTCAGGGCGGTGGTTCTCACCGGCACGCATCCCGGGCGCTTCAAGCAGGCCACCCTTGGGCCACCGCGACGGCCATTGAAGCGGCTGCGAGAAAGCGCCAGCAGGCAACGGATCCTCCCTAGGGATTTCACTAAGATTACGTGGCCCTGAATTTATTACATCACATCGTGACATATTTAGAAAGCTTGCCGCAAGCCGACTGAAAGCCGGTTGGAAGCAGCCGGCTTTAGAGTCCTCTCACCCGTTGCGCCACCGCCCTGATCGAAGGGCGCATGGTCATCGGCGTTCTCATAGAACGGAACGAAGGAGACCAATCCATGATCAGACGACGTGCCAAAGAGCGCTGCCCCGAGGCGGGCAGTGTCACATCGCAGCCCACGCTGCACAACGGCAGGAGGGGCGCAGCATGAACACCTCGCATCGTTTCAGGAAGGACTATTACGGGGGCGCGTTGATGACGCTGGTAGGCCTGGCCGCGGTGGCAGCCGGCCTTCAGTACCACACCGGAACGTTGAGCCACATGGGCCCCGGCTTCTTCCCGGTGGCCGTGGGTGCGCTACTGGCCCTGGTTGGCGTGCTGATTGCAATGTCCGCCCGCGGCGATTCACCTCAGGCCGCGCAGCCTGCCGGACACGGCCACAGCCATAGCGCGCCGGACCTGCGCGGGGCCGTGTGCATCGTGCTGGGTGCGCTCGCGTTCCTGCTGTTCGGCAAGTACGGCGGCCTGATCCCGGCCACTTTCTCCATTGTCTTTATTTCCGCCCTGGGTGACCGCAGCAATAGCCTCAAGCAGGCCGCGCTGCTCGCGCTGGCCATGTGCGTGGTGGCCGCGGGCGTGTTCTGGTGGGCGTTGAAGCTGCAATTGCCGCTGTTTGGCTGGGGGGTTTGACTGCTATGGTTTCCAATGCTTTGCATGATCTCTGGTTCGGGTTCGGCGTCGCCTTTCAGGGCACCAACCTGATGTGGTCGTTTTTCGGCGTGCTGGTCGGAAACCTGATCGGCGTGCTGCCCGGCATGGGCGCGCTCTCCGCGATCTCCATCCTCCTGCCGCTGACCTACGCGATGCATCCGGTGCCCGCCATCCTGATGCTGGCGGGTATCTTCTACGGTTCGCAATATGGCGGCGCGATCGGCGCGATCCTGCTGAACCTGCCGTCCCACCCGCCGCACGCAGTCACCTGCCTGGACGGCTACCCGATGACTCGCGCAGGAAAGGGCGGCACCGCGCTGGGCATCACCATGATCTGCTCGTTCTTCGCCGCATCGGTGGGCATTCTCGTGATGATCTTCGCGTCGCCAGTTCTGACGGCGATTGCGTTCAAGTTCGGCCCTGCCGAGATCTTCTCGATCATGTTGCTGGGCTTGCTGGCCGGCTCGACGATGTCGCGTGGCTCACCGCTGAAGGGGGTAGCGATGACGTTGTTCGGGCTGCTTTGCGGCGTGGTAGGCACCGACGTCAACACGGGGGCCTTCCGCTTTGCGATGGGCATTCCCGAGCTGAGCGACGGGCTGGAGCTGGTAGCGATCGCCATGGGTTTATTCGGTGTGGCGGACTTCCTGCTGAACGTCAACCGAATGAGCACTGTCACTGCCAAGACCAAGCTGCGCATCCGCGACATGCGCCCAAGCCTGGCCGAACTCAAGACGGCCTTCTGGCCGATGGTTCGCGGCACCGGCGTAGGAACATTGTTCGGCGCCATGCCCGGAACGGGGCCGACGATCACGACCTTCGTAGCCTATGCGCTGGAGCGCAAGATTTCCAAGACGCCGGAAAAGTTTGGCACGGGAATGATCGCGGGGGTTGCGTCACCTGAGGCCTCCTCGCACTCCAAGACGCAGGTGGACTTCATCCCCACCATGAGCCTGGGAATTCCTGGCGACGCAGTGATGGCGCTGATCCTCGGCGCGCTGATGATCCAGGGCATCAGCCCGGGGCCACAGCTGATCAGCGAGCACCCGGACATTTTCTGGGGCCTGATCGCCAGTTTCTGGATCGGCAACGTGCTGCTGATGATCTTGAACGTTCCGATGATCGGCGTTTGGGTCAAGCTTCTGCAGGTGCCGTACCGCTACCTGTTCCCGTCAGCCATGTTCTTCATCGCGGTGGGTGTGTTCAGCACCCAGAGCAGCCTGTTCCAGATCTGGGAAGTGCTGGCCTTCGGCCTGATCGGCGCCTTGCTCATGTGCCTGGAGTTCTCAGTGGCGCCGATCCTGCTCGGCTTCGTGCTCGGGCCGATGGTGGAGGAAAACTTCCGCCGCTCCCTGCTGCTCTCGCGCGGTGACATGACCGTGTTCCTGCAGCGGCCGATCAGCTGCACCTTCGTTGTCGCGTCGGCGCTTCTGCTGATCGGCGTGACCTGGTCGGCCTGGCGCAGCCGCACTGCAAAGAAGCCGTTGCTCGAAGTGCCGGAGTCCGAGCTGGTCGTCAGCGAGTGATGTTCCACTGCTTCATTGGCGCCGCACAGTGCAAGGTGTGGCGCCAACCGTTCCCGAGGATGCGCATCGATTCCTGGGCCACTCCTGGGATAGTCCAACGGAATTTTTCCGGCTCAGGCCAGATTATTGTCGGTATTGAAACCAATCGTTGTGAATGCTGGGGTTTACCTCCATGAGGGAAACCCCTAATATGCGGTCATCGGATGCCGCAATGCAACAAGTCAGACCAAGAGAATGGCATCCACCAGCTTTAAGAAAGAGGTGAGCCATGAATACCAATCGCCATGCCCTGATCGCTATCGCCGCAGTCGCAGCCGCCCTGCTGGCAGCTCCAGCGTTCGCCAAGAGTGGCAAATTCGACACTTACACCGACGGCGCGCGGTCTGGAAAGTACGATGTGTACACTGACGGCGCGAAAAGCGGCAAATTCGACACCTATACCGACGGTGCCAGGTACTACATAGCGTCTGACCGCGCCGCCCTCTAAAAGGGGCGAACCCGGGTCGGGGACCGCTTCCCTCTCCAGCCTGCCCCATAGGTCTTGGGAAAGGCACCAAGAGGAGCCCGCTTCGCATGCCTTGGCGAAGTGGCCCGCCCGGATGTGGACTTCAGATTGCTGCCGAACCCCACACTTTCCGAAGTGTGGGGTTTTTGCTTTTCGGGTACCCGGCGCAGGGAAAGGAAAAGGGCAATCAGCCCTCCCGCAGATCAGTCTGTGCCTTTCCAGGCAGTTTCAGTGCAGCGGCTCAGTGAAACCACCGCAAGGCCGGAAACACGGGCAATAGCTACTTTCTCCGCGGCCCCCTGCCCTCTCCGCGCCATATAGCAATCCGCTGCTCCGATCCGATGTGTGCGTGGAGGCGCATGACCACGTCTCTCGCGAACTCACTGACCATGTGCTGGGCTGGAAGCCTGGCGCGCCAGATGCGGCGATGTTCAAGGGTGAGATCAATCGCCTGAAGATCTACGCGCTGCGCCATGGCGCCGAAGTCGAGATATCCGCTCGCCCGTTCGGGGACTTTCCCTCGTGCATACGTCGCTCGGAGCCGGCGCCGAGATCGAATGTGACAGCCACCGACTGTGGATTGCCGAGGGCCGCACCGCGGTGCTCGCGCCAGAGGAGCGGATTCGGCTGCGATGGAGCCCCGGCAACCAGCAGATGATCGCCAGGGTGCCGCACACGCTGGTGCACGAGGCCGTGGGGTGCGAAGAGAAATTCCTCCACCGCCGGCCCTTGCAAGGCTGCCGCAATTCGATATCTCAGCAATCATAACGGATACCGGAATCCGCTAGCGCTTGAGCCGTTGTTTCCGCCTACAGCCGACCACGATGCCGCGCAGATCGCGCGCCTGGCACATCGATAAGACCCTCTCGGGCTCAGGCGCCACGCCGACTAACGCTTGCACCGCGGATCAAGCGCATACAACTTTGGATCGCATATGAAGACGACAGACGTCAACAGCACCAGTGAAATCATCGCCGCCGTCAACCCGCAGGCGCTCGGGCACTACAAGCAGATGCGCGCGGCGCTCGGCAATGCCGAGACATTAGACGAGACTACTTACGAGACGATTATCGCGGTGCAGTTCGCTTTGCTGGGCAAGGAGGTGCAATTCAAGATTCACGCGATCCGGCTGTTCTCCCTCGGTCTTTCCAAGGAACATGTCCAAGCCGTCGTACTCGCAGGAGCAGGCCTCACGATAATCATGTGTGAAGCCGCACGGGCTCTGACTTGGGCAGACGAAGCCTACGAAGAATTCCAGGCAAAAAACTGGCGTCCGGCCGGCTGACGAGCGACATTGCCATCGGGCGTGCGGCATTCCAATGTCGGGATGGCACGACGGGCGGGCACGGGGCGCGCTTCGAAAGGCTGCACCTGTGCCAATGGATCATCTCAGCGGTGCTAGCAGCTCGATACCATCAGCCATCGCTCGGATGAATGAAGAAGCCGAGGTCAAGGGGCCGCGGCACCGAGACCTATGGCTGGCCTTCGAACTCTACGACGCCATCGATATCAGGCATCCATTCAAAGCGCCGCTTCGTCCATATTTGTCTCACCGGTCGACCCAACTCATAGCCCAGAGGCCGCAATGTTTGCGCGAAAGGCTGAGCCAGACTGCATCTGACAGTCCGCGCAATTGCATATGGAGATGGTGCCAGGTTCGACCTCCGCCTCATACTGGATGGCCCCACAGTGGCACTGCCCTTCCACTTTCATGACGACTCCAGAGCAGATTGGAATATGAAGAATATCGAGCGGCCAGCGAGGACCAGCGCCTGCGCTGGTCCTCGCATGCCTTACAGCTCTCGTGTTACTCCTCGTTGAGGGCTCAGCAAACGCGTCAGCATCCGCACCGAAGGCAGTGTTTCCAGTCGGCACACACGATCGACGACTTCCTGCGCAGGAATTGGCAGGCCTGACAGCCGAACCATGCGATTGAACTTTGCGATCCTCTCCTCTTCATCGCATGGATCCCCCGGTGTCCCGTGTGCGTCACGCGTCTCCGCACGATGCACCTCTCCATTCTTCAAGTGAACTTCCACACGACAGGCGAACTGTCGTGGATAGACCAGTTCCGCGACTGGATCGACCACCAGTTCAACACGCCTGGCAACACTCGAATTCATAGGATCTCGAATGGCGTCGGGGCTAAACGCCATCGGGTCGCTCGGATCTCCGGTAAGCGCCAAAGCTGCACAGTATGGGATGCTGTAC
>NZ_JBFTNF010000049.1:0-68617 GCF_056397345.1 Cupriavidus sp. 05N38
CCGCCGCCCGCCGCGCCGCCGCGCTCATACGCTGGCGCGCCGGCGCGGCGGCCAGTATGCTGCCTACGCTACCCACGTCATCCGCACACAATGAGAACAAAAGCCGAAGTCGTCGTGCTGGCAGCCGATCTTGCCGGCACCACCGTGTTTGCGCTGGAAGGCGCCATCAGCGGCATGCGGCACGGGCTGGACCTGCTCGGCGTGGTGGTGGTCTCGCTGGTGACGGCAGTGGGCGGCGGCATCCTCCGCGACCTGCTGATCGGCGCGGCCCCGCCCAACGCGATCCGGGACTGGCGCTATCCCGCGCTCGCCATGCTGACCGGCGCCGCGGCCTTCGTCTTCCACTCGGCCGCGCAGGATTTTGCCGGCCTGCTGCCTGTCCTGCTCGACGCGGCAGGCCTGTCGCTGTTTGCCGTGGCGGGCGCCGAGAAGGCCCGGCTCTATGGCGTGCGCCCCTTCGCCGCGACACTGATTGGCGCGGTCACCGGCGTGGGCGGCGGCGTGGTGCGCGACATGCTGCTGGCACAGGTACCCACCGTGCTGCACGCGGACATCTACGCCACCGCGGCCTGGCTTGGCGCGGCGGTGGCGATCGGCGCGCGCGCGCTGCGGCTGCCGCCCGTGGCGGCCGCCGTGGCCGGCGGCGGGGCCTGCTTCACGCTGCGCCTGCTGGCGGTGTGGAACGACTGGCACCTGCCCACGGTGGCGGCCTGGTAGCGCAGCCCGGGGCGGCCCGGGGCGCTCAGTCGCGGCTCACGCCGCGCGATACCACGCGACGCCGTCCTCGCCCGCCTGCATGACCGCCTCGCCCCGGTGCAGCAGGTAGTTCAGGTGCGCGATGCTCTCCCCGGTCGCCATGCCCAGCAGCCCCGGCTCCGCGCCGATCGGCCGCGAGAATAGCTGGCCGAATACGTCCACCGCCCGCTTGGGCTCTCCCAGCGCCTGRCGCAGCCGGTCCAGCGCCGCGTGCTGGCTGCGCTCCAGATGGTCGATGCGGGCGTGCAGGCCGCGGAACGGCTCGTTGTGGGCCGGCAGCACCAGCACATCGTCCGGCACCTCGCGCCGCAGCTTGGCGAGCGAGGCCAGCCAGTCGCCCATCGGGTCGGCATCCGGCTCGGTGGGAAAGACCGAGACGTTGGACGAGATGCGCGGCAGGATCTGGTCACCGCTGATCAGGACCTTCAAGGCCTCGCTGTAGAAGCAGGCATGCTCGGGCGAATGGCCGTTGCCCACCACCACCCGCCACGCGTGCTCGCCGATCTGCAGCGTCTCGCCATCGCGCAGGCGGCGGTAGCTGTCCGGCAGCGCATGGACGAACTTGCCGAAGCCGCCGAAGCGCGCACGGTAGCCCTCGATGGCGTTGTCGTCCCAGCCGGCGCGGCGGTAGAAGCGCACGCCGTCCTCCGGCGCCTCGCGCCCGGTGTCCGCCGCCAGCACGCGGCAGTTCAGGTATTCCAGGCGCGTCATCCACAGCCGGCAGGCGAACTTGCGGGTGAGCCAGCCGGCCATGCCGATATGGTCGGGGTGCATATGGGTGACGAACAGCCGGGTCAGCCCTTCGGCCAGCGCGCCGTCCTTCGCGAACAGATCGCGCCAGCCGGCGGCGGTCTCGCTGGTCTGCAGCCCGGCGTCGAACGCCGCCCAGCCGCTGCCGTCGCGCGCCGCCCACAGGTTGATATGGCTCAGCGCGAACGGCATCGGCATGCGGATCCACAGCAGGCCGGGCACGATCTCCTTCACGCTGCCGGGCGCCGGGGCGTCGCCACAGGGATATTCAAGGACCGGCTTGCCGTCCGCCGGGGCGGCGGCGGATGCGGAAGGGGAGGAATTCTCGTTGCTCATCTTGTCTCGTTCCTTTAGTGCCGCGGGCGTGCCTGCGGCGCACTGCCGCGCGGGTGGGTTGACCGATTCTACCGAGGTCTGGCGGTTCGCATTACCCCGATGCGGCCCGCGAGGCTGGCGTTGTGTGCGGTAGCCGCCTGGATCGAGGACCATGGCGCCGCGGCGGCAGGTGATGCATCTGCCGCACCGCGCGGCATGCCCATGACAGCAAGCGCGCCATGCCGGCCGGCGCGCCGGTCCCGGGCGCCGGGCAAATGCAGCAAAGGCGCGCGTTTGCGCCGGGATCGATAGCGCCTATATTCAAGGGCACCAGCCCCATTCCCCATTGCCTTGCCCCGATCGCAGCGCCGGTCCGCCAGGCCGGAGACATCATGGAACACGATGCATTCACCAGCGCCCTCGCCCGCGACGGCTTCCAGGAGGTCACGACGGTCACGCGCGAGCCCAACGGCTCCATGCCGGTCCACACGCATCCGTTCGAAGCCAGGGCACTGATCCTGGAGGGCGTGCTCTACCTGGCCATCGGGGGCGAGGAACGGGCCTACCGGGCAGGAGACACCTTCCAACTGCAGGCCAACGAGGCGCACGCCGAGCGCTACGGCCCGGATGGCGTGCGTTTCCTGATCGGCAGGAAGCCTGCACCCGGGCACCAGGCGGGCTGAGGGCGCGGAGGAACATCACTGCAGGGAAAACCGCATTTGCGCCGGCGCGCCGGCTCGTGCGAATATCGCGCGTTTTCCGCCACGCCCCAGACAGGCCCTGCCCATGAAACGCTCCTCCGTCCTCGCGCCCCTTCTCCTGCTATCGCTGGCGGCGGCCCCGCACGCCTTCGCCGACACGCTGAAGAAGCCCGCGCTCGATGCCCTGGTCGCGGCGCAGACCGGCAAGGCGCAGGCCAGCCTCGACGCCTTCCTCGACCAGGCGGTCAAGGCCGACCCGATGCTGGCGCGCAGCGTGGCGGCCTATCGCAAGCACCAGCCGCTGCGCGGCGACGACCTGACCAATATCGGCCGCCTGCTCGGCGTGTACAACCGCCTGCACAACCACGATGCCGTGCTCGGCGCCATCGAACGCATGGTGGCACTGCGTACCGTGCGCGACGACAAGATCCCCCAGCACGAGAACCCCGACATCATCGCCTTCGGCAAGCTGGTCGAAGACATGGCGAAGGACTTCGGCCTGCAGTTCCGCAACGTGGACAACCGCGTGTTCGAGGTGACGCTGCCGGGCCGCGGCAAGGAGACGTTCGGGCTGCTGACGCATGCCGACGTGGTGCCGGCGGTGGCAAGCGAATGGGTGCTCGACGACGGCACCAGGCTCGATCCGTTCAAGGTCACGCGCGTGGGCGACTACCTCTATGGCCGCGGCACCATCGACGACAAGGGCTCGATCGCCACCGTGCTGTACGCCATGAAGACCGTGAAGGACAGCGGCCTGAAGCTCGACCGCACCATCCGCCTGATGATCGAGACCACCGAGGAAACCGGCGGCGACGGCATGAAGTACTACCAGCAGCGCACCACGCTGCCCGCCTACAATATCGTGCTCGACAGCAAATACCCCGCCGTGGTGGCGGAGAAGGGTTCGGGCGCGCTGAAGGTGTTCTTTCCCGTGCAGCCCGCCGACGGCAAGACCACCGCCATCGTCGCCATGAGCGGCGCGGCGGCCGCCAATGCCGTGCCGCAGACCGCCAGCGCGCAGCTCAAGGGCGGCGACCTGACCGCCGCGCGGACCCGCCTCGAAGCGGCGCGCGCCCCCTTTATCGCAAAGTACGCGGCGCAAGGCAGGTTCAGCATCGACATCAGCCAGTCCGGCGACAGCCTCGAAGTCAAGGTCACCGGCAGCTCCGCGCATGGCTCGCGCCCCGAGGAAGGCGTCAACCCGCTGCCGCGCCTGGCGCTGTTCCTGCGCGAATCCGGCGTGCCGCTGGCCGACAACCACTACGCCCGCGCCGCCTGGTACCTGGAAGACCTGTATGGCCTGGACTACCTCGGCGAGAAGATGGGCGTGGCCTACAAGGACGATTTCATGGGCCCGCTGACCATCTCGCCCAACCTGGCGCGCGAAAAGGACGGGCAGCTCGAAGTCACCGCCAACGTACGCATGCCGCGCGGCAGCACGCCCGAGGCGCTGAGCGCGGCCGTGGCCGCGAAGATCAACGCCTGGGCCGCCGCCAGCCACACCACGCTGAGCATCAGCCATGACCAGGGCAACTGGATGGCGCGCGACCCCAAGGGCGCGTGGCTGTCCACGCTGCTCAACATCTTCGGCGACACCACCGGGCTGGAAGCGCGCCCCGTGCCCACGGCCGGCAGCACCACGGCCAAGCTGATGCCCAACGCGATCAACTTCGGCCCCGCCATGCCGGGCAAGAAATACACCGCCCACAACGCCAAGGAGTACAAGGAGGTGACCGACCTCGACCTGGACATGCAGATGTTCACCGAGATGCTGGTGCGCATCGGCGACCTGAAGGCCATGCAGTGAGCAGGGTCGTGAGCATGGCCCGGCGGCGCGCGGCGAGGCAGGTTAAAGTAGCGCCCATCATGAGATATCCGCYACTCGCCGCGCTGCTGGCAGCCGTGCCAGCACTCGGCAGCGCCGCCCCGCTCGACACCATGCTGGCGTGCGGCGACACCCCCCACAAGTTCGTCGCCACGCTGCAGCAGCAGCGCCTGATCGACGCCAGCCCCATGCGCGTGGAGGACAATTCGGTCAATGCCTTCTGGCCGACCAGCGACGCCGGCATGACGGTGCTTGGCCGCAGCGTGTTCGCGGTATTCGGCTACCAGCCGCGCGATTCGCTGTTCAAGGCCGGCAAGGGCACGCCGCTGGACAAGCCGCTCTACGGCGTGGCGGTGGTGGGCAATACGGACGCCATCGCCAAGGCATTGAGCGCGGCGGGCAGCAAGGCGCGCGCCGAGCATGCCGCACCGCTGATCACCGCCATCATCTGCGAAGGCGCCTGAGGGCCGTGCGGCCTCACTGCGCCCCGCGCGCCCTGGCGGCTGCGCCGCGGCGGAATTCGTCGGGCGTCACGCCCATCATCCGGCGGAACATCGAGATAAAGGCCGACGCGCTGCCGTAGCCCAGGTCCAGCGCGATGGCCTCGACCGTGCGGCCCGCCTCCAGCAACGACATTGCCTTGAGCACGCGCATGCGCTGGCGCCACTCGGCGAACGACATGCCCAGGTCGCGCCGGCAGCGCCGCGCCAGCGTGCGCTCCGTGGTATTGGCCGCGTGCGCCAGTTCGGGCAGCGCGCGGTTGTCGCCGGGGTCGGCCTCCAGCGCGCGCAGGCAGCGAACATGGCCGGATGGCGGCATGGATTGACTGGTTTTCACTATATCAAGAAAAACCGCCAGGCCCATAATCCAGCCTCACCTCACCAGAACACGGACGCGCGCATCTTGGACTCACGAAAACCGGTCGACGCACAGGCCATTGGCCTGATGCTGGTGCTGTGCCTGGTATGGGGCCTGCAGCAAGTGGCACTGAAGGCAGTGGCGCGTGATATCTCGCCCCTGCTCCAGATCGCCCTGCGCTCCGGCATTGCCGCGGTGCTGGTGGCGCTGCTGATGGCGCGGCGCGGCGAACGCCTGTTCCCGCGCGACGGCACCTGGGGCCCGGGCGCCGTGGTCGGCGGCCTGTTCGCGCTGGAATACCTGCTGGTCGGCGAAGGGCTGCGCCTGACCACTGCCTCGCACATGGTGGTCTTTCTCTACACGGCGCCCATCTTCGCCGCGCTCGGCCTGCACTGGAAGCTGCCGGCCGAGCGCCTGCGCGTGCCGCAGTGGGCCGGCATCGCGCTGGCCTTTGCCGGCATCGCCCTCGCCTTCATGGGCGGCAACGCGGGCGGTGATGCGAGCGGCGATGCGGCGAACATGCTGCTCGGCGACCTGCTCGGCCTGCTGGCCGGACTGGCCTGGGGCGCCACCACGGTGATGATCCGCTGCTCCAGCCTGGCCCGCGCGCCGGCCACGCAGACCCTGCTCTACCAGCTGGCCGGCGCCTTCCTGCTGTTGCTGCCGGCAGCCGCCGTCCTCGGCCAGGCCAGCTTCAATCCGACTGCGCTGGCCTGGGGCAGCCTGGCCTTCCAGGCGCTGGTGGTGTCCTTCGCCAGCTTCCTGACCTGGTTCTGGCTGCTGCGCAAGTATCTCGCCTCCAGGCTGGGCGTGTTCTCCTTCATGACGCCGCTGTTCGGCGTGGGCTTCGGCGCATGGCTGCTCGGCGAGACGCTCGAGCCGGACTTCCTGGCGGGCGCGCTGCTCGTGCTGGCGGGAATCGTGCTGGTGAGCGGCTACGAGCTGCTCGCGCAGGCGCTGGCCACGCGCGCGCGGCAGCGCGGCCGGGCCTGAAGCCGCCCGCGGCCCGGCGCCAGGCTCAGGCCCGCTCGATCACCACTTCCAGGTACTCGGATGGCAGTACCAGCGTGTGATCGCCCGAGCGGTTGCGATCGCGCATCAGCACGCGCAGGTCTTCGGCGAATGCCGCCTGCTGTGCTGCATCCAGCGCGCCGAATGCCTTGTGCATCGGACCGTAGTAGGTGCGGAACACCTCGATCCAGTGCGCGGGCGAGCGATAGCGGAAGACGAACTCGCGCTGCGTCACGCGGATCGCGCGCGCGCTCGCGCCGAACAGTTCCTGCAGCCGCGCCTCGGTCCCCCACAGCGCCGGCGACTTCACACCCGCCGCGGGCGCAATGTACTTGCCGATGGTCTTGAACACCTGCCCGATAAAGCTGCCGGGCGTCCAGTTGGCCAGGCCGATCTTGCCGCCGGGCTTGCACACGCGCGCCAGCTCGGCGGCGGCGCGCTCCTGATCCGGCGTGAACATCACGCCGAAGGTGGAAAGCACCGCGTCGAAGCTCGCCGCGGCGAAGGGCAGGTTCTCCGCATCGGCCTCCTGGAAGCGGACCTGGTGGCCTTCGGCCTGCGCGCGCGCACGCGCCGCGTCGAGCAGCGATACCACGTAGTCGGTGGAAGTCACCTCGCACCAGCGGCGCGCGGCCGCCAGCGTGGCATTGCCGTTGCCGGCGGCCACGTCGAGCACGGATGCGCCGGCGCGCAGGTCCAGCGCCTCGCACAGGTTCTCGCCGACGATCTGCAGCGTGGTGCCGACGACGGCGTAGTTGCCGGCGGACCAGGCAAGCTGCTGGCGGCCCTTGACGGCGGCGAGGTCGACCGGCGGCGCGGACACGACCGCGGGTGAGGACGATGAGGACGAGGGCGTGATGGGAAGAACGGCTGACATACCTGGTCTCCTGCAGAGTTTTCCGCGGGCAAAGTCAGCCCGGCGGCTGGTGATGACGCCGTTTGCCCGGCGCCGGGGCTGATCTTGCAATTCGGATACGCGGCTCGCGCTGATTCGAGCGACTCGCGCTACTCGCGCAACTCGATCGGCTCGCGCAGCTTGGGCAGGCCGTCCGCCGTGGGCAGCCGGCTCAACTGCCCCGCTGCGCAAAAACAGCGGCCCTGGTACGCGTTACCGTTACGCATGCTGCACCTCCTGGAAAGGTTTGCGCCGCGCGCCGCCGCGATGGTGTCATTTGCCGGGGCGCGGGGTGTAGTATCTTCACGATGCCGGACCGGATGAATGATCGAGCGTCCAGCTTTCTTGCGCGGGACGCCGGAACTTGCCGGCTCCCGGCCACTGACGGGAACGCAGCCTATGGATGCGGTATCCGACGTCCTCCGTGTGGTACGCCTCGGAGGCGCCGTCTTTCTCAACGCAGAGTTCACCGCGCCGTGGAGCGTGATCGGCCAGACCGATGCCTCCATCTGCGCAGAGTTCCTGCCCCAGTGCGAACGCGTGGTGTCGTACCACCTGGTCACCGAAGGCAACTGCTGGGCGCGGCTGGTCGACGACCCCTGCTCCGCGATGCACGTGCAGGCCGGCGAGTTGCTGGTGGTGCCGCAGGGCGAGGCCCACACCATGGGCAGCGCGCTGGACCTGCCGCCCGTGGCGTCCGCGTCATTGCTGTCCGGCCAGCTCGAAACCGTGCCCGGCGAAGTCCTGAAGCTCAGCCACGGCGGCGGCGGCGCCCGCACCCGCGTGGTGTGCGGCTTCCTTGCCTGCGACGACGCGCTGAGCAATCCCGTGCTGGCGGCGTTGCCGCGCATCTTCAAGATCGACATGCGCAACGACCCGCGCAGCGCGTGGCTCGAGTCCTCGGTGCAGTTCGCCGTCGCCGAAGCCGCGCAGTGGCGCGCGGGCAGCAGCATCGTGCTGGCGCGCCTGTCCGAGCTGCTGTTCGTGGAAGCGGTGCGCCGCTGCATCGACACCCTGCCCGCCGACCGCAAAGGCTGGCTGTCCGGCGTGCGCGACCGCTTCGTCGGCCGCGCGCTCGCGCTGTTGCATGCGCAGCCCGGCTATCCCTGGACCGTGGACGAACTCGCGCGTAAGGTTGGCCTGTCGCGCTCGGCGCTGGCGCAGCGCTTCACCGACCTGCTCGACCAGCCGCCCATGCAATACCTCGCGCACTGGCGCCTGCAGATCGCCGCCAAGGAACTGCTCGGCGGCGGCAGGCCGCTGGCCGCGGTGGCCGAGCAGGTTGGCTACGATTCGGAAGCGGCGTTCAACCGCGCGTTCAAGCGGGAGTTCGGCATGCCGCCGGCCAGCTGGAAGCGCAGCCGGGGCGGTGGCCTGCCGGATGGCGCCGTCATCAAGCGCCAGGCGGCGGCGCTGCCCGCCGGCGCCGGGAACCGGCCATAGGCAGCCGCAGGAAGCACCCAGGCTTTCGCCCAGGCCCGTCGCCAGCCAGTTGCCCATGCCCCGTCGCCCGCAGAGGTACGGGGCGGGCACGCACGTTGCGCTTGCTTCCCATGCGGCGGCGTGACCTTGCTCGCCGTGTATCCCACAGCCCACTCCACGCGCCCGCGATCGCCGGCTTTGTATGCCTGTGTATCTCCAGTCCAGCGCGATACGCACGCTCACCGTCGCGCCCCCAAGTCGCTACGGGCCGGATACATCGGTCGCCTTAAATGCTTCCTGTAGCGCGGCGGCGGCAGCAGCACCAGCAGCAGACCAGATGAACCTGCCACCGTTGCATCGCCGGCCGCGCCCGACCTCGGAACAGCAGCCCTGCCAACAGCCCTGGAGATTCATCATGAACGCCATCAACTTCGCCACCTTCGCAAAGCGCCTCGTCTCTATCGTCGCCCTTGCCGCCGCCGCCGGCGGTGTGCAGGCGGCGTCCGCCGCCGGTCTTTCCACGGACCACGGCTATGGCGTGCGGGTATCCGCCGCACGCACCGCAGAGCGCGACCCGTTTATCGACGGCGCCCGCAACGACGCGCGCGACCCCTTCACCGACGGCGCGCGCAACGGGGAACGCAACGCCTTCTACGACGGCGCGCGCAGCGATGACGCGCCGCAGGTGGTGGCCAGCATCTCGGTCTCCCGCGCTCGTGACCCGTACACCGACGGTGCCCGCATCAGCAACCGCGATGGCTATACCGAGGGCGAGCATGCCGCGGACGGCACCCTGATGGCCGCCTGAATCGTTAGCCGTTGTTCCTGGCACGAGGGGATACCTTCGATCGCCCCGAACATCTGAGCGAAAGCGTCGGCGGTCATCAGGTCGGAAGGGGTCGTTGCCGGATACGATGGTCGGCGGCATTGTGCAGCCAGAAGGCGCAACTCTTCTGCCAGGGTACGGCAGGTTCGATAAGCAGGACCAAAGGCGTCACACGACCCCGACAAGATTAGGCAGATGCCAAAAAAAACGCCCCGTGCAAGGCGATGCACGGGGCGTTTCTCAACTGCTTCGATCTGCCAAGCCTCAGACCGGGACGTCCTTGCCAGGGTCGGGCTTGCGGTTGTCGAACCACCGGTACAGCGTAGGCACCATCACCAGCGTCAGCAAGGTCGAGGTGATCAGCCCGCCGATCACCACCACCGCCAGCGGGCGCTGCACTTCCGACCCCGGCCCCGTGGAGAACAGGAACGGCACCAGCCCGAGCATGGCGATGGTGGCCGTCATCATGACCGGGCGGAAGCGCTGGGTCGCGCCCTGCACCACCGCCTCGGTCAGCGACAGGCCAGAATCGCGCAGCGTGCGGATGTACGACACCAGCACCACGCCGTTGAGCACCGCCATGCCCCATAGCGCGATAAAGCCCACCGAGGCCGGCACCGACAGGTACTCGCCGGTGACGAACAGGCCGATGATGCCGCCGATGGAGGCGAACGGCAGCACGGTGATGATCAGCGTGGCGAAGCGCAGTGAGTTGAACAACAGGAACAGCAGGAAGAAGATCGCGGCGATGGTGACCGGCACGATGATCTTCAGGTGGCCCATGGCGCGTTCCATGTTCTGGAACTGGCCGCCCCACTCGAGATAGTAGCCTTCCGGCAGCTTGACCTTGCTGTCCGCCGCCTGCTGCAACTCGGCGACAAAGCCGCCCAGGTCACGGTCCTTCACGTTGATCATCACCACCACGCGGCGCTTGGCCATCTCGCGGCTGATCTGCGCGGGGCCGTCGGTGACTTCGATCTTCGCCACGCTCTGCAGCGGCACCTGCACGCCGTTGGGCGTGGCCACCAGCAACTGTCGGATGGCCTGCACGTTGTCGCGGAAGTCCTCGGGCAGGCGCACCGCCGCGGCAAAGCGACGCTCGCCTTCGAAGATGTCCGTGGCGCGCTTGCCGCCGATGGCGATCTCGATGATGTCGTGAATGTCGGATACGTTCAGGCCATAGCGCGCAATCGCCTGACGGTCGATCTCGATCGACAGGTACTGCTGCCCCGAAATGCGCTCGATGCGGACGTCCTGCGAGCCCGGGATGCCGCCGGCCACGCGCGCGATCTCGCCTGCCAGGTCGCGCAGCTTGTCGAGGTCATCGCCGAACACCTTCACCGCCACGTCCGAGCGCACGCCGCTGACCATTTCGTCGACGCGGTCGGAGATCGGCTGCGCCATCACGATCTGCACGCCGGGAATGGCCTTGAGCTTCTCGCGGATGCCGTTGGCGATATCGTCCTGGGTCCAGCCGTCGGGCCACTCGTCGCGATCCTTCAGGCTGGCGATGGGCGTGGATTCGTTCTGGCCCTGCGGGTCGGCCGGGCTTTCGCCGCGGCCCACGCCGGACACCACCGACTTCACGCCCGGCACCGACAGCACCAGCTTGTTGGCCGCCATTTCCAGCTTGATCGACTCTTCCAGCGAGATGTTCGGCACGCGGTCCAGCGCCGGCACGATCGAGCCTTCCTTCATCTCCGGGATGAAGGAGGTGCCCAGCAGCGGCACGATGCCGATGGTCGCCACGAATGCCAGCACCGCGCCGATCACCGTCTTGCGGCTATTGGCCAGCGTCCAGTGCAGCATGCGCAGGTAGTGGCGCTTCATGAACGCGATCAGGCGCGTGTCATGCTCGGCGCCGCCCTTGAGCAGGTAGGACGACAGCACCGGCGACAGCGTCAACGACAGGAACAGCGAGATCGCCAGCGCAATCGAGATGGTGAACGCCAGCGGCGCGAACATCTTGCCTTCCATGCCGGTGAGCGTCATCAGCGGCAGGAACACCAGGATGATGATGCCCACGCCCACGATCACCGGCGTGGCCACTTCCTGCACCGCCTTGACCAGGATCTCGGTCTTGGTCAGGCCGGACTCCTTGTGGCCGAGCCGCTCGAAGGCGTTCTCCACCACCACCACCGAGCCGTCCACCATCAGGCCGATGGCGATGGCCAGCCCCCCGAGCGACATCAGGTTGGCCGACAGACCCACCTGGTTCATCACGATGAAGGTCAGCAGCGGCGTGAGCACCAGCGTGGCCAGCACGATCACCGACGAGCGCACATCCCCCAGGAACAGGAACAGCACGATCACCACCAGCACCACGCCTTCGAGCAGCACCTTGGTCACGGTCCACAGCGCGGAGTCCACCAGTTCGCTGCGGTCGTAGTACGGCACGATCTGCAGCTTGCCGGGCAGCATGCCGCGCTCGTTGATCTCGGCCACGCGCGCCTTGACGCGGCTCACCACTTCCTTGGCGTTGCCGCCGCGCATCATCATCACGATGCCGCCCACGGATTCGGTCTCGCCGTTCTTGACCAGCGCGCCCTGCCGCACTTCGTGGCCGATGGTCACGTCGGCCACGTCGCGCACGTAGACCGGCGTGCCCGCCACCTCCTTGAGCACGATGCTGCCGATATCGTCCACGCCGCGGGCCAGCCCCACGCCGCGGATCAGGTATTGCTCGGCATAGTGCGGCAGCACGCCGCCGCCGGAGTTGGCGTTGTTGCGTGCGAGAGACTGGTAGACCTGCTGCAGCGTGATCTGTTGATGCCGCATGCGGTCCGGGTTGACCAGCACCTGGTACTGCTTGACGAAGCCGCCCTGCGAGTTGATCTCGGCCACGCCGGGGATGGAGCGCAGCAGCGGACGCACCACCCAGTCCTGGGCGATGCGGCGCTCGGAGAGTTCCTCCGTGGTGAGCGCGCGGGCGCCGTCGTCGGCGCGGTCCAGCGTGTACTGGTAGACCTCGCCCAGGCCGGTGGAGACCGGCCCCAGCACCGGCGTCACCCCTTCGGGCATACGGCCGGCCACTTCGATCAGGCGTTCCATCACCAGCTGGCGCGCGAAGTACACATCCGTCGCATCCGTGAAGACCAGCGTGATCAGGGACAGGCCCGCCTTGTTGAGCGAGCGCATTTCCTCCAGTCCGGGCAGGCCGGTCATGGCCATTTCGATCGGCACGGTGACGAAGCGCTCCACTTCCTCCGGCGAACGGCCGGTGGCCTCGGTGGCGATCTGCACCTGCACGTTGGTCACGTCGGGGAAGGCATCAACCGACAATTTGGTCGCCGCGCGCAGGCCGAAGAAGAACAGCACCACCGCCAGCACGCACACCACCAGCCGCTGCTTGATGGCGGCTTCCACAAGGGATTTCATCATGGCTGCTTACCCCTGTTCCAGGCGCTTGCGCTCGTTGTCGAGATGGAAGGCGCCGTCGACCACGATGCGCTCGCCCGCCTTCACGCCGCTGAGCACCACACGCATGCCGTCGCTCTCCGCGCCCAGCTTGACCTTGGCCACGCGATACAGGCCGGCGGCCTGTTCCACGTAGACCTGCTCGTCGTTGCCATCGCGCACGATGGCCGATTCGGGGATTACCAGTTGCTCGCTGGGCGCGCTGTTGATCAGCATGCTGGCCAGCATGGCGGGCTTGAGGCGCCCTTCGCGGTTCTCCAGCTCGGTGCGCACCAGCACCGTGCGCGTCTGCGGGTTCACCGTGCGGCCCACGTAGATCAGCTTGCCGGTGATCTGCTTCTGGCCGGCGCCGTTGCCAAGCGACGGCACCTCGATGTTCACGCTCTGGCCTTCGGCCACCAGCGCGGCCTGCTGCTCGGGCACCTCCGCCACCACCCACACGCGCGACAGGTCTGCCACGGTATAGAGCGCATCGGCCGGCTGCACCACCTGGCCCTGCGCCACGTTGCGCTCCACCACCGTGCCGCTGATGCTGGAGAACACCGGCGAATAGGAGTCGATGCTGCCGCTCCTGGCCAGTTGCGCCACGGCCGCGGCCGACATGCCGAGCACGCGCAGCTGGTCGCGGTAGGCGCGCATCTCGGCCGAGGAAATCGCCAGCTCGCTCTCGCGCCGCTGCAGCTCGCCGCGCCCGATCACGTCGGCGRCGAACAGCTGGCGCGCGCGTTCGGCATTGCGGGCCTGCAGTTCGGTCTGCGCCTCGGCCTTGAGGAAGGCCATCTGCGCCGCACCCAGCTCGCTGCTGTGCAGGCGCGCCAGCACCTGGCCCGCCTTGACCTCCTGGCCAAGGATGCCGTAGAGGTCGGTCACGCGCCCGGTCACGCTGGCGCCGATGCGCGCCACGCGCTGTTCGTCGAAATCGATGCGGCCAGCCACGCGCAGCACCTCGCTGAAGGCACTGGTGGCAACCGGCGCCACCTTCAGGGTCTGTTGCAGGCTGGCTTCGGGCTTGACCACGCCCGGCGGCTGCCTGGGCGCCTCGGCGGCGGGTGCGGGATCGTCGGAGCAGCCGGCCAGGGAAAACAGCAGGGCTGCGGTTGCCGTCAGGGAAAGAAGGAAATGGGGACGCATGCTTAGTTGTTTTCCGTAGGTGCCGTGGGAGCAGGAGAAACCGCAGGAGCCGCGGGAGCCGCGGGAGCCATCGGCGCCGCGGGCTCGCCGGGCACGCTCGACAGCAGCTTCTCGATCTGGATGGTGGCGGTCTGCAGTTCGTACTGGGCCGCGATCAGGTCGCTGCGCGCGCCGCGCAGCACGCGCTGGGCATCGAGGTAATCGAGGATGCCGCGCTCGCCGAAGCGGTAGGCCGACTCGGCCACCGCCAGGGCGGACTCCGCCTGGCGCACGATGCCGCCTTCCAGCGCGCCGACCTGCGACTGCGTGATCTCGTACTGGCGGTAGGCGGTTTCCAGCTCTTGCATCAGCTCGAACTCGCGCAGCTCCAGCGCGGTGCGCGCCTGGATGGCGTGCGCCGTGGCCTCGCCCACGGGGCCCTTGCGGCGGTCCCACAGCGGGATGGTCAGGGTCAGGCCGACCTGGGTGACGGTGTTGTCGGGCTGCCGCTCGGCGCTGGCGCGCAGCGCCAGCTCGGGCAGGCGCAGCGACCGCTGGTAGTCCACCGCCAGGTTGGCGCGGTCCGCCTCGATACGGCGCTGGCCGAGCTCGGCGTTGGTGCCGTTGAGCGTGTCGCGCAACACCGGCAGGGCCGGCAGCGGCGCTTGCTGGCCCAGACTGCCGGCGAGCGAATAGTCCGCCGGCATGGCGCCGCCGACCTGCTGGCGCAGCGTTGCCTTGGCCTGGTTGACGCGCAGCTGGGCGCTCTGCAGCGTCTTCTGCGTGCTCAGCAGCTCGGTCTCGGCCTTGATCAGTTCGTAGCGCGGGGCCTCGCCCACCTCCACGCGCACGCGTGCGCGGTCATGGATCTGCCGCATCAGCGTCAGGTCGTCCCGTGCCGCGGCCTGCTCGGTCTCCCGGCGCAGCACCTCGAAATAGGCGGTCTTGACCCGTGCCGCCAGCTCGGCCTTGAACGCCTGGCGGCCTGCTTCGGTGGCCTCGAGGCTGCGCCCGGCAATGTCCGCGCGCAGTTTGCGCTGCTGCGGGTAGTCCAGCTTCTGGGTGACGGACACCGTCGGCGCGGCGCCGCCGGCGACGCCGGACGTGCGCGGCGACAGGCGTCCGTACAGCACTTCCACCTGTGGATTGGGGTAGGCGCGCGCGCTGGTCACCGCGGCGCTGGCGGCATCGACGCCGGCCTGGGCCGCCTCGACGCCCTTGTTGGTGGACTGCGACAAGGACAGCAGTTGCGGCAAGGTGAACGTCTGCGCCGCCAGGGCCGGCAAGGCTCCGAGCGACAGCAGCGCCACCATGGAATACATAGTGATCTGTTTGATCTGCATGACAAAGGGGGGCAGGCAAAACGGCTGCGCGCCCGCCACCCGCGCGCAGGCAGCACGCGCCGGTGGTCAGCCCGCGATCGCGAACGCGAGCGGGCCCGGGCGCCCAGGCAATGGGAATGCATACCGGGCGCGCCAGCAGCGCGCCAGGATTGCCAGGGCTGTCAGATCAGGGAAATCGGAGGCTTGAAGAACGCCGCCGGCAGCGGGGCCGTGGGCGCGGGGAACCGATGCGCGATCTCGCTGGGTGGCAGCGAAACGCGTACGTTGGGCAGCGCGAACAGCGCGCTGGATTCCTCGATCTCGTCGAGCAGGTCGAGCGGATCGAGCAGGTCGGCGGACCAGATCTCGCAGTAGCCCGGAGGATCCTCCTGCGCCACCGCATCAGGCTCCGACTCGGCTGTGAGGCCATCGTCGCCCGGCGCGATCACGCGGCCCAGGTCGGCGCTGTCTTCCAGTTCGTCGAGCGTCCGGGAAAGCGCTGCATCCTGAAGTTCCATCCGTACCGCCTCGGGCTGCGCGCCAACCGCGCGCACGTTCGCCGTTGCCCCGAAGGACAACAGAGACAGGCACAGGACGGTGAGCAGGAGCAGCAGGGATCGCATGGATTGGGGGCGGTACGAAAGCGGTCCGGGTGGCGCGGCAGCTCGCCTTGGGCGAGCCGCGCACCAATGGTGCAAGGCAACATTGTAACGCGGATGCTCAACATAGACAGGGAAAGGCGCCCGGCGTTCCCTCTGGATGCGGACAGGGGCCGGGTTGCCGGGGACGTTCCCCGAATAAAGCGAGCGGGCCAGGTTTCCACTTTGTCCCCGCAACGCCGGCACGCGTCGGCACGCGGAGGACGTGCAGCGCGGCGCGCCAGGCAGCCGGGGCATCGCGCCCCGTGCCGAATGCCGGAATCGCGGTCAGCCGGCCTGGATCACTTGCTGCGGCTGCGGTCGCCGCCAAGCGGGTCGACGATGATCATGGTGCGGTCCAGCACGCCGCTGTCGTCAAAATAAGCGCTGAAATGGGCCGGCAGGTAGCCACTGGCGTAGAGCCGGTAGGACCATGCCTCGCGCTTCATGAGGGGGTAGTACTGGACGGGCTCACGTGGCAGGCCGAAGCGCTCGGCCACGTCACGCTTGGTCCAGACGCCTGGCCGCGCCTCGTAGATCTCTTTTTCGGTCAGCATCTGGCGGAAACTGGCGAGATTGCCGCCGGCATCGAAATCCGCCGCATAGACCTCATGCCCGAGAGGCTGTTTCGAATAGATCCAGCGGCTGGTGCCGCCGGCGAGCTGATAAGTCTCGGTGGGCGCGCCAAAGGTCTCGCGCACGGAAGTCTGCGGGTTGCCGATCATTTTCTGCGCAGTCTGGACGGGGTCCAGAAACGCGCAGGCACTTAGCGCGATCGCGACCGCTGACGCGGCCATCCATCTTGGCAGGCGGTATTGCATGGCGATTCTCCAGCGTCGGCGCGGACCCTGTTTCCACGGGCAGAAACCTATTCAGCATAGTCCACCCGAATGCGGCCGGCACGCGCCCGGCACGCACCCTGCCCCTACGGTAAACGGGCGGGACGGGGAAAATATTCCATCGATGGCGAAGGGTCCCTGACATCGCGGTTGCCGCCTGCGGACGCGCCTTCACCAGCAACCCCATATCCGGCGCTGCGCCCGGTACCAACAGCTTGCGAACCATGCACGCTCCGATGGTGGCGATCGAATTACTCGGATTTTCTCGGATTATTCTCATCAATATTTTCCACCATTTTCTCCACCAACAATTCCGCCGCCAATCCATGCGATCCGTAAAACAAAGGGAATGGCGTCAATTCCGCCCGGAGTCTCATAACACGGGGCTCCAGCCACCAATCCAAGCCATTTAGGAATTTGACTAAAAAACAGAAATAGTTGTCATCACAGCGCAATCCAATCGTAATGACTTCCTGAATAGACTCCAGCTCTTGTTCTTTCTATTTCTAATAATTACCAGCTGGAGAATAACAATGAGGAAGACGAGATATTCCGCAACCAAACTGGCCGCCCTTCTTGCCGTGACGGCAGGTACCGCAGCTACGGCCTCGGCGCAATCGAGCGTCACGCTCTACGGCGTGGCGGACGTGGGCGTCGAGTACCTCTCCAACGCGCCCGCCGCGAGCGGCAGCGGCAACGTGTACCGGCTGTCGTCCGGCAATATGTCCACTTCGCGCTGGGGCATGCGCGGGACGGAAGACCTGGGCCGCGGCCTGAAGGCGGTCTTCGACCTGGAAAGCGGCTTCAACCTCGACGAGGGCGCCCAGAGCGGCAACCGGCTGTTCGATCGCGGCGCATTCGTCGGCCTTGCCGGCGACTTCGGGCAAATCACCCTCGGGCGGCAAACCACGCCCTTGTACGACACCACCATCCGGCTCGACCCGATGGGCTTCGCGCCGCGCTATTCACTGTTCCGCAGCGACGCCGTGCTGGCGGGACGGGCGGACAACGCCATCAAGTACCGCCACAGCTTCGCCGGCCTCACGGTAGCCGCGCTGTATAGCTTCGGCCGGACCGGCACCGGCGAGATCCCCGGCGACAGCAAGGTGGACCGCAGCTTCGGCGCCAGTCTTTACTACGAAAACGAAGCATTTGCCGGCGGCCTGGTCTACGACGAATACCAGGGCACCTCCGTCGCCGCCCGCAACCGCAAGGACCGCCGCGTGGCGGCCGGCGCCAGCTATGCATTCGGCCCGGTGACGCCTTACATCGGCTATCGCTGGCTGAACGGGGACGTCAGTGGCGACGTCCGCTCCAACCTCTACTGGGTCGGCTTGCGCTACAAGGCAACGCCCGCGCTCTCGCTCTCGGGCGCGGCCTATTACACGGACTTCAGGAACAGCAACGCAGACCCCATGATGTTTGCCGCCTCCGCCGACTATGCCTTCTCCAGGCGCACCGACGTGTACATCAACGCGGGCTACGCACGCAACAGGAATGGCTCGGGACTCGGCCTGAACGGCCTCAACCCGGCGACCGGCGCGCCCACCAGCGTGATCCCCGGCAAGAACCAGACCGGCGTCGTCGCCGGCATCCGCCACCGCTTCTGAGCCGCACGCGCATATCGACGCTCCACCTGAAACGGGAGCTTTCAGCCATCGCAGTGCCTTGCGGTGGCTTTTTTTCGTGCTTTGCCGCTTTGAATCTTCCGCTCACACATTGCCAACAAATATCGATTTGTTGGCAAAAATCAAAACACGACCCCCGCTAAAACGGATCTTTAATTCCCACACCCCCATCTTTATCCGCATCAACACAAAGCAATGATGCGGATACCGATGCGAAGGCGCCGAACCCTGCGCCAACGGCGCGCATCACGGAGGGAGCGACTCACCGCAATAGCGGATCTGCGTCGCTCGTTGCCGGCGCTTTCGGGATGCAGACTTGCGCGGGCATCGCCGGGACTACGCCGCGATGTCCACGCTTCCCGCCAGCCGTCGCACGGTTTCTTCGGTATCCCAGAGCGCGTTCGCGAGATAGCGGAAATTGACCAGGGCCGCGTGATAGCCGTCGCCCTCCGGCACCTTCGGACCGGCCACCGCATCGCGCACCACCGCAACTTCGAAGCCCTGCTCCAGCAGATCCCGCAAATGGGATTCGACGCAGAGATTGGCGGCCATGCCAGCGAGGATCACCTGGTCGACCCGCTGCTTGCGCAACTGCAGAACGAGGTCGTTTGTCTGCGGGCCGTAGAGCTTGTGCGTTGAGCAGATAATCGTCTTGCCGTCCTCGATGTAGGGCTTGAGCTCCGGCATGAAATCCGCACCCGAGTCGCGGAATCCGTCCACCGTCAGCGCGCCAGGGCGGTCAAACATGCCGACGGCATGCTGGAACCGCTCCGCGGGACCCTGCACTTTCCACGTGTGATCGTGCGGATAGTAATAGTGGGGAGAAATGGCAACGGTGATGCCGGCCTGCTTCGCGCCCTGGAACAGACGGATAAGGTTGGGGACCAGGTTTTGCTCCGTCACGCTTTCTCCGACAACGCCCCAGCTACGGCCTTCCGGACTCATGAAGTCGATCTGCGGGTCGATGACCACGAGCGCAGTGCGCGATAGATCGAGGGTGAGGCCGGCCTTCGGCAGAGCCGGGTCAACGGGATCCGCATACCGGGTGTGGTGATTGCACATGGGAAAGTACCTCTCATGGTAAGCCGGTTCGAATCCGGCAAAATTAATACACGACCAGTCGTCTATTTAAAAAGGTAAAAAAATCAGCCCAGCAGCCGCTTGAGGGTGACCTGCTGAAAACGTCGGCAGGCCTCGCCATTGCGCTCGACCTTGCTGCGCAGCACCGCGCCCTCCCAGGCCTCGACGATGATGGCCGCGAGCTGCGCGGAATCATGATCCGCAGCAAGCTCCCGGCGCGTCTTCGCCTCATCGAGGCAGGCAACAACCATACCTTCCCAGCGCGCCAGGATCCGCTCCAGGGCACCCCGGACTTCGACACTGGAATTGGAAAGCTCAAGGGAAAGATTACCTACCATGCACCCAAGCCTGAATTCTTGCGCGGCATGATCGTCCACCAGCAATGCGAACAGCGTCTCGATGCGCTCCAGCGGCTTGATGCGAGCGTCGTACATCACTTTGCCATGGCGTTGTTCGATTGACTCCCAATAGGCCTCGAGCACTTCGGCGGCAAAGGTTTCCTTGCTGTCGAAGTAGCTGTAGAAGGACCCCTTGGGGACATCCGCGGCAGCCACGATGTCCTGCACCCCGGCCCCGTTGAAGCCCAGCTCGTGGACAACACGGCCGCCGTCGGTCAGCAGGCGGTTGCGGATCTCGGGGTTGGCGGGCCTGGGCATGTCGAATTCGGTGATAAAGGTGGATGGGCGAAAGATAGACGACTGGTTGACTATTGTCAAACGCCCCGTACGCGCGCCGGGTTACCCAGGCCGTGGCTGGTCGCCGTCACCCTGACGTCCCTGTCGTTGACTTTCTTGTTGGCGCGTGCTAACCCACTTGAGCATCCGATTTTTTCCTCGCCTCCATTCGAACCCAGTTATGGGAGAGTGAACCATGAAGATCATCGTCATCGGCGGTACCGGCCTGATCGGCTCGAAGACCGTCGCCATCCTGCGCCAGGGCGGCCACGAGGTCGTCGCCGCATCTCCCAAAAGCGGTGTCAACACCATCACCGGCGAGGGGCTCAAGGAGGCCCTCGCCGGAATGCAGGTCGTGATCGACCTCGCCAATTCGCCCTCTTTTGAAGACAAGGCGGTGCTGGAATTCTTCGAGACCTCCGGCCGCAACCTTGCCGCGGCGGAGGCCGCGGCGGGCGTCGGGCACCATGTCGCGCTATCCATCGTCGGGATCGAACGGACGCCCGACAATGGCTATTTCCGCGCCAAGGTCGCCCAGGAGAAACTGGTGGAAGCCTCCGGCATCCCCTACACCGTCATCCGCTCGACCCAGTTCCTGGAATTCCTCGGCGGCATCGCCGCTTCGGGCGCGGATGGAAACGTCGTCAGGATTTCGCCCGGCCTGTTCCAGCCCATCGCGGCGGACGACGTTGCCGCCATCGTTGCCGATGTGGCGCTCGCGGCGCCGAAGGGCGGCACCGTCGAGATCGCGGGTCCGGAACGCGCGCCGTTCAACGAAATCGTCGCTCGTTACCTGAAGGCCGTCGGCGACCCGCGTGAGGTGGCGCGTGACCCCGAGGCCCGATATTTCGGCGGCCTGGTCGAGGAGTTTTCGCTCGTGCCGCTAGGCGAGGCGCGCCTCGGCCATATCGGTCTCGACGAATGGCTGCGCCGCTCGCAGGCAGGAGCCTGATCCCGCATCCACCAAGCGAATGGCAGGGGCGCCATGAAGCGTATCTTCATGGTGGACACGAACGGGACGGAACTGACGATCCCGTTCGGGAACTGAGGTTCAAGACCTTTCGCGCCTGACCGCGAAAGCCGCACCAGACCGCCCGCGGCTCTCCGCGTGGCGATCTGCGTCATGCCGTTGCACGCGTGCGCCCCCGGCGCGCGGCCTGCGCCGCCATCGCCTCGCCCACCGCCTCGCGCGCGCAGCCGGCCAGCAGCTCCGAAGCCGGGCTGCGCGATGCGCGCGCCGAGCGCGCGATCACCAGCGGCTGGCGCACGGTTTCCTCGCGGATGGGCCGCTCCACCACGCCGACGGTCTGCGCCGCGGCCGGCGCCTGCGTGATCAGCAACGCCACGCCCAGCCCGTTGGCCACCATGCTGCGCGCCAGCTCCAGCGACGTCGCGCGGTAGCGGACCTCGGGCTGCAGCCCGAATTGCCAGAACGGCGCCATCAGGAATTCGCGGCTGTGCGGCAGGTCGATCAGGATCAGCGCCTCCTGCGCCAGCGCGTGCAGCGATACGCCGCCGCGCCCCCGGGCGAGCCTGGATCCGGCCGGCACCAGCCCGTACGGCCGCAGTTCGGCCAGGCATTCACGCTCGATCTCGATGGGCAGCCCCACATCGTAGGTCAGCGCGAACTCGATATGGCCGCTGTGCAGCCAGTCTTCGAGCTGCGCCAGGTCGCCCTCGACAAAGCGCACCGTCAGGTTCGGATAACGCTCCCGTGCGATGCGCAGCAGCAAGGGCAGGTACACCGGCGCCAGCGTGCTGAACACGCCGATCTGCACCTCGCCCGCGGCGCCGTCGCCGCTCTTGCCGGCCTCGAACGCGGAAGCCGCGCGCAGGATCTCCCTGGCTTCGGCCAGCTTCTGCACCCCGAAGCGGGTCAGCGTCATCTTCGATCCCGCATCGCGCGCGAACAGCGCTGCCTCGAACAGCGTTTCCAGCTCCCGGATGGCGACCGAGATCGAAGGCTGCGACACATTGAGCTGCCGCGCCGCGGCCGTCGTGCTGCCGGTATCGGCGGCCGCGGCGAAGTAGCGCAACAGGCGCAGGGAGATACGCATCAGGAAATCGTATAGGTACTAGTTGATTTCCATATTTTACTTGATAGCCATCGATGCACAGAATCCAGGTCACAGGAACGCGGTCCGCGCGGCGACGCCGGCGCACAAGCGTCGCGACAAGCGTTCGAGACAGCGTTCGAGACAAGACCTGGAGGCGCAAGCAATGACCCATCCCGACCCGAATCCCGCCGGCATGCTGGCCGGCATCCGCGTGATCGACTTCTCCCGTGTGCTGGCCGGGCCTTACTGCACGGCGCTGCTCGCCGATCTCGGCGCCGAAGTGATCAAGATCGAACCACCCGGCGGCGACGACTATCGCGCCGTCGGCCCCTTCGCTGGCGGCGAGAGCGGCCTGTTCTCCGCCATGAACCGCAACAAGCAGAGCATCGTCATCGACCTCAAGGCCGAGGCCGGACTCGCGCTGGCACGCTCGCTGTGCGCGCAGGCCGACGTGGTGGTGGAGAATTTCCGCCCGGGCGTGGCGGACAAGCTGGGCATCGGCTACGCGGCGCTGCAGGCGCTCAATCCGGCGCTGGTGTATGCCAGCGTCTCGGGCTTCGGCCAGACCGGCCCCGAATCGCACCGCCCCGCCTACGACATCATCCTGCAGGCCCTGTGCGGCCTGATGGACGCCACCGGGTCGCCGGACGGCCCGCCCACCGTGCTGGGCGAGGCGGTCTCCGACGTGGTGAGCGGGCTGTTCGCCTCCTGGGGCATCCTGGCCGCCCTGCTGGCGCGCCACAAGACCGGCCAGGGCACGCACGTGGATGTCTCGATGTTCGACGCCACGCTCAGCCTGAGCGCCACGCTGGTCGCCCGCTATGCCGCCACCGGCCTGGCGCCGCGCCGCGTGGGCAACCGCCATCCGTCGTCCGCGCCGTTCGGCGCCTACCGTGCCGCGGACGGCTTCTACGTGGTGGCGGTGCTGAACAACAAGCTGTTCCACGCGCTGGCCGGCGCCATCGGCCAGCCCGCGCTGGCGAGCGACCCGCGCTTCGCCGACGACCACACGCGCTGCAGCCATGAAGCCGATCTGCGCGCGTGCATCGAGCACTGGTCCGCCACCCGCACGGTGGCGCAGGTCAATGACACCCTTGGCGCCGCGGGCATCCCCGTCGCGCCGATCCGCAACGTCAAGCAGGCGCTCGAAAGCGAGCATGCCGGACATCGCGGCCTGCTCAGCGAGGTGCGGGACGCGCAAGGCGGCGCGGCCCGCGTGCCTACCCAGCCGGTGAAGTTCTCTGGCCAGGCCGCCAACCGCGCATGCCGCGCGCCCGCGCTCGGCCAGCACACCGACGCCATCCTGCGCACGCTCGGCATCACCGCCGGGGATGCCCGCGCCCTGCGTGCCAGCGGCGCATTCGGACCGGATGCAGTCACCCCCGCGCACGCCTGAACCAAACTGGAGAATCAACATGCATGAACGACTGGGCGTACAGCCGGCCGACATCRAAATGGCCGACGCCATCGGGCGTTTCGCCCGCATTGAACTCGCACCCAGGGCCGCGGAGGTGGACCGCGACGAAATCCCGTCCACGCGCTACGTGCCCCAGCTCGCCGAACTCGGCGTGATGGGCATGAACCTGCCGCAGCGCTGGGGCGGCATCGATGCCTCGCCCGTGGCGCTGATCCTCTCGCTGGTGGAAATCGCCAAGGCCTGCGCCTCCACCTCGTCGATGATCGGCGCGCACTACCTGTCCACCGACTCGATCCTGATCGGCGGCGACGACGACCTGCGCGCGCGCTACCTGCCGGACGCCGCCGCCGGCACCAGGCTCGGCGCCTTCGCGCTGACCGAGCCGCGCGCCGGCTCCAACCCTGCCGACATGGCCACGCGCGCCACGCCCGAAGGCAACGGCTACCGGCTGCGCGGCGTGAAGCACTTCATCTCCAACGCCAACGCGGCGGACTTTATCGTGGTCTACGCCAAGACCGATCCCGATGCCGGCACGCGCGGCATCAGTGCCTTCGTGGTCGACCGGCACACAGAGGGCGTGGACGTGGCCCCGGCGGAAAAGCTGATGGGCATCCGCGGCGCCCCCGCGCACGAGGTGGCGCTCGACTGCTTCGTGCCCGCCGCCAACCGCCTCGGCGCCGAAGGCAGCGGCTTTCGCACCGCCATGAAGGTGCTCGACAACAGTCGCCTGGACGTGGCCGCCACCAGCCTCGGCATCGCCGAAGCCGCGCTCGAGGCCGCCACCGGCTGGGCCAGGCAGCGCCACGTGGGCGGCGAGCCGCTCTCGCGCAAGCAAGGCCTGCAATGGATGTTCGCCGACATGCGCACGCGCCTCGAGGCCGCCTGGCTGCTGACACTGCAGGCGGCCGTGCGGCGCGGCGCGGGCCAGCCCTTCACGGACCATGCCTCCATGGCCAAGCTCTATGCGTCCGAGACGGTGGGCTTCGTCACCGACACCGCGCTGCAGATCCACGGCGGCTACGGCTTCACGCGCGAGATGCCGCTGGAGCGCCTGGTGCGCGACGCACGCATCCTGCGCATCTATGAAGGCTCTTCCGAAATCCAGCGCACCGTGATCGCGCGCGCGGCCTTTGCCTGAGCAACGCCGCCAGGCTGCCAATCCATGATTCGACCGCCGGCGGCACTGCCGCACGGCGGCGCACCCCGATGCAGGAGACAGACATGACAACCGATGACAAGGCGCATCGCCCCGGCGCCGCACCCGCGCCCACGCTGGTCGAACGCCGCTCGATCGACTTCATCCCCGACGCCGAGCGGCACGGCAGCCTGTCGAGCCAGTTCACGCTGTGGCTCGGCGCCAACCTGCAGGTCACGGCGGTGGTCACCGGCGCGCTGGCGGTAGTGCTCGGGGGCGACGTGTTCTGGTCGCTGATCGGGCTGTTCGCCGGCCAGCTCCTCGGTGGTGCGGTGATGGCGCTGCATGGCGCGCAGGGCCCGCAGCTCGGCCTGCCGCAGATGATCTCCAGCCGCGTGCAGTTCGGCGTGTACGGCGCCGTCATCCCGCTGGTGCTGGTGTGCGTGATGTACATAGGCTTCTCCGCCAGCGGCATGGTGCTGGCCGGCCAGGCCCTGGGCCAGTTGCTGCATATCGGCAACGGCAGCGCCATCCTGGTGTTCGCGGCCATGGTCGTGCTGCTGGCCACGCTGGGCTATCGCACCATCCATGCCATGGGCCGCATCGCCAGCGTGGTCGGCGTACTGGCCTTCCTGTACCTGTTCGCCAGCTTGCTGCACGGACACGACATCGGCGCGCTGCTGCAGCGGCGGCACTTCACGGTAGCGTCGTTCCTGCTGGCCGTGTCCCTGTCGGCCTCGTGGCAGATCGCCTACGGCCCCTACGTGGCGGACTATTCACGCTACCTGCCGCGCTCCACCTCCGCGCTCAAGACGTTCCTGGCGGTGGGCATCGGCTCCGTGGCAGGCGCGCAGATCGCCATGGTGTTCGGGGTCTTCGCCGCCGCGCTGGCCGGCGACCGCTTCGCCGGCCATGAAGTGGCCTTTATCGTCGGCCTCGGCGCCACCGGCGCGGTGGCCGCCCTGCTCTATCTCACCATTGCGCTGGGCAAACTCACCATCACCACCCTCAATGCCTACGGCAGCGTCATGTCCGTCGCCGCCATCCTCACCGGCTTCACCGGAAGGCGCACCATCGCGGGCCGCACGCGGCTGTTCTTCATCTTGCTGATGGCCGGCCTGTCCGCGGTGCTGGCGCTGGCCGGCGAGCGCGCCTTTCTCAAGGAGTTCTCGGCCTTCCTGCTGTTCCTGCTGGCTTTCTTCACGCCGTGGAGCGCCATCAACCTGGTCGACTACTATTTCGTCACCCGCGAGCGCTACGACATACCCGCCCTGTTCGATCCCGACGGGCGCTACGGCCGCTGGAACCTGACCGGCATCGCGGTCTACGCGCTCGGCGTGCTGGTGCAACTGCCGTTCATCGCCACGGGCTTCTATACCGGCGCGCTGGTGGACACGCTCGGCGGCGTCGATATCTCATGGATCATCGGCCTCATCGTGCCCGCGGCGCTCTACTATTTCGCGTGCCGCGCCACCGTGCGCGAACTGCCGCAATCGCTGGCCCTGCCTGACCAAGCCGGGCGCACCGAACCCTCGGGCGGCTAAAGGACCACGCGAGCCGCCTGCGAATTTCGGTGCGGCGGACCGTATCGGGCCGACTACAATGCAATGCGCGACAGTCCTCCGACGAGGCCTGCAACCGCCCGGAGATGCGCATGAGCCACGATCTGAAGGACTTCAGGCCCCTGGACCCGGGCCGCGTGAACACCATGGACGGCGTCGAAGTGCAGTACTGGTGCATGGCGCTCAACTGCACGTCGGCCGAACTGCAGGAAGCCGTGGCCAATGCGGGCGACCACATCTCCGCGGTGCGCGCGCGGCTCGAAGCGTTGTATCCGGAGAGGCGGCACGGATAGGCTGCCGGCGGCCTCCCTGCCGCGTGGCTGACAGGAGGGCCGGTACAGGCCGCTGCCGCCTCAGCGCAGCGGCTGCGGCGTGACGATATTGAAGCGCGGATCGAAGCTGTCCAGCATGCCGAACAGCGACGTGACGGCGCGCGGGTCCCCGCTGATGCGGATCGCGCCGCCCTGCACCGCATCGGCCACGCTCAGTTGCTTGAGGCTGATCTTGTCGAGCGTGGATTTTTCCAGTGTGATGGTCGCGGTGGGCTGCGCCGCCTGCGTGTCGGCAAGGTAAGTCAGGGCGCTGTTGCGCAAGGTCATTGCATAGCGCTGCTGCAGATCGGTGAAATTCCAGTTCAGCGTCATCTGCCTGCCGGCGGCCTTGTCGGCATTCAGGCGCGCGGCGAGAAAGTCGAAGAAATTCGGCACCGTCAGCGCACGGATCAGGTCGGGCGACCCCAGCCCGCCGGAGAATTTCTTGTCGACGCCATCGCGCAGTTCCTGCGCGCCCGTCAGATAGACGTTGCGCCAGGTGGCGTTCTCGCTCTGATAACCGAGTTGCTCGAGCGCATCGGCCTGCAGCGCGCGGGCGGCGGCGTTGTCGGGATCGGCGAACACCAGCTCGTTGCCGATCTGCGCCACCCAGCGGTATTCGCCGCGGGCATAGGCCTCGCGGGCCCTGGCGAGCACCGCTTCGGCGCCCCCCATCCATTCGATGGTCTTCCTGGCGGCCTGCACCGGCGGCAGGGGGTTCAGGTGCGCCGGGTTGCCGTCGTAGAAGCCGAGATAACGTTGGTAGACGGCGCGCACGTTGTGACTGACCGAGCCATAGTAATCGCGCGCGTACCATTTGCTGCCCAGCGGCTCGGGGAGCTTCTTCAGGGTCTCGGCAATGTCCAGCGGCGTCAGGCCCTGGTTCATCAGGCGCAGCGTCTGGTCATTCAGGTAGGCGTACATGTCGCGCTGGTCCGACAGCATCTCGACGATCTGCCCGCGCCCCCAGGTCGGCCAGTGATGCTGGCCGATCAGGATGTCGGTGCGCTCGCCGTAGCGCTGCAGGGACTGCCCGATGTAATACGACCAGGCCTTGGCATCGCGCACCTGGGCACCGCGCAGCGTCAGCAGGTTGTGCTGTGTGCGCACGGCATTCTCGGCGATGCACAGCGTGCGCAGCTGCGGGAAGTACAGGTTCATCTCCGCCGGCGCTTCGGTGCCGGGCGTGAGCTGGAATTCGATGTCGATGCCGTCGATACGCCGCGTATCGATGCTCTTGCCGATGAGGTCGGTGGGCGCGAGCAGCGTAATGGTGCCGCGCGCGGTCGCCTTGCCCAGGCCGACATCGACCAGGCCGGTGGCGCTCTGCGGCAACTGGGTACCGTACATGTACTGTGCGCGCCGGCCCATGGCATTGCCCGCCAGCACGTTTTCGCTGACGGCCTCTTCCATGAAACCGGCCGGCGCCAGGACAGCGACCTTGCCGCGTTTCACGTCGTCTTCGCTGACAATGCCCTTGGCCCCGCCGAAGTGATCGGCGTGGCTGTGCGTGTAGATGACCGCGACTACCGGCTTGCGCGGCCGGTTGGCGTAGTACAGGTCCAGGGCGGCCCGCGCCGTCTCGGCGCTCAGCAAGGGATCGATCACGATCAGGCCGGTGTCGCCCTCGACGATGTCCATATTGGAGATATCGGCGCCGCGCACCTGGTACAGGCGGTCGGTGACCTTGAACAGGCCGGCTTCGTTGTTGACCTGCGCCAGCCGCCACAGGCTCGGGTTCACCGTGGGCGGCGCCGCGCCCTGCTCGAAGGCGTAGGCATCGAAGTCCCATACCACGCGGCCATCCGCGGCGCGGATGACGCGTTCGGGAAAGCGCGCCACCAGGCCGCGGCGGGCATCTTCGAAATCCTGGCGGTCATTGAACGGCAGCGCCTGCTGCCACGCCGCATTGGCGCTGGCCGTCAGGGGGGTGGCAGGTCCGGCGGCACGCGCGGCGCCCGGGTGGGTGGCAAACCACGCGGCAGACGCGGCGGCAAGGGCGAGCGCAAGGGGGCGGGCAACGAGCATCATGGATGGAAAGCCTCGGAGGGTACAGCGAGACGCTTATTTGAGCCTTCCCACACATATAATTCAATTGCAAAATACGTATCCCATCGATGCATTGAGCGCATACCTTGAACCTCAAGCGGCTTGAACACCTGATCGCAGTGGCCGAGGAAGGATCGCTGGCCGGCGCCGCCCGCCGCGTCCACCTGAGCCAGCCGGCGCTCACGCGCAGCATCCAGGCCCTGGAAGACGAGGCAGGCGTGGCCCTGTTCGACCGGGGCGCGCGCGGCGCGACACTGACCACGACCGGCAGGATGGTGACGGAAAGAGCGCGGCGCATCCTGTTCGAGACGCACTGCCTGGAGCGCGACCTGGCCCTGGTGCAACAGCATGAGATGGGCAGCGTGCGGCTCGGACTGGGCCCGTTCCCGGCGGCGATCCTGCTGCCCGACATGCTGTGCGCCCTGCATCGCGACTGGCCGAAGCTGCGCATCGCGACCGAGGTCAATCATGCCGCGGCGCTGCTGGCGGGCCTGAATGCGGAAAAGCTGGATTTCCTGGTGGTGGAGCAAAGTACCATCCCCGTGGTGGCGGAGCTGGAGATGAAGCCCCTGCGGCCGGAGCCGGCGGGCTATTTCGTGCGTGCCGGCCACCCGCTCTGCGGCACGCCGGTCACGCCCGCGCAATTGCGCCAGGTGGCCCTGGTATCCGTGCTGTTCCCGGCGGAAACGCATGAGCGCCTGCGCCGGCTGCTGCGCTGCAAACCCGGCGAGGACCTGCCACTGCAGGTCGAAAGCAACGATTTCCGTGCGCTGACACACCTGACCAGCCATTCCGACGTGGTGCTGCTGGCGCCGACGCGCGCCCTGCGCGCCGAACTGGAAGCCGGCACGCTGGCCCAGCTCGATACGCAGGAGATTCCGGCGAACGGCCTGCGCTTCGCCATCGTGCGGCTGGCGCAGCGTACGCTGTCGCCGGCGGCCGAGCGGGCGGTGGCGGCCATCGAAGCGGTGGCCTGACGGCCGTAGCCGCCTGAGGCGGTGGCTGAGGCTGTGGCGGCCGGATCCGGTGCGCTCACTGCTGCGCCTGCGCCCGTCTGCGTGCCAGCGAGATGGCATAGGCAGCCTGGCGGGCCGCGAAGATTTCATCGGGCGGGCGCCCGATGCCGTCGGCAAGATTGCTCGGGTTGAAGATGGTTTCGTCGCACGGTGCGTTGTTCTCGATCGCATTGATCGTGATCGTGCCCAGCCGTACCGATTCGCGGCTATCCTCGTCCGGCCATCGCATGGTCGCATCCATGGTCGGATCCCCGGGACGGCCCAGCAAGGCCAGCACGTCGAACCTGAAGCCACCCGCGGCGATCCGCGCCTCGAGATCCCGGTAGAGGAAATCCGCCGGCTTGTCCTTGGCCTGCTCGTCCGACAGCGTCACGTCCCCGCCGGGCGGAACGACCTTGAACTTGATGAAGCGCACTTCCGCCCTGGCATTGGTGGCGGGAAACGCATGGACGCCCCAGTAGGTCGTTCCCGCGAAGCTGGCGGGAAGCGGTCTGGCGGCGACGAAGCTGGCCTGGTTCAGCGTTTCCGGATTGGCGGCGGAGAATGCCTTGACCTTCTCCGGATCCGGCTTGCCGTCCGGCCCCGGAACGCGCGCCCTGAGGAAGGCGAGCATCTGGTCGAGCGTTTTCGCRAAGTGCACCGGCGCGTTCTCCACCAGGATGTCCGATGTATGGCCGGCCTCACCCAGCTTGAACGCGAAGCCACGCAGCACCAGCTTGTTGGTGTCCGCCACGTTCGGGTTGCCGCCGCCAAGCGAGAACCGGCCAATGACGGGCGACGCCCGCGTGAAGCTCAGTGACCGGGTGACCTGGGCGGCCTGCGGCGACGGGGCATAGGTGCCGCGCACGCACTGGCCTTTGGCAAAGCTGGCGCGTGCCTTTGGGGGATCGCCTGCAACGGCTTTCAGTGTTTCCACGATCACCGCCGGATCGGCATGCACGACCGGGCCGGCGGGTTGCGCTTGTTGCGCGTTCGATGCCGGCATGCACAGGCCGCCCCCGCAGATGGCCAAAACTATCTGGCCCAAGGCTTTCGCCCGTCTGGTTTGCGCGTTCATCCCCTGGCCTCCTTCCGGTCCCGCACGAGCATCCGTATCGGGGCGCGACAAACTGAGATGAGCTAAAGCATAGACGGCAATGGCGCAATGGCCGGCCCCGAAGCACCGCTTTCTCGTATCGGCATGCAAGCGCGGTTCACGACAATCCGTGGGGGAAGATTCGCTTTGCGGCCCGTTCGAGTCCGATCCCGCCGCCTCCACGTGCCGGGCGCCCCCGTGCGGACCGGCCGTGCCGCCACCCGACACCCCTCCTTAGGGGGAATCGGATGCGCAACCTGCCAAGTCGCCTTCTGTGCCCTTGCCGCGATGAATCCGATAGAATCCAGCCTTTCCGATTCGTGCAACGCGAACCGGCGAATCCAAGCGCGGCATTCACGGGAATGGAGGGACATGAAAACAGCGGCTTTCAGCCTGCCACGCTGGCGTTCTACAACGTGGTTGTGCGACCCCGGCCCGAACGTTCCCGAAGACATTCGCGTAAAGCTGATCGGAAGCCTGTTCGGCACCCTGCCCATCTTCGCCGGCGGCGTGCTCAACACCATCGCCGTCGCCATGGCGATCGCCTGGCGGGACCCCAGCACGGCCTTCCTTGCGTGGGTCGTCATCGAGATCCTGCTCTGCGGCACGCGCCTGTGCCTCCTGGTCGCGGCGCACCGCGCTTCGGCGGCGGGCCGCCATACCTTCACCGATGTCTACGTGATCCTCGCCGTGCTGTGGGGCGCGAGCGTGGGCTACGGTGCGTTCATCAGCATCCTCAGCTCGGACTGGGTGGCGGCAACGCTTTCCTGCCTGTCCGCGGCCGCCATGGTGGGCGGCATCTGCTTCCGCAATTTTGGCGCGCCGCGGCTGGTCGCGATCATGATCCTGCTGTCCCTCGGGCCCTGCTGCATCGCCGCCCTGCTTTCGGACGAGACCGTGCTGCGCCTGACGCTCGTGCAGATCCCGTTCTATCTCGTTGCCATGAGCATCGCAGCCTTCCACCTGAACCGGCTGCTGGTATCGACGATGAAGGCGGAGCGGGAAAACGACCATCGCGCGCGCCATGACGCCCTGACCGGCCTGCCGAACCGAGCGGGACTGGTTCACGCGTCCGCGCATTTGTACAAGGCGGACCAGATCGACGAAGGAAAGACGGCGGTCCTGTACATGGACCTGGACGGCTTCAAGCCCGTCAACGACCGGCACGGACATGAGGCCGGCGACCAGCTGCTGGTGACGCTAGGCAAGTGGCTCGATGCGCTGAAAGGTCCGGACGACATGGTCTTTCGCATCGGCGGGGACGAATTCGTCGTCATCGTGCGCGCCCGCGACGAAGCCGGCGTCGCCTTGTTCGCCGACCGGCTGATCAGCGAAGTGCCCGCCCCCTTCACGCTGGCGCCCAATGTTTCGGTGAGGATCGGCGTCAGCGTCGGGGTCGCACTCATTCCGGAGCATGGCACCGACGTCATGGGCGCGCTCACGGCCGCCGACAAGGCCCTCAACCTGGCCAAGCTCAACGGCAAGGCCAAGTGGACGCTCGCATCCTAGCAGCGACACCCTTGCGCCGGCGCGCTGCCGTGCGGATGCGACCGGAAGCGACCGGAGGCGACTGACTAGCCAGCCTGCGCGGCCTCGCGCGGGCCAGCGAAATGCCCGGGCCTGGCCACGCCGAAGCCCTGTGCATAGTCCACGCCAAGGGCGCGCAGCTTTGCGAGCTTCGCATCGCTGTCCACCCATTCGGCGATGGTCTTCTTGCCCATGGCATTGGCGATGCGCTGAATTGCCTCGATCACCACCAGATTGACCGGATCGCCGAACATCTCGTTGACAAAGCCGCCATCGATCTTGATGTACTCCGTCGGCAGGTGCTTGAGATAGGCGAAGGACGACATGCCGGCGCCGAAATCGTCGAGGGCAAAGCTGCACCCCTTGTCCTGCAGTTGCTCGATGAAGGTGGCGGCCTGCGCCAGGTTGCCGATGGCCGCCGTCTCCGTGATCTCGAAACAGACGTGCCGCAGGGGAATGCCGTGGCGCGCCGCGCGCTCGGCGATATAGGCAGGCAGGAGCTGGTCGCCCAGGGACGCTCCGGACAGGTTGATCCCGCATACCGCGATATCGCCCGGCCGGTCACCAAGGCAGCCCGCCAGCGCGGCAAACCCGGCTTCGATCACCCAGCGATCCAGCGCGGGCATGAGGTTGTAGCGTTCGCAGGCAGGAATGAATGCCATGGGCGGAACCAGTTGCCCGGCGTCATCGAGCATGCGCAAGAGCAGTTCGACATGCCGGCCCTGTGCGCCGCCGGCCTGCAAGGGCGCGATCTCCTGAGCGTGCAGGCAGAAGCGGCCGGCTTCCAGGCCGGTGTGGATCCGGCTCACCCATTCCATCTCGCCGTGCAGCGCGCGCACGGCCTCGTCACGCTGGCGATATACCTGGACGCGGTTGCGCCCCCGCTCCTTGGCCAGGTAACAGGCGGCATCGGCGGCGCTGAGCGCCTCGGCCACCTGGGACATGTCGCGATCCAGGCTGATCATGCCGATGCTCGCGCTCACGGCGAAAGTGCGCTGGCGATGCACGAAGCGAAAACGTGCAATCGCCTCGCGCATGGCTTCGGCCACGCGCTCGCCATTGTCGACATGGCAGCCATCGAGCAGCACGCCGAACTCGTCGCCGCCCAGCCGCGCCAGGGTATCCGATTCCCGCAACGTGGCGCGCATGACGACCGCGAGCTGCCGGATCAGTTCGTCTCCGGCGGCATGGCCGCAAGTGTCGTTGACTACCTTGAACTGGTCCAGGTCGAGGTACATCAGGGTATGCGTGCAGTCTTCGCTGCGAACGCGCCGCATTGCTTCGGCCAGGCGGCGTTCGAACTCGATGCGGTTGACCAGCCCGGTCAATGCATCGTGACTGGCCTCGTGGGACAGGCGCGCGGCGTCGGCCCGCTCGCTGCTGACATCGTGCAGCACCAGCACGGCGCCAGTGCAGGTCCGGTCGGCATGATGGATCAGCGCCACCGACAGCTTGACCGCGATCGGGGCGCGCTCGGGCCGCTCCAGCAGCAACGTGGAGAACCGCGGCCACGTCTTCTGCAGCACGGCGGCCCCCAATCCTGTCAACGGACTCCGGCTGGCCTCATCGCTCAGCGGACAGACCACATGCAGCGGCCTGCCTTTCGCGTCCGCGCTGTGCCACCCGGTCAGCAGTTCCGCCGCCGGATTCAATGCGTCGACATGGCCGTGCACGTCGACCGTGATGACGGCATCCCCGATCGCCTGGAGGGTAACCTGTGCCCGTTCCTTCTCGGCGAGCAGTTGTGCTTCGGCTCGTTTCTGATCGCTGATATCGGTAAGCGAGCCCGCCATCCGCCGGGCGTGACCGGCGGCGTCGCGCACCATGCGCCCGCGCGAGCGCACCCACAGGTAGCCACCGGCCCTGTTGCGCAGCCTGAACGAGCAGTCATAGGGAATGCCTTCGCGCAGATGCCGGCGCATCTGCGACTCGACGCAGGCAAGATCGTCGGGATGGCAATGCGCGCGTACCGTGCCGAGCAATCTTGGCAGCTCATGCTCCTCATAGCCGAGCATCTGCGCGCAGCGCGCCGAGAAATAAAGCGCATCGCTGCGCAGGTCCCAGTCCCACAGCCCGTCGTTGCTGCCGCTGATCGCCAGTGCCAGGCGCTCTTCGCTACGCGCCAGTGCTTCGCGCAGCAGCAGTTCCTTGCGCACGGAGCGGTTCGCCATCAGGATGCCGGGAAGCATGAGGAGGATCGCCGCGATGCCGATGCCCGGCATCAGCAGATTGCGCACCTGCCGCGAGATCTCGCCAAGCGAATAGGAGAAGGCCGCCTCCAGCGGCGTGAGCCGGTCGTCCGTTTCCCCTATGCGTTGCAGGAGCAGCCTGATCTCACCCTTATCTGCCGCCTCGGCCGCCTCGGCCCGCACGCTGGCATGCAACTGATCCGCGAGATCGCGCAGGGCCAGCACTTCATTGTCGGCGCGGCCCCAGATCGCAAGCGCGCGATCGATCGCCGGCAATCGCCCGAAATGGCGCATGAGCCGGATCATGCCGGAAATATCGTCGACGTGATTGCCCCCGGCAAGCAGCCCGGCCGCGGCCTTGTCGTAGTCAAGCCGATCGCTGGCAAATTCGAGCCTGGCCTGCCGGTCGCCAAGCGGTACCGCGATCGCGCGTTCGTAGGCGCGGAATTCCGCCTCGTCATGGCTGTCGGCGTACCGCATCAGGTGCATCACGGCTGCTTTCTGCCCCTTGCTCCACAAGCTCTCTCCGCCGACATAGGCGCGCGCGGCGGACAGCATGTCCACGCTGAAACCGGAGAGCAGCACCAGGATCAGCATGATCGGCAGGAACGGCCATATCACACGCAGGTCATGTCTTCCGCCCAAGGGGTATCGGCGCACTTGCCGCGCCGCGGCCCGGAGCGCCGATACCCTCGTGCGCAGGCAGGCTTGCGCCGCGCCCAAGGAAGCGCCAAGCGACCGGCCCAGTTCGTGACGTATCGAACTGGTGTTGAGTGCGCTTCCAAGTCCGAGTACCGGAACCATTCTCATGCCTCTCAAATATCGGAAAGGATCAATCGCTCTGACCCTTGCCCGCCTGAACCAGACTGGTCGGAAACGGTCCGCGGGAGCGCCCGTCTCCGGTTCGGGATACTTCGGCGGCCGGCCGCCGTTGCCCGCGGCCGCCGGCCTTTTGCAACGCGTGTTGCGGGTCAATACGGGCCCAGGCACAGCTCCGATAATCGCCTTGTGGAGGCTGCGATTACCCATCATGCCCAGGCTTGTCTCAACTTGTCGGCATGGACCTTGAATTCTTTAGCTTCTTTAGCATTTGAATTTCAGACAATGGAAAAAACAGTACGACGACCGACCCACTCACATTGGATTGGATTGATAAATACCGAATTTGAGTTATTCCCGCGCGCGGCTGCCGGCCACGGAGATTGGCTGTCGCACCGGCCTGCCATGCGGGAGTCGTCCGGGCGTACCGCCGGAAATGCCGGAAATGGCGGGTCCGGGCGAGGAATGGCATCCGCATTGCCCTGCGGGCGCGATGCGGGCAATTGAACCAGGAATGCAGCCGGAAAATGATTGGCCGCTGTTCGGAAAGGATATTAGCCAGAGCTGCAGGATGAACGTGGATTCCGCATGAATTTCCCGGATCGCGTTTTACCTGGCATCACTCTTTATTATCCTGACGTCACATGCATGATGGAAACGCCTGGCTGGTCGCCTCCCCCGGCCGCCGCGGCATTTCCCGGTCTGTGCAGCGAATTCGCCCGACAGCGGAAAGGCTCTCGGCTGCAAGACCGGCGACCGGCTGGTGATCCGGCGGCGAAAGCAAGAGAGCTCCGGTCATGCGGAGCTCTCTTGCTTGCCCGATTCCGGAACGCACAGCCTCGTCAGGGCAGGACTGGCGTGGCAACGGCACTATTTGTCCATGCTGGCGCCGGGTGATTTCTTCTCGACGGGTGYCTTTGCAGGTGCCTTCTTGGCCGGCGCCCCCGAGTCCGTGAGCGCGGAGGCCGTGTTCTGCTTGGCACCCTGGGTGTACGGGTCGAACTTGTCATTGGCCCGCGCGGTGTCCGGCACGTAGCCGTCCTTGTTGGTGGTGCGCTGGGCATCAGGAACGTAGCCGTCCTTGTTGGTAGCCCGCTGGGGGTCTGGAACGTAGCCGTCCTTATTGGTACTGCGCATATTGTAGTCATACCGGTCGGCAGGATTCGCAGGGCCGGCGGCGTGGACGACACCAGGGACGAGAACAGCAATTGCCAATGCGATAGCGATCTTCATAGATAACTCCTTCCATTCAACGTCCATGGCCCCTGGCGCCAGCCTGGCGCGACGGTCCCCGATAGCGTAGCCGCCGGCCCTGCCAAGTTCCAGTGAGCGTTTCTGACCTTCAACCGTGGCTGGGCACCTGTGAAAATCCGGCTTGCGATGGAGTCGGTGCGATTCGCCGCGCAGACTATCAGTATAGGCCGGCCAGGCAGCACCACGCCGGGAAGACCTCCGGCAGCCGGAGCGAAAGCCCGGCACGTTCCCCTTGCATCACACCGCAACCTTTGCCATCCAAGGTATGGCATACGCCATATTGAAAAGCGCGCGGCGCGCAGAGCCAATCGTCAGCACCGCGCCACGGCCGGGCGCTAGCCCGCAACGGCAACGAACCCCGCGATCTCCGCCAGCACCGCCGAATGCAATGCCTCGCGGCTCGCCGGCATCGCCAGGAACACGCTGTTATTGTTGTCCGACGACACGCATAGCCGGATGCGGCTGACGCGATCGCCGGGGCCGTACTGGGCGCGCAGGATCCGCGTGACCGAGGCCGGATGCCAGATCACCTCCCGCAGGAAATACGAGCGCCCGTCGCCGCGCTCGGCCGGGTCCGTGACGAGATCGAATTCCGTGGTCAGGATCGCGTGCAGTTCGTCTTTGTTCATCGTCGTGGTGCTGGCACGAAAGGCCAGACGGCGCAGCTTTCCTGCRCCGCCGGCAGTCCTCCGGGGAAACAATGCGCCGCGGCAGCGCTACGCGCGCAGGGACACCGCCAGTTCCCGCAACAGGCCGGCGCAATCGCCGCGCCACGCGCTGCCGTGCATGCAGGCGAGCGTGCGCGGTGCCAGCGATGCCAGCCGCTCGAGCATGGCGCCGGTGTCCGGCGCATGGGCATAGTAATCCATGGCGTGCCGGAAGGCTTCGCTCGGGCCCAGGATGTCGCCCTCGGTGAGGGCGGGATGCCGGGCACCGGGCTGGGTGAAGAGGTCGCTGCACAGCAGTGTCCCGGTCTGCTCTTCCATCAGCACGCCGCAGTCCCAGCCATGCGGGAGATGCGGCGTGGCCAGCCAGCGCACGGTATGCTTGCCGATGCAGCGTGCCTGCCCGTCCTCCAGCGCGGCCGCCTTGCGGTCTGCGAGATCATCGATGGAGACCATGGCGGCAACGGTGCCGCACAAGGGATGCGCCTGCGGCGCGATCGCCAGCCATTGGTTCAGCGATCCGCACTCGTCCGCCTCGAAGTGCGAGAACGAGACATGGCGCAGGCGTTCGGGCGGCATGACGCTGGCAACGGCCTCGCGCACCAGTTCGAACAGCTTGCGCGGACCAGTGTGGAACAGCAGCGGCTCGTCATCCAGCACCAGGTACTGGTTGAAGGAGAAGCCGCCCGGACCGCCTTCGATGATGACCGGCGTATTGATGCGGTAGATCCCGTCCGACACTTCGTGGACATTGGTGCCCGACAAGGCATTGGTGATCATTGGCAGTCTCCTTGATATCGGCGGCCGGTCGGCGCGGGCCGGTTTCTGCGGCGCCCCTCCCCGAGGGCCACTGCTCAGTCTAGGCGAGCGCGGTGGCCGGCGCCACGCCGGCGCCCGGCATCCGCCGTTGCCCCCGCCAACCCGATTTCCCATCTTGCAGTAGGATTGCGCCAGCGCGGAAACCGGCCACTGCCCGAGCCGCCCGCGACCTGCAAAACCTACCGGATCCAGGAGATACCGCATGCCTACCGATACCCCACGCACCGCCCTTCAACTGCGCTCGCTGATCAAAGGCAGCGGCGAGCTGGAATTGTCCCTGGCCAGCGTCGACGTGCCCGCGCCGGGCCCCGACGAGGTACTGGTCCGCATCGAAGCATCGCCCCTCAATCCGTCTGACCTGGGGCTGCTGTTCGGCGCGGCCGACATGAGCGCGGCAAAGGCCGGCGGAACAAAAAGCCAGCCGGTCGTGACCGCACGGGTGCCCGAGGGCGCGATGAAGGGCATGGCCGGCCGGCTCGACGAATCGATGCCGGTGGGCAACGAGGGTGCGGGCGTGGTGGTTGGCGCCGGCTCGTCCGCCGCGGCGCAGACGCTGCTCGGCAAGACCGTGGCGGTGCTTGGCGGCGCGATGTATTCGCAATACCGCTGCGTGCCGGTGGCGCAGTGCCTGGTGCTGCCGGAAGGGGCCACGCCCGCGCAAGGCGCTTCGTCGTTCGTCAATCCGCTGACGGCGCTGGGCATGGTCGAGAGCATGCGGCGCGAGGGGCACAAGGCGCTGGTGCATACTGCCGCGGCGTCCAACCTCGGCCAGATGCTCAACAAGATCTGCCAGAAGGACGGCATCGGCCTGGTGAATATCGTGCGCAAGCAGGAGCAGGCGGATCTGCTCAAGTCGCTCGGCGCGACCTATGTCTGCAACATGGCTTCGCCCACCTTCACGCAGGATCTGACGGACGCGATTGCCGCCACCGGCGCGACGATCGCCTTCGACGCCACCGGCGGCGGCAAGCTGGCCGGGCAGATCCTGGGCGCCATGGAAGCGGCCTTGAGCAAGACCGCCGGCGTCTACAGCCGCTATGGCTCCACGACGCACAAGCAGGTCTACCTCTACGGCGGCCTGGACACCAGCCCGACCGAGTTCGTGCGCAATTTCGGCATGGCGTGGAGCATGGGCGGCTGGCTGGTCTTCCCGTTCCTGCAAAAGATCGGGACCGAAGCGGCCAACGCACTCAAGGCGCGCGTGGTGGCGGAGCTGCATACGACCTTTGCCAGCCACTACGCCGGCGAGATCTCGCTGGCCGAGGCGCTGGACCTGGACCAGATCGCGGTCTATAACAAGCGCGCTACCGGCGAGAAGTTCCTGCTCAATCCGAACAAGGGCCTGGCGGACTGAGTCCCGGCAATCAGGAGCGGGGCCGTGCGGCCTCGCGGCCTTGTCGCCTTGAGGCTTTGCCCCCCTCTCCCATGAAATGGGCGAGGGGAGACAACACGCAGCATTGCCTGGCCCCGCTTCGGCCTGCCGTCACTCCGTGAAATCGGTACTCACGGTGACGTGCTCCCACTTGTCGATTTCCGCCGTCAACGCCTTGAGCTTCTCGCGCACGAAGCCGAGCGCGTCGGTGCCGAGCAGCAGGTGCACGGGCGGATCCTGCGCGGCCACCACGGCCAGGATCGCCTGCGCCGCCTTGCGCGGATCGCCGGGCTGCTTGCCCGAGCGGGCGGCGCGCGCGGCCCGCAGCGGCGCCAGCATGGTGGCGTAGTCCTCGATCTCCGAGGCCGTGCGCTGCATGGAGCGGCCGGCCCAGTCGGTGCGGAATGCGCCCGGCTCGATGGCCGTCACCTTGATGCCGAACTCGCGCACTTCCTTGGACAGCGCCTCGTTGATCCCCTCCAGCGCGAACTTGCTGGCGTTGTAGATGCCCACGCCGGGGAAGGTCATCRGCCCGCCCATGGAAGTCACGTTCAGGATATGGCCGCGGCGGCGCTGGCGCATATGGGGCAGGACCGCCTGCGCCACGCTGATGGCGCCGAACACATTGACGTCGAACTGCGCGCGGATATCCGCCGGCGTGGCTTCCTCGATGCTGCCTTCGTAGCCGTAGCCGGCATTGTTGACCAGCACGTCGATCTCGCCCACCTCGCGCTCGATCTGCGCCACCACGCCGGGGATGGCCGCGTCGTCGCGCACGTCGAGTATGTAGCCGAAGGACTGGCCCCTGGCCAGCGCGGCAAACTCGGCGCGCTGCGCTTCGTTGCGCAGCGTGCCCGCGACCTTGTCGCCCTGCGCGATGACGGCTTGCGCCAGCGCGCGCCCGAAACCGGTGCTCACGCCGGTAATGAACCAGGTTTTCATCACTTCTCTCCAGATGGTTTGCTTCAAAGGCCTTGCCCGATGGGTGCCACCGTGCCCGGCGGCACCCGCACAACGCAGTATGGATGTTGCGGACCGTATCAAGAAGACAGATAATCCAAAAGGACTTTGCAAGTAATTTGCATAATGAACCAAGCAGATTTCCAGGCCTTGTCGGTCTTTGCCCGGGTGGCGCAGGAACAGAGCTTCAGCGCGGCCGCCCGCGCGCTCGGCATCCCGGTGACATCGGTGAGCTATACCGTGCGCAAGATCGAGGAGCGGCTCGGCGCCCGCCTGCTCAACCGCACCACCCGCAGCGTCAGCCTGACCGAGGCGGGCGCCAGGTTCCTCACGCGGATCGCCCCGCTGCTGCAGGAACTGGAACTGGCGATGCACGACGTGTCCGGCGCCTCCAGCCGGTCGATGGGCACGCTGCGCCTGAACGTGCCCCATTCCGCCATCCCGCTGGTGATCCAGCCTGTGCTCAAGGACTTCCTGGACGCCTACCCGGACATCAATGTCGACGTGATCGCGGATAACAGCCTGGTGGATATCGTCGGCCGGGGCTTTGACGCGGGCATCCGCTACGACAATGTGCTGGATGAAGACATGGTGGTGGTGCCGCTGGTCACGCAGATGCGCTTCTGCGTGGCCGCCTCCGCCCGGTACCTGCAATCCAGGCCGAAGCCGCGCCATCCGCGCGACCTGCTCGCGCACGAATGCGTGAACTACCGCAGCGCGGACAGCGGCGCGCTGTACCGCTGGGAGTTCGAGAAGGCCGGCGAAAAGCTGCGCATGGCCGTGACCGGGCGCATCGCCACCAACGACAACGGACTGCTGCTGCAATCCGCGCTCGACGGCTTCGGCTTCACCTATATCCAGCACCGCATTGCCGAGCCGCATCTCCAGGCCGGCCGGCTGGTGAGCGTGCTGGACGGCTGGATCCCGCGCACCGGGCTCTATCTTTATTACTACAATCGGACGGGAATGCCGAAGAAGCTGCGCGTGTTCATCGACTTCGCCAAAGCGGCACTGGGCGACAGCAGCAGCTAGCCGGGCGCCGCCCCCGCCGACCACGGCGAGATGCAGCGCCGCTCGCTGGTGAACCGGCGCGCGTCCGGCTGGCCCGACCGCGCCTGCGGCGAAGCCCAAAGCCGGAGCCCGGGGCATGACGCGCGCGACCCGAGGCCGCAAAGGAGAAGGCATGAGCATCCATCTCGACCATCTCATGGTCCCGTCGCGCGACAAGGAAGCCGCGGCGGAGCTGCTGGCCGGCCTGCTCGGCGTGCCCTGGGCCAGAACCGGCATCGGGCCGTTCGCGCCGGTGTTCGTCAGCGACAGCCTGACCCTGGACTTCGACCAGTGGAGCGGCGAAATCCCCACGATCCACTACTGTTTCCGCGTGAGCCAGGACGAATTCGATATCATCCTCGCTCGCATCGCGGCCGCCGGCATCCCGTACCGCAGCAGCGTCCACGGCCCGGTCGACCACCAGGCCGACACGCGGCACGGCGGCAGCATCGTCTACTGGAACGAGCCCGACGGCCATCAATGGGAGCTGCTGACGGTGAGCTACGCGCGCCGCCCCTAGCGCGCGGGCGCGGCGGCATGCCCCGGCTTGCCATGGCTGCCAGGCCCCATCGGCCTATCGAACAAAACGACAACAGGAATCAACGTGCTTCTGAACGAACAATGGGTACTGGTCACCGGCGGCGCGCGCGGGCTCGGCGTGGCCATCACGCGGGCGCTGGCGCGCGAAGGCGCGGGCGTGGTGATCAACTACCACCGCAGCGAGACGCAGGCACGCCAGTTGGCCGAAGCGCTCGGCCCGCGCGCGATCGCGCTGCAGGGCGACGTCACCGATCCGGCGGCGGTCGCGCGCCTCTTCAGCCAGGCAAGGGAACGGACCGGCCAGCCCATCGTTGCCGTGGTCAACAACGCGCTGGCCGATTTCCGCTTCGACGGCGACGCGCGCCCCAGGATCGGCGAGATCGGCTGGGCGCGTTTCCAGCAGCAGATCGACGGCGCCCTGCGGGGCGCGCTCAACACCGTGCAGGCCGCGCTGCCCGGCATGCGCGAAGCCGGCTTTGGCCGCATCGTCAATGTCGGCACCAACCTGTTCCAGAATCCGGTGGTGCCCTATCACGACTACACCGCCGCCAAGGCCGCGCTGCTGTCGTTCACCCGTACCGCGGCCAATGACCTCGGCCCCGACGGCATCACGGTGAACATGGTGTCGGGCGGCCTGCTGCGCACCACCGACGCCAGCGCCGCCACGCCGGAAGCCGTGTTCGATCTCATCGCCGGCCTGACGCCGCTGCGCCGCGTGACCACGCCGGAGGAGTTCGCCGATGCAGTGGTCTACTTCCTGTCGCCGTGGGCGCGCGCGGTCACGGGGCAGAACCTGATCGTGGACGGCGGGCTGGTCAAGGGCTGAAGACCAAACCGGCCTTGCCCGGCCCGGTCTTGCCCGCGCGGCGCCCCTTTCATGGCGCGTCCGCGGCCGCAGTTCAGGTGAAGCTGCCGAAGATATCGTTCAGTTGCCGGGACGGCGTCGCGCCGCCCAGCCCTTCGAACGAACCGGCCTTGAGCTGTTCGGCGGCAGCCAGCATGCCGGCCCATGCCGCGCGTGCCAGCCCGCCGCCGACGCTGATGCGCCGCACGCCCAGGTCGGCCAGTTCGGCCACGCTCATCCCGGGACGCATCATCAGCACGTTGAGCGGCCTGGGCGCGACGGCGCGGACCATGGCCACGATATCGGCCTTCGCCACCACGCCGGGCGCGTACAGGCAATCGGCGCCGGCCTCGGCGAAGGCGACCAGCTTGTCGATGGCGGGCGCGAGCGCGGTGGGGTCGGCGAGCATGCCTTCGGTGCGGGCGACCAGGAGCACGTCTTCGCCCGAATCGTCGATGGCGGCACGCGCGGCGCGGATGCGCTCGACGGCGAGCGCCTTGTCATACAGCCCGCCGCCGCGCGCATCGAGATCCTCGATGGACAGGCCGGCCACGCCTGCCTGGACGGCGAGGCGCACATTGCCGGCCACGCCTTGCGGATCGTCGGCGAAGCCGGATTCGAAATCCGCATTGACGGGCAGGTCGACGGCGGCGCACAGGGCGGTCAGGTGCTGCAGCACGTCGTCGCGCCCGACCGCGTTGTCGGCGCGCCCCAGCGACCACGCCAGGCCCGAGCTGGTCGAAGCCAGCGCGCAAAAGCCAAGGTGCTGCAGCATGCGCGCGCTACCCACGTCCCAGGGATTGGGCAGCACGAAACAGCCCTGCTCGTGCAGGGCGCGGAAGGCGGCTCGCTTGCCGGCGGTGGTGCGGGTCATCGATGTCTCCTGTCCTGCTTTGTGTGCGATTGGCGCGGCGAGGCAAAAGGCAAAAGGCAAAACGCAAAAGGCGCCGGGCCGGGAAACTCTACTGCGAACGGCGGCGCAAGGCCAGCGCGCCGGTCAGCCGTCCTCGCGGCTTTCGAACGCATGCACGATCTCGTCGATCATGGCCCGCACGCGCGCGGTGTGGCGCAGGTCCTGGTGGGTGACGAGCCAGACCTCGTATTGCATGGCGTGCGTGCGCTCAGGCCAGATCCGCACCAGCCCTTCGCGCTCGGCCAGGTAGACCGGCACTTCGCCGATGGCGATGCCGGCCTTGATGGCCGTGCGCAGCATCAGGCTGGAATAGACGCCAGCAACGATACGGCCCGCGTGCATGGGCTCGCCGACCATCGTCGGCGCGCGGTTGCCGGTCATCAGCGGCTGGAAGACGACCAGGTCGTGACCGGCGAACGCGGTGCCGGCCACCGGCTCGCCGTGCCGCTCCAGGTAGGCGGGCGAGGCATACAGCCCGACCGGCCAGCGGGCCAGCCGGCGCGCCACCAGATCGGGGTTCTCCGGCTTCCTGGTCCTGACCGCGATATCCGCCTCGCGCCGTGCCAGGTTGAGCATGTTGGTGGACGTATTGAGCAGGATCTTCACATCGGGATGGGCGCCGTGCAGGTGGCCGATCGCGGGGATCAGGAACTCCAGCGCCAGCGAGTCCGTGGTAGTCACGCGCACCTCGCCTTCGAGCCGCGTATCCACGCCCTGCGCGTGCCTGACGAGGTCGTGCGCCGATTGCTCCATCTTCTCCGCCGAGCGCAGCACGGCCTCGCCCGCCGGCGTCAGCGCATAGCCGTCGGAAGTGCGCAGGAACAAGGTGGCGCCCAGCGCGCGCTCCAGCGCCCCGATGCGCCGGCCGACCGTGGCCTGGTCGAGCTCGAGCGTCCTGGCGGCGCGCCGCAGCGTCCGCTCCCGCTGCACGGCAAGAAAGATCCGGGTGTCGTCCCAGTTCATGAAGAGCTGCTCCTGTGCGATGCAAATTTGCATCTCTGAGATGGAATAATGCAGCATAAATTCGTCGCATTGCAAACCTATACTTGCCACATGCGACGCACAGGGCGTCTCCGGGAAAAACTCACATGAAACGCGCATGAAAGCCATCACCTTCAAGGAATTCGGCGAAGCCGACGTATTGCAGCTCGAAGAGGTGCCCGCTCCGGCGCTGCGCCCGCACGACCTGCTCGTGCGCAACCATGCCGCCGGCGTGAACCGCGCCGACCTGATCCAGCGGCGCGGCGGCTACGGCCGCCAGTCCTTCGGCGACTCGGACATCATGGGGCTGGAGATTGCCGGCGAAGTGATCGCGGCAGGCGCGGATGTCACCGGCTTCGCGCCCGGCGACCGCGTGATGGGCATCGTCGGCGGCGGCGCCTATGCGCAGGCCGCGCGCATCGACCACCGCATGGCCATGCGCATTCCGGACAGCATCGACTACGTGCGCGCCGCGGCGATCCCGGAGGTGTACGTCACCGCGCACGAGGCGCTGATCCACCTTGGCCGCGTGCAGGCAGGCGATGCCGTGCTGATCCACGCCGCGGCGGGCGGGGTGGGCTCGGCGGCGGTGCAGCTCGCGCATGCCGCGGGCGCCAGGGTGTTCGCCACCGCCGGCGCGGGCAAGCTCGGCCGCGTGCGCGAGCTGGGCGCCGACGTGGCCATTGACTACAAGGCGCAGGACTTCGCCGAGGCGGTGGCCCATGCGACGGACGGGCGCGGCGTGGATGTCGTCATCGACTTCATCGGCGCGCCTTACCTTGAGCGCAATGTGCGCTCGCTGGCGAACGGCGGCAGGCTGGTCCAGGTCGGGCTCATGGGCGGCATCGAGGGGGCTACGCTGCCGCTGGACCGGCTGCTCTACGGCCACCTGCAGATCATCGGCACGGTGATGAAGTCGCGCACGCCGCAGGCGAAGCACGCGATGACGCAACGCTTTGCCGAGCGCTGGCTGCATCGCTTCGCGGCGGGCGAGCTGTCGCCCGTGGTGGACAGCGTGTTCCCGCTCGCCGATGCCGCCGGCGCGCACCGCCGCATGGAGTCGAACCTGAGCGTGGGCAATATCGTGCTCGCGATCGACTGAAGGTCCCCGCGGGGCGGGGTACGGCTTGCCCTGTCCACCAGCGCTATACTCGCCACAAAGCGCCGCCATGCGCACAGGGCAAACGGGGAGAGACGGTGGACCGACTGCAAGCCATGAAGACCTTCGTCACCGTGGTGGAAACCGGCGGTTTCACCTCCGCCGCGCGCAAGCTCGATGTGTCGCCATCGGTCGTCAGCCGGATCGTCAATGAGCTGGAAGAGCATCTCGCCGTGCGCCTGCTGACCCGCACCACGCGGCTGGTGCGGCTGACCGATACCGGCTCGGCCTACTTCGAGAACTGCCGGCGCATCCTGGGCGAGATAGACGATGCCGAGCTGCTGGCCACCGGCTCCCATGCGGAGCCGCGCGGGCAACTCACCATCACGGCGTCGGTGTTGTTCGGCGCGGCGTACGTGATGCCGATCGTCACCGAGTATCTGCAGCGCTATCCGGATGTCGACGCCACCTGCCTGCTGCTCGATCGCGTGGTCAACCTCGTCGAAGAAGGCATCGACGTAGGCATCCGCATCGGCGAGCTGCCCGACTCCTCGCTGCAGGCCGTGCCGGTGGGCAGCGTGCGGCGCGTGCTGTGCGCGGCGCCCGCCTATCTCGAGCGCCACGGCGCGCCGCGGTCTCCGGACGATCTCGGCCGGCACACCCTCATCATGGCCAGCGGGGTCTCGGCTTCGCCGGAGTGGCGCTTCAACCGCGCCGACAGCCTGGTCCCGACGCGCCTTGAACCGCGCCTTGTCACCACCACCAACGATTCGGCCATCGTCGCCGCGATGGCCGGCTTCGGCATCGTGCGCCTGCTGTCGTACCAGGTTGCCGCACAGCTTGGCGCCGGCACGCTGCAGGTCGTGCTGGGCGATTTCGAGCCGCCCGCGCTGCCCGTCAACGTCATCCACCGCGAAGGCCGGCATGCCACGCGCAAGGTGCGCGCCTTCCTCGACCTCGCCATCGACGCGCTGCGGGCCGACCCCTCCCTGCACTGAGGCGCGCCGGGCGCCGGCCCGCCTTCCCTTCCTCCGGCAGACCGCAGCCCCATCCACGCCGGCGCCTGGCGCCCGGCGCGCCTCATTGTTGGGCCAGCGAGAAGAATCCTTTCTCGCCGGGGCCGTTTTTCCCGGACGGCAGCGGACCTAAGATGACTTCACGCACTCAGGCAAGACGCAAACGGCCACCCCGGCACGGCGCAGACAGCTTGCGGCGGTTCCCTCTCAAACGCTCCCAAGGAATCCAGTCATGAAGGTCTACCACCACCCGCTCTCCGGCCATTCGCACCGCGTCCGCCTGTTTGTCTCGCTGATCGGCGCCGATGCCGAGCTCGTCCTGGTCGATCTCGCCAAAGGCGAGCACAAGGCGCCCGCCTTCCTCAAGCTCAATCCGTTCGGCCAGGTGCCCGTGCTGGTCGACGGCGACACCGTGATCACCGATTCGAACGCGATCCTGGTGTACCTGGCCACCAAGCTGGGCAAGACCGACTGGCTGCCGGCGTCGCCCGCCGGTGCCGCCGCGGTGCAGAAATGGCTGTCGGTCGCCGCCGGCGAGATCGCCTACGGCCCCGCCGCCGCGCGCCTGATCACGGTCTTCGGCGCGGGCTTCAATGCCGAGGAAGTCATCGCGCGCGCCCACGCCATCCTCAAGGGCGTCGACGCGGCGCTGGCCGCCTCGCCGTGGCTTGCGGCGGACCACCCCACCCTGGCCGACGTGGCGCTGTACGGCTACATCGCCCGCGCCCCCGAAGGATTCGTCGACCTGGCCGCGTACGCCAACGTCAATGCCTGGCTGGCACGCGTCGAGGCCCTGCGCGGCTTTGTCGAATTCCAGACCACGCCCGCCGGCCTGGCCGCCTGACAGCAAGAACACGCCGCGGCCCGCGTGCCGCGGCAAGGAGATCGCCATCATGTCGCAGTCCCCGCTATCCGCACCCGCGCAGCTCCCTCCCCTTCCCTGGCATGCGGGCGAGCGCGTGCTGCAGGAGCGCGCCGGCGTCGCCCGCAAGATGGACGAGCTCGGCCGGCGCTTCGTGCGCGACCATATGCCGGAGCAGCATCGCGAGTTCTTCGCGCAACTGCCGGTCGTGGTGCTGGGCGCGGTCGATCCCGACGGCAACGCCTGGGCCACGCTGCGCGCCGGCGCGCCGGGCTTCCTGCACTCCCCGCACGACAAGGCGCTCGATCTCGGCCTGGCGCGCGACGCGGCCGATCCGGCCGAGCGCGGCATGGAGCACGGCGACGCCATCGGCCTGCTGGGCATCGACCTGCTGACCCGGCGCCGCAACCGGCTCAACGGCACCATCCGCCGCGAGGCATCCGGGCCCGGCGCCACGGTATTCGCGATCGCCGTGGGGCAAAGCTTCGGCAACTGCCCGCAATACATCCAGCAGCGCAACTTCGCCTTCACGCGCGATCCCGGCACGCCCGGCATCATCGCGCCGCAGCGCGCGGGCGGGCTGGATGCGCGTGCCCGTGCGCTGATCGCCGGCGCCGATACCTTCTTCGTGGCTTCCTACGCGGACCTGCCGGACGGCAGCCGGCAGGTGGACGTGTCGCATCGCGGCGGCAAGCCTGGCTTCGTGCGGCTGGACGACGACGGCGGCATGACCATTCCGGATTTCTCCGGCAACCTGTTCTTCAACACGCTGGGCAATTTCCTCCTCAACGCGCGCGCCGGGCTGGTGTTCGCGGACTTCGCCACCGGCGAGTTGCTGCAGATGACCGGCACGGCGGAAGTCATCCTCGATTCGCCTGAGATCGCCGCCTTCCAGGGCGCGGAGCGCCTCTGGCGCTTCAGGCCCGCCAGCGTCGTGCGGCGCGCGGATGCCCTGCCGCTGCGCTGGGTGCCGCAAGCCGACGGCACGTCGCCCGCGGTCGAACTCACCGGCAACTGGGACGAGGCGGCCGAGCGCCTGCGCGCCCGCTCGCTCAGCACCGCCTGGCGGCCGTTCCGCGTGACGCGGCTGGTCGAGGAAAGCATGGGCATCCGCTCCTTTCACCTCGAACCTGCCGACGGCGCCGGACTGATCCCCCACCTTGCCGGGCAGTACCTGCCGATCCGCGTGACGACGGGTTCGCCGCCGGCGCCGGCGATCCGGACCTATACGCTCTCGTCGGCGCCGTCGGACAGCGTCTACCGCATCAGCGTCAAGCGCGAAGGCGCCGTATCGCAGCACCTGCACGACAATTTCAGGGTCGGCGACATCGTCGAGGTGCGCCCGCCGGCCGGTGCCTTCACCATCGATGCCGCCGAACACCGCCCCGCCGTGCTGCTGGCCGCGGGCATCGGCGTCACGCCCATGCTGGCCATGCTGCGGCACCTGGTCTACGAAGGGCTGCGCACCCGTCATGTCCGCCCGGCCTATTTCTTCCATGCCGCTCGCACGCTGGCCGAGCGCGCCTTCGCACGCGAACTGACGGCGCTGGCCGATGGCGCGCAAGGCGCGGTGCAGTACATCCGCGTGCTGAGCGACCCGCGCGACGCCGAGCCGCAGAAGGACTTCGACGAGGCCGGCCGCATCGACACCGACCTGTTGCGCCGGCACCTGCCGTTCGGCGACTACGACTTCTACCTGTGTGGCCCGGGGCCCTTCATGCAGTCCCTCTACGACGGCCTGCGCGCGCTCAACGTGGCCGATGACCGCATCCATGCGGAAGCCTTCGGGCCGGCCGCGCTGCACCGCCGCCGCGACACGCATGCGCAAGCCGTGGTCGCGCCCGAGCCCGGCCCCAGGCCCGCCACGGCGCCGGTGCCGGTGGTCTTCACGCGCTCCGGCAAGGAAGCCCGCTGGTCGCCGGACGCCGGCTCGCTGCTGGAGCTGGCCGAACAGCGCGGACTGGCGCCCGACTTCGGCTGCCGCAACGGCAGTTGCGGCACCTGCCGCACGCGCGTCGTGCAGGGCGCGGTGGCCTATCTCGAAGCGCCGGAATTCGACGTGCCTCCCGGCGAAGCGCTGATCTGCTGCGCGGTGCCGGCCGCGCCGGCGGACGATGCGGCGGCAACCGCGCCGTTGCAGCTCGCGCTCTGATCGCAGGCCGCCGCGAGGCGGCCTGGCATGAATGGCGCCGGTCCCGGCCGACGCCGCCGCGCCCTTGCGCCTCGCGCGCCCCATGCGTCACCAGGCTCCCCGCAAACCCTTTCCCAGCCTGGACCGAGACCTGCCTCACTGCCATCGGCGGGAGCTTGCATAGTCGCCAAAACAATCTACAAACATTGTTTTTGTATATTTTTTAGACTAGCATTCCTGCCAACGGCCGCCATCCGGCGGTCGCCCGATCCCACTTCAGAGACAGGAACCCCGATGCGTTACGTCCGCTTTATCCTCGATGGCAAGAAATTCCTGGGCGCCCGCGAGGGCGACAAGATCCGCATCCTCGGCGAGGATTCGCTCGAGTCGCTGCTGGCGGCCGGCGTGGACCTGGAAACCTACGCGGCCGGGCGCACCGGCGGCCGGCTCGTCGCGGAAGCGGACATCACCTTCCTGCCCGTGGTCGAGCATCCGTCCAAGATCTTCTGCATCGGCCTGAACTACGCGGACCACACCAAGGAAAGCAAGTACGAGCAGCCGGCCTACCCCACCATCTTCCCCCGCTACGACACCAGCCTGGTCGGCCACGGCCAGCCCATCATCCGTCCGCGCGTGTCGGACACGCTGGATTACGAAGGCGAGCTGGCCGTGGTGCTGAAGAAAGGCGGCCGCCATATCTCCAGGGAAGACGCGCTGGACTGCATTGCCGGCTATGCGCTGTTCAACGACGGCTCCGTGCGCGAATACCAGTTCCTGTCGCCGCAGTGGACGGTGGGCAAGAACTTCGATGCCACCGGCGCCTTCGGCCCGGAACTGGTCACGGCCAGCGAAGTGCCGGCCGGCGGCAAGGGCCTGCTGCTCGAAACCCGCCTGAACGGCAACGTGGTGCAGTCCGCCAGCACCGACACCATGATCTTCGACATCGCCACGCTGATCTCGGTGATCAGCGAAGCCATCACGCTGGAGGCGAGCGACGTCATCGTGACCGGCACCCCGAGCGGCATCGGCTGGGCGCGCGAGCCCAGGCTGATGATGAAGCCGGGCGACGTGTGCGAAATCTCGGTAACCGGCTTCGCCCCGCTGCGCAATACCATTGCCGACGAGGCCGCAGCCGCCGGCACCGTCAGGGCAGCCATCGCCGCCTGAGCCGGCTCGCGGAGGAGACACATGGATAAATACAATGACAATGGCCGGCCCAAGGCCGCCGTGCACTCGCTCGACCACTATGCCCTGACCGTGCCGGACCTGGCGCAGGCCGGGCATTTCCTGTGCGCGTTCGGCCTGGCGGTGACGCCGCGGCAGGACCGCCTCGACGTCATGGCGCAGGACGAGCACGTGTGGGCGAAGTTCTTCGCCGGGGAGCGYAAGGCGCTCGCCTACCTGAGCTTCAACTGCTTCGCGGGCGACTTCGATGCCATCCGCCGGCAAGTGCTCGACGCCGGTGCGACCTTCGCCGACGGCGGCGCGCATGTCACGCCGGAGGGACTGTGGTTCTTCGATGCCGACGGCAACCTCATCCAGGTCAAGGTTGGCCCCAAGACTTCACCCAGCGCCAAGAGTCCGCTCGACAGCGTGCATGGCCCRGCCGACGCGCGCGGCGCGCGCTTTCGCAGCGGCGTGAAGACGGTGYGCCCGCGGCGACTGTCGCATGTGCTGCTGTTCACGCCGGGCGTATCGCGCGCACTGGCCTTCTACGAGAACGCGCTGGGCCTGCGCCTGTCGGACCGCTCGGGCGAAGGCATCGCCTTCACGCATGCGCCGCACGGCAGCGACCATCACCTGCTGGCCTTTGCCGGCAGCCCGGCGCGCGGCTGGCACCATGCCGCGTGGGATGTCGCCAGCATCGACGAAGTGGGCCAGGGCGCCGCGCAGATGGCGGCGGCCGGCTACAAGGAGGGCTGGGGCACCGGCCGGCATGTGCTGGGCTCCAACTTCTTCCACTACGTGCGCGATCCGTGGGGTTCGTTCTGCGAGTATTCGGCGGATATCGACTACATCTCTGCCGGGCAGGACTGGCCGGCCGGGGATTTCCCGCCGGAAGACTCGATGTACCAGTGGGGTCCCGACGTGCCGCCCTGCTTTATCCACAACACCGAGGCCTGACGGCGGCACGGCGCCTTTCGGCACGGCAAGCGGCACTCTGCGGGGCGCCGTTTTCCTGCCTTATGCCGCAGCCGCCTTCCTGGTGCGCGCCTTGCCCGCGGCGGCGGCGTCCTTCTGCGCCGCCAGGTATGCCATGACGAGATCGGTGGTTTCCTGGAAATGCCGGGCCAGCAGCCGGCATGCCAGCTCGGCGTCGCCCTCGATCGCGGCCTTGACGATCGCCTCGTGCTCGGCGGCGACATCGCGCTTGCGTCCGGTCTTGCGCAACGCCATCGACAACAGGCGGTACCTGGCCGTCTGGTCGCGCAGCAGGGCGGAAAAACGCAGCAGCCACGGCGAGCCGCATCCGGCCACCAGCGCCGCGTGGAAATCGGAATGCGCTTCTTCCCACTCCGGGTTCATGTGTCGGCCCTCTCCGGGCAGCAGGATGGCGATGCGCTTGAGGCGGTGGTGCGCGGCGATGAGTTGCCCTTCCCACTCCACATTGCGCGACGCGATGGCATCGCGCAGCGCCTGCGTCTCGATCTGCTGGCGCACGCGCGTGATGTCCAGCAACTCGCTCTCGGACAGCTCCGCAACGCGGAAGCCCTTCTGGTCGATGGCCACGACGAAGCCGGTGGCGCACAGGCGCGACAATGCCTCGCGCAGCGGAATCACGCCGGCCTGGTAGCGCTCGGCCAGTTCCTTGAGCCGCAGCTTGCTGCCGGCAGCCAGCTTGCCCTGGATGATTTCCTCACGGACGGTCAGCTCCAGGATGGACGCCCAGGTCCGGCCGCCGGTGTCGAATGYGCCTTCCTCTGCGGATGCCGGCGATGCGGCGGAATGTGGCGTTGGCAAGGTAGCCAAGTCAGCCCCTGTTTCATAGATATTCTGCATTTTATCTATATTTCCGCGGTGGCCGACCGGCATTTGGAGGATGTGCGTGCCGGGGCGCCGCGCCTGCGACGTACCGGCCAGGCGCCTGCTTCGCCTACACCACCCCTTGCGCCAGCATGGCATCCGCCACCTTCACAAACCCGGCCACATTGGCGCCCTCCACGTAGTTGATGAAGCCGTCCGCCTTCTGCCCGTAGTGAATGCAGTTGCCGTGGATGTCTTTCATGATTGCGTGCAGCTTCTCGTCGACCTCGGCGTGGTGCCACGACAGGCGCATGGCGTTCTGCGACATCTCCAGGCCCGAGGTGGCCACGCCGCCGGCGTTGCTGGCCTTGCCCGGCGCATAGAGGATGCGCGCGGCCAGGAAGTGGTCGACGGCGTCCAGCGTGGACGGCATGTTGGCGCCTTCGGCCACGCAGAACACGCCGTTGGCGAGCAGGCGCTGCGCATCGCTGCCGTCGAGCTCGTTCTGCGTCGCGCAGGGCAGCGCCACGTCGGCAGGCACATGCCACGGCGTGCGGCCGGTCTCGAAATGCAGGTCCTGCGCGGCGGCGAAATCGGCCAGGCGGCCGCGGGTTTCGTTCTTGAAGGCCATCAGCGCGGCCAGCTGCTCGCGGTTCATGCCCTTGGGGAAGTGCAGCACGCCGCCGGAGTCGGACACGGTCAGCACCTTGGCGCCGAGTTCGATGGCTTTCTCGGCGGCGAACTGGGCCACGTTGCCGGAACCCGAGATCAGCACGCGCAGGCCGTCGAAGCCGCGCCCGCGCCGGTGCAGCATCTCCTGCGCGAAGTACACCGTGCCGTAGCCCGTGGCCTCGGGCCGCATCAGGCTGCCGCCGAAGGCCAGGCCCTTGCCGGTAAAGATGCAGGCGGACTGGTTGGAGAGCTTCTTCATCATGCYGGTCATGAAGCCGACCTCGCGCGCGCCCACGCCGATATCGCCGGCGGGCACGTCGGTGTCGGGGCCGAGGTGGCGGTACAGCTCGGTCATCAGCGCCTGGCAGAAGCGCATGACTTCGCCATCGGACTTGCCCTTGGGATCGAAGTCGGAGCCGCCCTTGCCGCCGCCCATGGGCAGCGTGGTCAGCGCGTTCTTGAAGGTCTGCTCGAAGCCGAGGAATTTCAGCACGGAGAGATTGACCGTGGGATGCAGGCGCATGCCGCCCTTGTAGGGGCCGATGGCGGAGCTGTGCTGGACGCGGAATGCGCGGTTGACCTGTACCTGGCCGCGGTCGTCGGTCCATGCCACGCGGAACTGGATCACGCGCTCGGGTTCCACCAGCCGCTCGAGCAGGGCCTGCTCGCCGTAGCGCGGATGCTGCTCGACGAACGGCCACAGCGTCATCATGACTTCCTTCACGGCCTGGAGGAACTCAGGCTGGTCAGGGTCGCGCCGGGCAACCCCGGCCAGGAAGGATTCGAGGGAGGCAGATCTCACGGGTGTCTCTTCGTAACGGTTGTGCTGCTTGGCAAGGAGACGGCCGCCGCGGATACATGTCCGCCGGCATGCCGAGGGATGCCGCGGCGCCGCCGGCAGGACTTCCCGGGCGACGCTGTTGCGGCCATGTCAATACATTCATGATTGGGTATGCATGTATCGACAAGGGCGAACTTTRGCATCCGCCGTGCCTTGGCAGGCATGTGAGGAAAGCGCTGCGACGGCAAAGCGCCGCCTGCGAGGTGCAGAGTCCGTTTTTTCCGTGCGATCAACGGCCAGGCGCGGCCCGCGGCAGCTCACACCGGCGCCAGCCCGATCAGGCGGCTGATATTGGCCGCCGCCCTTTGCAGCGCGGGCACGATCTCCGCCGGAATCCGCTCCGGCGTCGCCTCGCCCGCCGAGGTGGAGATGCCCAGCGACAACTGCCGCGACCCCGCGGCGGGCACCGGCACCGAAACCGATACCTGGTTGCTCTCCGGGTAGGCCAGCACGCTCCATTCGCCCGGCGGCAGCGGCAAGGCCATCGCCAGCGCGCTGCCGGGCGGCAGCACGCTGCCGACGCGCAGGTTCATCACCACCAGCCGGCGCCGCTCGGCGGGCGCCATGGCCCGCCCGATGATGATCACGCCCTCCGGATTGGCTTCGCCCAGGTTGGCCGTGCCGGAGTAGGCGTCGGCGAGCTGCTGCAGTCCTTCTTGCACGGCTTCGGTCACGCCGAGGCTTTCCAGCGCCGCGAAACCGATCTCGAAGATGCGGGTGGTCAGGCGCCAGCGATTGCCTTCGCGCGCCACATAGGCGTCCTCTTCCAGCGTCAGCAGAAAGCGCAGCACCGTGGGATGCGGCAGGTCCACCGCGCGCGAAAGCTCCGCCAGCGTGGGACGCCCGTTGTGGCGGAACGCCTGCAGGATGGCTAGACACCGCTGGATCGATCTATTATTCTTCATTCGCCAACCGTTCACCTAGAGGACTATACGTTCATCTAGTGAACATACTAAAGCAATGAGAAGGCCGCGGCAAGTACCGCGCCTCGTTCCTTACGGAGACAAACATGACACCCTTGGCCCCCGCGCGCGCCCGCGCCCTCCTTATCCTTGCCTCCCTGGCCGCACTGGCTGCGGCCACCGCCCCGCTTGCCGCGCGTGCCGCCGACGCCTGGCCCTCCCGGCCGATCAAGTGGGTGGTGCCCTACCCGCCGGGCGGCTCGACCGACATGCTGGCGCGCATCGTCGGCCAGAAGCTCAGCGAGCGGCTGCGCCAGCCCGTGGTGGTGGAAAACAAGGCCGGCGCCGGCGGCAACGTGGGCACCGACTACGTCGCCAAGCAGCCGGGCGACGGCTACACCATCGTGATGGGCAATATCGGCCCCATCGCCATCAACCCTTCGCTCTATCCCGACCTGCCCTATAGCCCGCTCAAGGACCTGGCGCCGGTGACCATGCTGATGGCGGTGCCGAACCTGCTGGTGGTCAACCCGGCGCTGCCGGTGCATTCGGTGCAGGAACTGGTCGACTACGGCAAGCGGCAGCCGGCGCCGCTCAGCTTTGCCACGCCGGGCGCCGGCACCTCGCTGCACCTGGCGGGCGAACTGTTCGCCACCACCGCCGGCCTGCGCCTGACCCACGTGCCGTACAAGGGCAGCGCGCCGGGCCTGAACGACACCATGGCCGGCCACGTGCCGCTGATGTTCGACAACATGCCGTCCGCGCTGCCGCTGGTGAAGGCCGGCAAGCTGCGCGCGCTGGCCATCACCAGCGCGCAGCGCTCGCCGCAGTTGCCGGACGTGCCCACCATGGCCGAGGCCGGCCTGCGCGGCTACGAGATCGCGGGATGGTTCGGCGTGCTGGTGCCGGCGGCCACCCCCAAACCCATCGTGGCCCGGCTCGACGCAGAGCTGCAGGCGGTGCTGAACCTGCCCGACGTGCGCCGCAAGCTCGAAGAGATGGGCGGCATCGTCTCGGGCGCCGGCCCCCAGCCGTTCGGCCGCTATATCGAGGCGGAGGCGCGCAAGTGGGGCACGCTGGTGCACAGCGCCAGCATCACCATCCAATGAACCGCGGCGCCACCGGCCATCGGCCATTGACCGCAGCCTGCCGCATCCACCACGGAGACCAACCATGACGCAATACCGTTTTATCGAAGTCCAGCCCATCGCCGGCGCGCTCGGTGCGGAGATCGGCGGAGTCGACCTGGCAAAGCCGCTGCCGGCGGAAACCTTCGCCGAGATCCGCGCCGCGCTGCATGCGCACCTGGTGATCTTCTTCCGCGGCCAGGAACTCACGCCCGGGCAGCACAAGGCCTTCAGCGCGCATTTCGGCGAACTGCTCGAAGTGCCGTTCATCCGCGCGCTGCAGGGCCACCCGGAAATCCTGCCGGTGATGAAAGGCAAGACGGAACAGACCCGGCGCAATTTCGGCGGCCTGTGGCATTCCGACATGAGCTACGCCGAGCAGCCGCCGATGGGCTCCGCGCTCTATGCGCGCGTGATCCCGCCCTATGGCGGCGACACGCTGTGGACCAATATGTACCGCGCCTACGATGCGCTGTCGGATGGCCTGAAGGCGGTGCTGGACAACCTGCGCGCCGTGCACAGCCCGGTGCGCTCGTACGGCGCCATGGGCGCGGTGGTCAACAACGGCGATCCGGCGCACAAGATGGACGTGCGCACCGATGCGCGCGCCAGCAGCGAGGTCACGCACCCGGTGGTGCGCGTGCATCCGGCCACCGGCAAGAAGGCGCTCTACGTCAACAGCACCTACACGCTGCGCTTCGAAGGCATGACCGAGGAAGAAAGCGCGCCCCTGCTGCAGTACCTCTACAGCCACGCGGTGCGGCCGGAGTTCACCTGCCGCTTCCGCTGGACGCGCGGCGCGCTGGCGGTCTGGGACAACCGCTGCACGCAGCATCTCGCCATGAACGACTACGACGGCTTCGACCGCGAACTGCACCGCACCACCATCGCCGGCGACCGGCCGCTTGCGGTCGCCGCCTGAGGCAGCCGGCGCGCGCCTTCGATCCGGCCAGCCCTGCGCGAAAGGCTGGCCGGAGCGCGCGCTCACCCCCACGGCAGGGCGACCTGGGTAGCAGCCCCTGGCGTTCCGGAAGTACAATCAATCTGTCTCGTTTTCCGGAACGGAGGTTGGATTGAAATCGGCATCAGCAACTGCGGCGGCGCGCAAGGCGCCTCCTGAAGCACCTAAGGCAAAAGCACCACGGAATGCCCGCCAGGCGGTCACCGCCGTGGACCTGGACGAAGAGGAGGAGGCCGCGCCGGCGCCCGGCGTCCCGCCGGACCCGGCGGCGGACCGCGACACGCCCACGCTGCGCGCCTTCGCCCTGCTCGAGTTCCTGGTGGCGGCCGACCGCCCTCTCTCGCTGGCGGAGATCATGCAGGGCTTCGAAGCGCCCAAGGCCTCGCTGCACCGCATGCTTGGCGCGCTGGAGTCCGGCGGGCTGGTGATCCGCGAGCCCGGCGCGCGCAACGCCTACGCGGTAGGACCGCGCCTGTCCCGGCTGGGCGTGGCCATCGTCACGCATTCGGGCACGCGCCAGCTGCGCCACGCCATCCTGGCGCGACTGGTGGCGGACATCGGCGAGACGGTCAACCTGACCATGCTGCACGAAACCTCGGTGCTGTACCTGGATCGCATGGAAGCGCCGTGGCCGCTGCGGCTGGACCTGAAGCCGGGCTCGCGCGTGCCGCTGCACTGCTCGGCCAGCGGCAAGCTGCTGCTGTCGCTGCTGCCGCGCGAGCAACGCGCGGCGCTGGTGCGGCAACTGCCGCTGGAGCGCTTCACGCCCAACACCATCACCGACGTGGAACTGCTCGAAGCCGAGCTGGACCGCAGCGCGCACAAGCAGCTCGGCGTGGACAACGAGGAATTCGTCGCTGGCATTTCCTGCGTGGCGGTGCCGGTGCGCGACGAGCGCGGACATGTGGTTGCGGCGCTGGCGGTGCATGCACCCACGGCCCGCTCGCCGCTGTCGCGCTCGCTGGAGTTCGTGCCACGCCTGCAGGAAACGGCCAGGGAGCTGGCCGCTACTTTCTGAGCAGCCTGCATGGACGCCGCCGTTTGCCAGGTAGAGAACGGGTGATTCAAACAGAATAAAGATTGCGGACTTACATCCGGCCTTCGATCGCGGCATCCAGCAGGGCCTTGGCCTGCTGCCAGTCGGCGGTGTCGAACCCTTCCGTGAAGGACGCGTGAATCCCGGCCAGCGTCTGCCGCGCGGCTTCCGCCTTGTCCTGGTGTTCCCATAGCCGGGCGAGGCTCAGCGCCGCGCGCAGCTCAAGCGACTTCCCGCCTTGCTGCCGGGCAATCGCGATGGCCCGATGAAAACACGCTTCCGCCGCTTCAGGGTCGGCGGACCCGCCCGGCCGATGGAGAAGCAATTCCCCCTGGAGCCGATGCAGTTCCGCTTCGTAGTGGCGTTCCCGCGTATTGCCGATCATGGAGAGCCCGTCGGCCAGCACGTCGAGTCCGGCCTCGGTTTGTCCGGCGTCCTCGTAGACCTGGGCCAGCAGGGCCAGGAAATAAGGCCGGCCCAGCTCGGCCCCCGTGGCCTGGTAGGCGGCCAGGCCACGGCGGATCTGGACGATGCCCTCTTCACGGCTCCCCTGTTCGGCCAACGCCCAACCCCGCAGGATGGTGCCCCATGCGAGCCAGAAGGGAAACCCGTGCTCGGTCGAGAGCGTGATGGCGGCTTCGGCGCACTCCCTGGTCAGTTGTACGTCGCGCCGGTACTGATGCAGCTCGGCCGCAAAGGCCAGGCCGAGCGCGAGGCTGAAAGGATGCGTAATCTTCCGGGCCAGGGTCAGTGCATCCTGGGTGGCCTGGCTGGCTTGCGCCGGCAGGCCAAGATGCCATAAGACCCATGCCAGGAGGCTGCGGCCACGGACCCCGTAATCCTGACCGAACAGTGCGCCAGGGGCGATCGACTCAGGTTCATAGTGGGCAAGCCCACGCTCCAGGTGCGCCCGCGCCTCGTGGAACTCGCCCAGGTATAGTGAAGTGCCTCCCAGCGCAACGTGCGCCTGTCCGAGCAACGCCGTATCTTGCGCATCCTCGGCAAACCTGAGCAGCGCCTCCCCTAGCACATACGCGGTTTCGTGCTGCGCACGAAGCGAATAGAAAGCGCGCATTCCCAACTTCACCTCGAAGCGCTGAGGGGTGTTGCCAGCGAGTTCGCACAAGGTCAGCGCCCGGGTATAGGTGGCCTCCACCTCCGGCGAGGCATAACCTCTCGCGGCAATCAGGGCGGGCCCCAGCGTGACGCGCAATGCAAGCTCCTGGCCTGCGCGCTCCGGCGTGTCGGGCAGGCGCTCGAGCAGTTCCAGGGCCGTACTCAGGTGACGGATGGCATCGAGATGCGCCGAACGCTCAACGGCCTGACGCCCGGCACAATGCAGGTACTCCACCGCCTTGGGGATGTTGCCGCTGTGACTGTAGTGATGGGCCAGTTCGCTGCAGTGGCCTTTCAACTGCTGACGGAAGAGGGCCTCGATGGCCCGCCCCGTGCGTTCATGCAATGCGCAGCGCTGTTCCGAGAGCAGGGAGTTGCCCGCGACCTCCTGAGTCAGCGCGTGCCTGAACGCATACTCCACCTCCGGAAAGGCGGGTTGCCCGTAGATAAACTCTCCGGCCTGCAGACCGGCCAACAACGGATACAGGCGGTCTTCCGGCTGCCCGGTGACCTGCCGGATCAGGCTCAACGGGAATGCCTTGCCGATCACGGCCAGGGTCTGCAACAGTTCCTTCTGCGCGGATGGCAGCCGATCCATGCGCGCCGCGAGCACGCCCTGTACCGTGGTCGGAATATGCAGCGCGGCCGGGGTCTTCTCGATGCGGTACCGGCCGGGCTCACCGAGCAGCGCCTTTTCCTCGGCGAGGGTCTGGACGACCTCCTCCATGAAGAAGGGGTTGCCCTCGGTTTTTTCCAGGATGAGCTGCCTGAGCGGCCCGAGACCGGGGTCATCGCCCAGCAAGCCGCCGAGCAGGCCTTGCGCCTCGGCAGGACCAAGCGGGGCGAGCCGCAATTCCGTGCAATTGTCCTGCCTGACCCAGGCGGGCTGGTACTCGGCGCGGTAGTTCACAAGGAGGAGAATCCGGGCATCCGCCGCCCGCTCGACGAGGTAAGCGAGAAAGGCTTCTGTCTCGTTATCCAGCCATTGCAGGTCTTCGAACAGCAGCTCAATGGGCTGATTCCGGCTTTCTCGCTCCAGCAGGCGCGTGATCGCCTCGAACGTGCGCTCGCGCCGAAGGTCTGCGCCCATGTCCGCCAGCGCCGAGCCGGGCCCGACGATACCCAGCAGATAGAGCAGATAGGGCATGAGGTCCTCGAGGCTGCGCTCCAGCGTGAGGACCTTGCCCGTGACCTTCTCGTGGCATCGCCGCTTGTCGTCCTGGGCGGTGATCTGAAAGTAGTTCTTCAGGAGCTCGATCAGGGGCAGATAGGCAAAGGCTTTGCCATGCGAGACCGAAAAAGTCTCCAGCACCAGGGATCCGCTCTGCGAGCGCGCCTTGAACTCGTGGAACAGGCGCGACTTGCCGACGCCGGCCTCCCCCACCACCGCGACGATCTGCCCGTGCCCGGCCACGGACTGGTCCAGCGCCAGGTGCAGCGCCTCCAGTTCGGCTTCGCGGCCGACGAAGCGAGCCAGGCCGCGGTGAGCCGCCACCTGCAGGCGCGTGCGCAACGCCCCGAGACCCAGCACCTCGTAGACCACGAGCGGTTTGGGGATGCCTTTGACCAGGGCCTCTCCCAGCGCCTTGAACTCGAAATACCCATCGGCGAGCTTGTGGGTGGATTCGCTGACGAGAATGGATGTGGGCGCAGCCATTGTTTCAATCCGCGCGGCAATGTGGATCGTGTGCCCCACCGGATCATAGTCAGTGTGCAGGTCGTCCTTGCGGATCGAGCGCACGACCACCTCGCCCGTGTGGACGCCCACCCGGATCTGCAGCGAGATGCCCTGCTCCAGCCGGAGCCGGTCGCTGTGCCGGCGCATCGCCTCCTGCATGCGCAGCGCCGCGAACAATGCGCGCTGGGTATGGTCCTCATGCGCGATCGGTGCGCCGAACAGCGCGAGAATGCCGTCGCCCAATGACTTGGCCACGTACCCCTCGTAGTAATGCACGGCCTCCATCATCAGCTCGATGACGGGGGTGATCAGGTGATGGGCCTCTTCCGGGTCCAGGTCGTGGATCAGGGTGGTCGAGCCCGCCATATCGGCAAACAGGACGGTGATTGTCTTGCGTTCGCCAGCGGTATCTCCCCGGGCTTCCAGCGCCGCCTGCTCGGCCCGGATACGCTCGGCCAGATGCGGTGGCGTGTAATGAACGGGGGCGGCGGCGGCGGGTTGCGGCAATTCACTGACGGGCTCGCCGCAAGCACTGCAGAAGCGCGCCGTCGGATTCATTTCGTGGCCACAGCGCACGCAGAGACGCGGGAGCCGGTTGCCGCACTGCTCACAAAAACTGGCGCCAACGGCATTCTCGAGCTCACAATTTGTGCAGCGCGCCATAGATGCTCCCTGGACGTCCTCCAGGTAATTAAACGCCCCCTTGCCTGTCGTCGCAAGACTGGGTCGCCGCCGCGCTGTCGGGGTGGTCTCCGACCCGAATTTGGGCCTCGCCGCGAACGCCTCAGGGCACTCGCCACTGGGTCGTTGTGGAAGCGGCGTCGAAGGCGGTAGACGGTAGTCCAATGGACCCTTAGGCGTTTTCCCGCGACGAGGGCTTGCTGCCGAGTAAGCGGTGCGTTAGCCACTGGTTTCAATTGGCGAGCGGCGGAAAATTCTCGCTCGGTGGGCGCCCGCGTAGTGCAACGTTGCGCGATCGCAACGCACCCAATAAGGTACTTCAACCTGAATTCCAGGTGGAATCAATGGGTTACCCGCGCATGCCTTCTATCTCCAATCATATTTCATTGAGTTAAGTTGAGAAATTTCAGATTTTCTATTTAGAAATTTTTTACGCCATAAATCTCAATTCGGAAATTTCAGATTTTATCATCCAAACCTTAATAACAATGGTTAACCCTATTTATCAACCAATTATTAATTTCAATACTTGAATCCGGCGGTTGGCGGCCGAAGGTTCTCACCCGCCAACTTGGCTGGTGATCCTACCCACCAAGGCAGCCTCGACACGACATTATGGCGAATCTCGTTGGCGTGAAACTCAAGACGGCACGGAACTTGTCCCCATCAGGGTTGAACTTGGCGTAGTCGCCCGATTTTTTGATCGGCGTGCGACCACCCTCACCGAGCACGTTGCAGACCTGCGCGAGTACAAGTTAAACCGCGCCTTCGACACCTATGCCAAGACATCATCTTGAACTCGCCGCGCGCCCCTTCCCGATTCTCGCTACAGCCCTTCTCACTGTTCTACTGCGCGTTGAAGTGCGCTAGCTTCGCGGCCCAGTACGCTCTTTTTTTTGTAGTTGCTCTCATGCTTCGCGATCCAAGCCCGCGCGCTTTGATATTGATCTCCATCCTGGGATTGGTTCGTATCTTTCTCGGCCGGGTCCTCGCTCGCTTGGTTGCCAGTTCCATCACCATGGCTAGCGATCATCTCCAGCATTGCGCCAGAGTGCACAAATACGACGACGGGGATCAGGCGAGGACCCTATACAGATTCCTTCAACAGCGGTTGGATTTTGCACTGGCAAGGGAGGATCTTGTCGGGAATTTTATAGCAATAGTTGCCACGCTGGCGATAATAGGATCATTTTTTAATTTGCAAGCGTTAGGTGTTTTGATTGGCGTGGCTCTGGTAAGCGGGATGGTATTTGTACTGCAATGGATTAGCGTCTACGCCTTGTTGCGCGTCAATGAAACGGTTACAAGCCGGAACGCAGAGTTCAACACACTTATCGCCAGGAGACTCGGAGTACTGGGGCTCGATGAAATGAAACAGGCGAGCGCCGCGCGCTTTGATGCTCTGAGTAGGCAGGAGCGTCTTTGGCGAGCACTCGACTCAGGCGCAAAGATTTCCGAGACCTACTTGGGAATACTACTGAGAATTCTTCCCTTGGCCGCGATTGGAGCAATTGGTGTCGTTCCTGGGATGTCACTCGGTGAGGCAGGTGTAACGGTGTTCTGGGTCTCGATGCCGCTGTTCGCGGCACTTCTCGCAATTCCGCGCGAGGTGCAGGCGTGGAAAGCACTTAAGAGCGCTCAAGCGCATATCGATGCGACGTGTAGCCGGATTCCGGTAGGGAATTCATCATGCGTTACCTTCGACGGCAAGGACACCATCTGGGCGGCGCCGCTGTACGTGAATCTGTTGGGCCGGGGTCCACTACGATGCCGGCTTCTTCGTCGGCTCGGGATGTGGGGCGAGCTTGGCCTGGGAGAACTTCCAACGCCCTTTGAGAAATTGCTAGCGCCTGACGAACTGTCGGAGGGCCAAAAGCAAAGATTGCTCCTGATCCGATCCGTGTGTTGCGCAGTAGATCGAGATGTGCCGCTGAGCCTGTCAACCCAGCTAATTTCACTCGATCTGCCAAATAGAATGAAAGCCAAAACGCTGTTGGATCAGCTTGTAACTGAAGGGGCGCTCAGGGTATGCGGTGCGGATGGAATTTCACGTGATGGATATTCTGAACTTTCAGAGCCTCGGAGTCATTTAGACCCGCCCCTAAGGGAAGCTCAGTCGCCAGATAGAAGCGGCAAAGCCCCGGTTATTCCGCGTTTTGTGCGCTGGTACTTTCCTGTCTTTATCCTCGCCGCCTATCTCGATGCGAATGTGGCACGCCTTATTGGAAGCCATGGTTCGTTGACACGTGAAGCCATCTGGTCAGCCATGGGAGCTTTCTCGCTCACGATACTTGGTGGGATGGCACTTGAGCATCATGTCAGGCGTAAAACCTTCAAGAGCCTTTCCCTTTCGATCTTCCGATCGTCGTCGCCAAACATAGAGATCGAGAGGAGAGTTCCCGTCGACCTCGACGTTGCACAAGAGGGCTTCTCGTACTACCTTCACGACTTTACTTGGGCTCTTGCTGTGTTTTCGCTTTTCGCTATGTCACTGGTTTTCGCGGCGGGCGCTTTGGGTATTGGTTTCATAGCTGGTTTTGTAATCCTGGTTTGGTTTTTTTACTCCAGGAACTACCGTGGAATTGTGTTGGCAAGAGAAAAAATGCTGGAGGCGAGTCGGACATTTGTGCTCACTATTCGCGATTGGGCGTCATTCGACCTGGCGACAGCTAGACTGGGCCAGACTACGCGAACTAGGCGGATGAGAGCCGTGCTGGCGTTGCCATCGCTCCAACGTTGGACCGAAGCCAAGGTACGGCTCTATCTAAAGAAGGTGGAGCTGGCGCTCCTACTCGAGGGGACCTTCCATATCCTGCTGATGCTGTGCCTCAGCTCTTTGCTGCTCGCGAAGGTGGAAGCCTCGCTTGCTGCGTTCCTTCTGTCCGCGCTCCTTGCCGTAGACCGGGAGTCCATCCGCCTCTTTGTGGCCGGTTCCGGCCTGCTAAGCACGGCATCATCTTTTCACGCAGTTTCCAACTTGCCGCTGGTAAACCGTATTCCTTGGGTGAGCCTTGAAGAGGGTGAGCAGGGAATCCGGCTCGCCGAAGCGCACTCCCCCCTGACAGGAATCCGTTATCCAGAGGTGAACTTCAATTTTGGAGTCAACTGGGTATTAGGCCGGTCGGGATGCGGGAAGACGACCCTGTTGACCGAATTGTTTTGGGCGTTACATCGCTGGGGGCGCACCGTCGCATTTTTTGGCAGACGCGAGATGACCGAGATTGGTCAGGGACGACGAGCAGACGCAGTTCTTCGTGAGCTTCTTGAGAATCACCAATGGCGAGCCGGGGGTACGCTGATCTTGGACGAGGCGTTGGAAGAGATCCACGAGGATGAATTAGAAAGCATCTACCATTTTCTTGATGTGTGGGGTCGTGATCATCGGGTCGTGATCCTGAACACAGACCATCGGACTTCGGCACAGACGCCGGGCTATAAGTATGTACTGCCGGGATAACCGACGCCGCTGGACACGGGAATGCTACGCGTCGGTTTGCCCAAGGTCATTGCATAAACAGAAACCGGGCGGAGCATGCCACCGCCCGGCAACCGGCAACCCTCGACCCTTACATCCTCCCCTTCCACGGCACCAGCCACGTCTCCATCTTGCGCATCAGCAGGTCGAAGGTATAGGCGATCAGGCCGATCAGCCCGATACCCATGATCACCACGTCGGTGCGCAGGAAGTTCGACGCATTCAGTACCATCTGCCCCAGCCCCGCCGTGGCGKCCACCATCTCGGCGGCGACCAGCGTGGTCCAGCCGAAGCCGATGGCGATGCGCATGCCCGTCAGGATGTCCGGCAGCGCGGCCGGGATCACCACATGGCGGATCACCTGCCACGGGTTGGCCCCCATCGAATACGCCGCGTTGATCTGCTCGATGGTGACCGAGCGCACGCCGGCCTGCGCCGACATGGCCAGCGGCGCGAAGCAGGCCAGGAAGATCAGCAGGATCTTGGAGGTTTCGTCGATGCCGAACCAGATCACGATCAGCGGCAGGTAGGCCAGCGGCGGCAGCGGACGGTAGAACTCGATGGGCGGATCGAACACGCCGCGGGCGATGCGCGACACGCCCATCATCACGCCGATCGGCACCGCCGTCACGGTGGCCAGCGCGAAGGCGCCGAACACGCGCACCATGCTGGCGCGGAAATGCTCGGTCAGCGGCAGGCCGCCTTGCACATTGCCGTTCCAGGCATCGATAAACGCGTTGATGATGGATTCCGGCGTGGGCAGGAACAGTGGCGGCAGCCAGCGCAGGTGGCTGGCGATCCACCACAGCGCCAGCAGCGACGCCACGGTGATGGTGGAGATGCGCGAACTGCTGCCTTCGCCGGGCAGGCGATAGCCGGAGACGGCCTTCATGCGGCGCGCGGCGGGCGCGGCGGCCACGGCACCGGCGCCCGGCGCAGGGTCGAGTCGTTGAACGGAAGCGGACATGGCGGGCTCCTCAGGGCGTGGCATGGATCAGGTTGACGATTTCTTCGCGATAGCGGATGAACTCCGGGTCGGACTTCACCTCGCGTGCATCGCCGCAGGCAATGTAGCGGCGCGCGAACGGCATCTCGTAGGTATGCGCGATGCGTCCCGGCGACGGCGTCATCACGATCAGGCGGGTGGCCAGGAAGAGCGCTTCCTCCACGCTGTGGGTGATGAAGAAAACGATCTTCTGCTCGGCCGCCCACAGCTTGAGGATCAGCGCCTGGATCGATTCGCGGGTGAGCGCATCCAGCGCGCCGAGCGGCTCGTCCATCAGCATCACCGCGGGATCGTTGGCCAGCGTGCGGGCAATGCCCACGCGCTGCTGCATGCCGCCGGACAGCTGGTAGACCGGCTTGGCCGCCACCTTCTCCAGTCCCACCAGCGCCAGCTTCTCCTGCGCGATGCGCAGGCGCTCGGCACGCGGCACGCCGCGCAGGCGCAGGCCCAGCGCCACGTTGTCCAGCACATTGAGCCAGGGCATCAGTGCATGCTTCTGGAACACCACGCCACGCTCGGCACCGGGGCCGTGCACGGATCTGCCGTCGAGGCGGATCTCGCCTTCCGAGGGCTGCATGAAACCGGCAATGCACGACAGCAGGGTCGTCTTGCCGCACCCGGAGGCGCCCAGCGCGACCACGAAGTCGCCGCGCTCCATGGTGAGATTGACCTGCGACAGGGCCAGCGTCTCGGCGCCGCCGCGGCCGCCGTAGTTCACGCTGAGGTTGTCGATTTCGAGTTTGGCCATAGCTGCAAACTTCCGAAGAGAGTGTGTCGAGGCCGCGCGGCGGGCATCGCCCGCGCCGCGGCAACCGTCCTTCATCGCGCCATGCGGCGCGCGCAGATCAGGCCGGCGTCTTGGCCAGCGCGCGCCGCACCCACTCGGCATTCACGCCCGGGCCATAGTCCGGCAACACGGTCTGGATGGTGCCCTGTTCCTTGAGGAATTGCGCCGCGGACTGCAGCGCCTTGGCCGCGCCGCCACCCAGCCAGCGCGGCGAGGCCTGCTCGTCGAGCGTGGGGAAGTTGTACAGCGCCATGCTGGCCGGCACCGCTTCAGCCTTGGCGCCCGATACCTTGGCGACAGCCTTCACCATGGGAGAGTCGGCACTCCAGCCGGCCTTGTCCTGCCGGTATTTTTCGTCCGCCGCGGCCAGGATCTTGACGAACTTGACCATGAACTCGGGGTTCTCGCGCGCGAACTTCTTGTTGGCGATCATGCCGTCGAAGGTGGCCTTGCCGGTCTCGCTGGCGATCTTGCCCGACGTCACCAGCACCTTGCCCGACTGCTTGAGCTTGGCCAGCACCGGATCCCAGATAAAGGTGGCATCGATGTCGCCGCGCTCCCAGGCCGCCGCCACTTCGGGCGGGCGCATGTTCATGATCTTGACGTCGCGCGGATTGATCCTGGCCTGCTCCAGCGCCACCAGCGTGTGGTAGTGCGTGGTGGAGACGAAGGGCACGCCCACCCGCTTGCCCTTGAGGTCGGCCACGCTGTTGATATTGCTGCCGTTGCGCGCCACCATGGCTTCGGCCGCATTGATGTCGTCAAGGATCCAGAACAGTTCCACGTCCAGCCCTTGCGACAGCGCCGAGGCAATCGGCGAGGTACCGGCTTCGCCGATGGCGATCTGGCCGGAAGCCATCGCCCGGATCACGTCGCCGCCACCGCCGAACTGGCGGAACGAAACCTTGTAGCCGGTCTGCTTCTCGACTTCCTTCATGTCCTGCGCATAGCGCCATGGCACCACCATGTCCTGGTAGGCGATCACGACTTCCCTGCTCTGCGCATAGGCGCCCGGGGCGACGACGGCCGCCAGCACTACGCTTGCTGCAAGCTGCTTGATCCAACGCATGATGAACCTCCTCAAGATTGACTGGGTTGCGTGCCGGCGTGCAGTGCCGTCTGGCGTGCTGCGCGAGTGCCGGCAACAGGGGCGTGGCACCGGGGCGGTGCCTGCTCGAGGAGGAAGAGGTAATAAGCATGAGGCATGCCGTGTCTCCGTCTGGTTGGGACGTCTTTGCGTCCTCTCGTTCTGGTGGCGTCCCGTTCTGCCGGCGGGATCGCCTCGGTCCGCTCCAAGCGCGGTGTAGCCCTATGGTAGGAAGCGTGCCCCGTTGCGGTTAGAGCCAGCCGGGGGTAACTGTGGGTCCACGACCAGATTTGGTTCACTTTAAGATACAAATCGTTCCGTTTATTTGAATTTCATGTTGACCATCGCTCGGTCTCATCCTACATTCGACTCACAAACACTTTTCGGAACGTTTGGTTCCGTTTTGAGATCGAAGCCCGGAGACCCACCACCATGAGCGAACACCTCCCCGAATCCCTGCGCCAGGCCACCACCGACGCCCCCGCCACCACCGGCCCGCAGGCCATGACCCCCTCGGAAGCCTTTGTCGAAACCCTCGCCGCCAACGGCGTCAC
>NZ_JBFTNF010000050.1:0-86991 GCF_056397345.1 Cupriavidus sp. 05N38
CCACCCCTTCCCATCCCGAACAGGACCGTGAAACGACTCCACGCCGATGATAGTGCGGATTACCCGTGTGAAAGTAGGTAATCGCCAGGCTCTCCCTTGAAACCCCTCAGTACGCAAGTACTGGGGGGTTTTGCTTTTGGGGCGGCCGAGCAATGTCTGTAAGCGTGTGACTCGTACCATCTGGCCGTCGGGCGAACGGAATGCCAACATCGTTCGCGATGGACACGCATGACCGACTGTGTCCACGAGAGGAGCGTGGGCACAGTGACTCAGTTGACCGAACCCGTTACAGGGCTGATCGTACTTTGGGTGCGAAATCTGGCGGTTTGGCACCAAAAATTCATACAGATCAATGGATTACAAGAACGCCGCCCGCACAAAGTGCGGGCGGCCACGAAGCCTTACTGCAAGCGCCTCTCCGGCTGGCTACCGCCAGATTCGCACCAAAAGAAGTCCCTTCCATTCGACTCCCCCTTCTAACGTAGGGCTTCAGCGAAGCAACTTTCCTGCCGTTTACCCAAGATCGGATGCCTTGTAATTCTGCAGTCCTTTGTCGGGACCTCGGCGCGCACTTGACTTCGCGCTGGCGTCGGTAGGATGGGACTAAGCGGCTCGGAACGCGATCCGCCCCCATCCGCCAAGAAACGGGAACAGAAATGGCCTCCAAACTTCGAGATAACCAAGGTGCGATTCGACTGAACGAGCTCGCACGAAAGTCGTGGGTCGGCATCTTCCTTATGTTCCTGCTTTGGGTCGTGCTCACAGCAGGAGCGATGACGATGGYCGCCAGGGAATTTGGCTACACAGCGGCCTGCTTCCATGGCATCGCGGTGTGACCGGCATCCGCTGGTGCGACCTCGGCAAGGATTCTTTGAGTAGCCCTCGTCGAAACCTCTCTGTTGGACGATTTCATGAACATCAACAGCACCAACGACAAGCAACATGTCAATCGCTCGCTACCGCCAAGCCTTCGCATGTTGGATGACCGCTACCGACTGACCCAGCACGTACAAATCAGTGCTGTGTTCCTAGATCTCGCTTGGCTAGGGTGCGAGGTCAGAATCCGCACCCTCGACAAATACGAGATTGCTTCCACGTTGCTGAAGGTCGACCCCGCAAACGGTACCTTCATCTTCGACGGTTGCCGCACCGATGCCGAGCGGGATTTGTTACTGGCTTCGGACGAGATTGTTTTCTCCACTACGCTACGTGGTGTAGAAATTGACTTCACCGTCGGACGGCCATATCCAGTCAAGTATCGGGGCGAGCCGGCCTGCGCTGCAGCCTTCCCATCTCAGCTGTACCATTTTGAGCGCCGCTCTCATCCCCGTGCGTCCGCGCTCGTTAACATGGCTTATAACTGCGAGCTGCGCACCTCCGACGAGCGAATTCTGACGCTGGACATCGCCGATTTGTCGCTGTCCGGAGTGGGCCTGCGCTCGAAGGCTGTTAGCGCTGGCCAGTTGTCGGTCGGCACGATTTTGAAGAAGTGCAGCCTCGATTTTGGCGACCTGGGCAAACTGGAGGTCGATCTACAAGTGGTGGGGCAAGGGCTAGTCCAACACGGCCGCCGTGATATGCATCACATTGGCTGCGCCTTTGTTTCACTCGCCCCCGGCCAGCAAACTTTCCTCCAGCGCATGGTCTACCAGATTGAGCTGGCGGGTCGCGAATGACTGGGAAGCCCTGCCAGGTCAATCCGGCAGCCCCTCTGCGCCTGTAGTGGCCCCTGTTGCTGCTTGGTATCGCAACATCGCAATAATGACATCTCGTTCCTGGAGTCAGCGTTAAAGGGGCGGCTGCCAAGCCTGCCCCACAGACGCGCACGAAGGAACGCTCACGCGGCCGCGCGGGCGCGTCAGGAGGAGGGCGTACGCCAGGTGGAGGCGCTCGAGCGGCAGCTGCTGGAGCTACGTACCCAATTCTCGACGGAGCTGGGACGCACCCGCGAGCAGGTGGCCGTGGGGCAGGAACGGGCTGCGGCCACCGAGCGCCGCGCGCTGCGCGAGATCGACCAGGAGCGCACGCTGCGGCAGAAGGCCGAGCAGGCGGCGGACCTGCGCGCCGARCTGACGGCGGTGCAGGCGAGGGCGCAGGACGCCGCCGTGGCCGGCGCTGAGGAGCTCACAGCAACCACCACCTGGAACAACCCTGAAGTCCAACGCTCCCACCAGACGGCACAGCGCCGGATCCGGCGCCGCCCCAAATCTCTTCACCTAACCCACGTCGATCGAAATCTAGCGCGCAAGCGATTACCTGGCTTCTGGACAAGGCGGCCACATCCCGCCTTGAAGATGGGCACGGCGGCCGCGCCACGACCTCTCCTCACAGCTTTCTCATCACGGCGCGTAGAGGCGAGCCGGGTTTTCCACCAGGACCTGCTGCCTAAGCTCCTGCGTGGGCAGCCAGTTTCGGATGGAGCGCGCGAGCGCTCCCTCCGGCAGCGTCCGGTAGGCGGAGACCTCATGCCGTGACCTGCGCGGATCCCGTGCGGTGTGTGGCCAGTCACTACCCCACAGCACGTGTCGTGGCGCAGTCCGCAGGAACAGCGCGGCCCACGCACTGGCTGCGTCGTCCGGCGGCATGCCAGCCGACGCGAGCCGGTACGGCGCGGAGAATTTGATGTAGACGTTGCCGGAGCGCAGCAGCGTCAGCAAGGCGATCGCGCGCGCGTCGTCATGGGCCAGTGTGGTAGGCACCATGGCGAAATGGTCCAGCACGACCGGAACTGGCAGTTTCGCAAGCTGGCCAGCCATGGCCAGGATGACATCCAGGTCGGCATAGAGTTGCAGGTGCCAGTCGAACATGGCGATGCGGCCGGCCCAGCGTGCGAGCTCCGCCTGCGCGGCGCCGGCGTCGCACAGGCCGCTGCTTTCCAGGTTGAGGCGCAGCCCACGCACGCCGCGTGCACGCATGGCACGCAAGGCCTCGTTGTCCACGTCCTCGTCCAGCACGGCCACGCCGCGGCCCGCGCCCTGCAGGCGGTCGAGGCTGTCGAGCATGCACCGGTTGTCCGTGCCATAGATGCTGGGCTGCACGATCACTACGCGTTRCAGGCCATGCCGCGACAGGTGCGCAAACAGGTCCTCAAGCGATGCCGGTCCTGGTGTGTAGTGCCGCTGGGCGACCATGGGATAGTCGGTGCGCGCGCCGATGACGTGGGTGTGGCAGTCCCAGGCGCCTGCCGGTAGCGCAGGAGTGTCGCGCATGTCGTTATGCTTCCAATAGGCGTCGGGCGAAGGCGCGGCCCGTTTCAGCGGTGCCCAGGCGGCCGCCGACGTCGCGCGTGGCCTCGCCCGACTGGATCGCCGCGATCATCGCTTCGTCGATGGCGCGCGCAGCAGCCAGGAAGGCGGGCAGGTTGCTGCGCTGGCCATGCCAGCCAAGCAGTTGTCCGGCGGACACAATCAGCGAGAAAGGATTGGCAATGTCCTGGCCGGCAATGTCCGGCGCCGATCCGTGTGCCGCCTGGCCCATTGCATGGTCCTTGCCGGCGTTCAGCGAGCCGCCCAGGCCCAGGCTGCCGGACAATTCGGCAGTCAGGTCGGACAGGATGTCACCAAACATGTTGGTCGTGACGATGACGTCGAATCGCTGCGGGGCGCGCACCACGTGTGCCATCATTGCGTCGACAATGAAGTCGTCGACCTGTACTTCCGGGAACTCGCGCGCCACCTGGTGGCAGATGTCGATGAACATGCCATCGCCGATCTTCAGCACATTGGCCTTGTGCACGATGCTGACATGCCTGCGGCGTGTCATGGCCAGCTCGAACGCCGAGCGTGCAATGCGCTCGCAGCATTGGCGCGTAATGCGACGCAACGAGATGACAACATCCGGCGTGATCAGCATCTCGCTGCCGCCAGACTCGATATTGCGGTCGGCATAGAAACCCTCGGTATTTTCGCGCACGACGACGAGGTCGAACTCGCCAGCCCGGTGCTGCAGGCCCGGATAGGTGCGGGATGGCCTCACGTTGGCGTACAGGTCCAGTTCCTTGCGGAAGAATTTCGAGGGATTGATCTCGCCCCTGGCTTCATCCTTGAAGTCATAGGTGGCCATCGGTCCGAGCATCAGGCCATCGGCGGACTTCACTTTCTGCAGCAACGCCGGCGTCACGGTGGCCCCGTGGAGGCGCAGGCTCTCATGGCCGGATACATCCAGGTCGAATTCAAGGTTGAGCCGGAAGCGCGACGATACGGCACGCAGCACCTCGAGCGTGGCAGCCATTGTTTCGGGGCCGATGCCATCACCGGGAAGCACGACGATTTTCATGTTTGGTCCTTGATTGTGCGAGGGGAAAGAGCAAAGCGATATGCGGGCACACGGTCATTCAACGTAAGCACCCGCTGCCTTGACGAGTTGCGCGAACTTCTGGCGTTCGGCGCGCACGAATGCATCGAATCGCGCTGGCGTAACCGGCTCGACGGCGCTGCCGTCTGCCTCGAAGCGCGCACGGATGGCAGGCTCGGCAATGATTCTGTTGATCTCGGCATTGAGCAGCGTGACGATGGCCTCGGGCGTTTCGCGTGGCGCAAAGTAGCCGCCCCAGAGACTGAAATCGAAACCCGGCACGGCCAACTCCGCTACCGTAGGCACTTGGGGCAGCGCTGGCACCCGGCGGGGGGTGGATACGGCCAGCGGCTTGATCTTGCCGCCCTTGAGGTGAGGCATGATGGCGGAGGCGCTGGAAAAGAAGAACTGCACCTGCCCGCCCATCAGGTCGGTGATCGCCTGTCCGGCGCCCTTGTACGGAATGTGGACCATCTCGGTCCGGGTTCCGATGGCCAGGGCGGCCGCTGCCAGGTGGCCCGGCGTGGCCGTGCCGGACGACGCGTAGGACACGCTGCCCGGTTTGCTGCGCGCCATCTGCAGCAACTCGCCCAGGCCGCTGAAAGGCGCGCTGGCGGGTGCGGCCAACACCAGCGGCGCGTTGCCGACCAGCGCGACGGCCCGGAAGTCCTTCAGCGTGTCATAGCCGGGCGCTTTCATGGCGGATCCGTTGATCGCAATCTCACCGGTTTGCCCTAACAGCAGCGTATAGCCGTCGCCCGGGGCCCTGGCCACTAACCGGCTGCCCAGTGCCCCGCTTGCGCCGGGCCGGTTGTCGACAACCACCGGTTGCCCCAGTGCACGGGCGAGCCGTTCACCGATCAACCGGGCAAAGACATCGCCTTGCCCGCCAGGGGCATAGGGCACGATGACGGTGATGGGCTTTGCCGGATAGTCCTTGCTTGCCCACGCGGTGCCGAGCAGCCCGCTGGCCGCGGCGGCAACGCCAGTGCGCAGGAATCGTCTGCGGCCCGTGAATGCCCGCGCGTCTGTGATGGCCGTTTCCAATCCATGTCTCCTTGATCGAACCGAAGCGGGGAGCCTCCTCATTGCCATTGCATGCCCGGGTGGCTTGCCACGCCGCGCCACAGTGCGAGTTCCTTGTTCAACGCCTGACCAAAGGCGGCTGGCGTGAGCCGGGCGGAATCGGCACCTTCCTGCACCAGCCGCGCCTTGACCGGATCGGCAGCGGCGGCTTCATTGACCGCGCGATTGAGTGCTTCGATGACGGGTGCCGGCGTTCGGGCTGGCGCGAGCACGCCCCACCAGGTGGTGATGTCGAGACCCGCGACGCCTGCCTCGGCAATCGTCGGCACATTGGGGAACAGCGGCGAGCGCTTCGTGCTGGTGACCGCCAGCACTGACACCTTGCCACCACGCACGTAGGGCAGGATGGTTGGCACCGTGGCGAAGAAAAGATCGATGCGCCCGGCCAGCAATTCGACCGTGGCCGGACCACTGCCCTTGAAGGGCACATGCGTCATCGTCAGGCCAGCTTTCTGGCGGAACATTTCGCCTGCCAGATGGTTGATGCTGCCATTGCCGGCCGAGCAGAAATTCAAGCCAGCGGGTCGTGCCTTCGCAGCCGAAATCAACTGCGCCATGTTCTGCACCCCAAGTTGCTTCGAGGTCACGACCAGTAGCGGCCCGCGGCCGATCATGGCGACCGGAGTGAAGGACTTGACCGGGTCATACGGGAGCCTGGGTTCGACGGCCGCGCTGGTAGCGAAGGTCGACGTGGCGAACAGCAGCGTGTAGCCGTCCGGTCTGGCCTTGGCCACGATGTCAGCACCCAGCGCACCGCCAGCGCCGCCACGGTTATCGATGATCACCGGCTGGTGAAGGCGATCCGACATGTTCTTCGCGATGTCACGCGCGATGCTGTCGGTGCCGCCGCCTGCCGCGAACGGGACGACCAGCGTAATCGGCCGGGAAGGATAGGCGGGCTCGGCCCCCGCCAGCAGCGGGAATGCCGCCAGCGCGGCCAGCACACCGCGAATGGAAATGGACATGCGTGTGTCTCCGTTATTTTGGTTGCGTGCCAGCCATGGATCGTTGCCACCGGTAGCGTGGTCTGCGCGGGTACTCCCACGGACCGCACGCATGACTGAGCGGCAATGATCGGGTGGATGGAATTTGCTGTAAAGTGCAAATATCCTATCGATTGATGCCGAAATCGAGTGAATTTTGATCTCGCAGATTTGCGCGCATTTGTGACTGTTGCGGACCTTTGCAGCTTCCGGGCGGCCTCGGCGACGCTGCATATTTCCCAGCCGGCCCTCTCACGCAGGGTCGACAAACTGGAGCAAGCGCTGGGATTCCGCCTGCTTGAGCGCACCACCCGCAAGGTGGAACTCAACGCGATGGGCAGGAACTTCATACCCAAGGCCCGGCACGTCCTGAACGAGCTTGAGAGTGCGTTGCTCGGCATGACGGACTTGTCTGACCGCCTTCGTGGGCAGGTTTCCGTGGCCTGCATTCCTTCCGCCATCGGTAGCTTCCTGGCGGATGTGGTCAGGAAATTCCACCAGGCGTACCCCCGTATCCACGTGCGTCTGCTGGACGAGACCGCCTCGGAGATATTGCTGGCTGTGGGGCGCTCGGAGGCGGACTTTGGCGTCAGTTACCTGGGAACCCAAGAGCCGGATCTGGAGTTCAAGCCGCTGCTTGAGGAGCACTTCGTCCTTGCGTGCCGGCCGGAGCATCCTCTGGCGCAGAGGCGTCAGGTCACCTGGACCGAGTTGGCAGAGTACGAATGCGTGACGCTCGCACCGGGAAGCGGCAATCGCATGCTGATCGATCAAGGCTTATCGGCGGTCGCAGCACGTCCGGCGTGGACCTGCGAAGTCCGTCATGTACCGGCGCTGGTGAGCCTGATCGAAGCGGGCATCGGCATAGGTGCCGTGCCGGCCTACGCCGTGCCTGCCAACCATCCGGCCGGCCTGGTCAGCGTCCCGCTGGTCGAGCCGGAGATCGTTCGTACTATCGGTATCATCAAGCTTCGAGGCCGACCGCTGGCTCCAGCCGCACAGGCGTTCCACGATCTGCTGGTGGCCTCCTACGGTGGACCCGCGCAGAAAACTCGGAGGAAGAAATAGTATTGTCGGAGAGACCTTACAACCAGGCATCCCCGACGCCCAGCCGTCCGGCGTTGGGCGGCCTCAAGCGATGCCGTGGCTGGTGGTCGCGCGCTGGAGTAGCGAGCGCGCCGAAGCAATTACCCCAAAAGAAATACTTATCCATCTCTCTCGATGGCATCTCTCACGCACGCTGGCCGGGCCGCGTTCCTCTTGTCCCGCCTGAAGTTCAAATAGGCGCGTCGATCGCCTCCAGAAGGCACAAGATGCGTATTTCGGACGAACGTGACCTGCCGTTGCGGGATCGTGACCGAGCGAACCAGAAGGCGGGATCGGCGTTGCGCATGACATCAACCAGACGGGCTATGTGCGCCGGCCTTGGCCGGAGAAAGCATGCTCACAGGCGGCTGTCAAGCATCGCCTTCCTTTGCGAAGAGCAAATGAAGGAATGCGCGAATGTCGATTCCGGAAGCAGGAGTTGTGGTCCGGTCGCTCGCCCCCGGTTTGGCGCGGTCTCCTACCAAGGAGACAACCTTCCGACGCGCGTGTCAGGCAACCGCGGGACGCGCTGAAGGGGGCGACGTCGTGCAAGGCGGCGGGCGGGATGTGGGCTGCCTACACCTTGTAGTCTGACGCCGCCTCGCTGATGTACTCGGCGAGCCGGCTTGCCACCGGCTGACGACTATGGCGCGGCCGCTCCACCAGCCCGATCTCGCGGTGAAAGGTATCGTCGCCAAGTGGCAGGGCAGTCACGCCATGCGGCCAAGGGCCTTGCGCCGCCGTTTGCGGGATCAGCGCCACGCCAAGGCCGCGCGCTACCAGCTGCACAATGCCCTGCAGCTCGTCCAGCTCGATGGCGTCCTGCACCGCCAGCCGCGACTGTCGCAGGAACTGGTCGACCAGCCGGCCACCGAACGAGCTGCGGTCATAGCGGATAAAGGGCGCGGATTCCAGCGCGTCGCTCCACGCCTGGCCTGCCATGGCGGCCGGCGCCAGCAGCACGAACGGCTCCATCACCAGCGTGCGCCACTCCAGCTCCGACGGCAGCGCAAAGGGCGGCCGGATCATCACCGCGATATCGATCTCGCCCGCATCCACCTGGCCAAGCAGGTTCAGGGACACGCCCGGCACAACGCGGATCCTGCAGCCGGGCAGCTCGGCGCGGAAGGCGGCCATGGCGTCGATCAGGTATGACACCTGTGCCGAGGCGATCGAGCCCACCCGCACCATGCCGCTGCGCTCCGTGGCGCCGCCGTGCTCGCCGATGCGCGCGTAGAGCGCCATCAGTTCCTCCGCCAGCGCCAGGGTTTCCCGGCCGGCGGCGTTCAGCCGCGCCGAGCGGCCCGTGCGGTCGAACAGGATGAAGCCAAGCTCTTGCTCCAGGCGGTGGATCTGTGCGCTGACAGCCGACTGGGTCAGCCCGATGCGCGCGCCCGCGCTGGCAAAGGTGCCGTGCCGGGCTACGGCGATAAAGGTCTTGAATTCGCGCAGCATGATCGTTTCATCAATTTTCGTGTAGCTAAGGTCAAAAATATATCGCTTTTTTTAATTGGTTGCCATGCCTAGACTTTCCCTCATTGGTGCAGCGGCCGGAACGTTGCCGGCGGCGTGCCAAGACCCGACCCCCACAACACTTCGAACACTTCAATCCCCAAGCGCCATGAGCGAAATCACTCCCGTCCTCGCCCCGTTCCACCTTGCCTTCCCCGTCCACAGCATCGCCGCCGCGCGCGAGTTCTACGGCGACCTGCTGGGCTGCCCCGAAGGGCGCAGCGCGCCGGACTGGGTCGACTTCAACTTCTACGGCCACCAGATCGTGGCCCACCTCGCGCCGGAAGAAGCGGGCCACCGCCACACCAGCGCCGTCGATGGCGATGCCGTGCCGGTGCGTCACTTTGGCGTGGTGCTGCCGATGGACCAGTGGCATGTCGCCGCCGACAAGCTCAAGGCCGCCAACCTGTCGTTCATCATCGAGCCGCATATCCGCTTCAAGGGCGAGGTAGGCGAGCAGGCCACGATGTTCTTCCTTGACCCGTCGGGCAACGCGCTGGAGCTCAAGGCCTTTGCCAATATCGCTTCGCTGTTCGCCAAGTAACACCAACGTCGGACCCACGTCAGACCAGAGTGAGACCGGCCACAAGGCCGGCCGCCGCACGCGGGGCAGGGCTTGCCCGCCCCGCGTGCATCGCCCCCACGCAGTAGCTGCAAGAGTTAGTCGATATGCGAAGAATCCTGGTTGCCAACCGTGGCGAGATTGCCTGCCGTATCATCCGCGCCGCGCAGGCGCTCGGCATGGAAACCGTAGCTGTGCATTCCGCCGCCGATGCCGGCGCGTTGCACTGCGAGATGGCCGACATTGCCGTTGCGGTAGGTCCCGCGCCGGCGGCGCAGAGCTACCTGAATGTGGAAGCGGTGCTCGCCGCTGGCACGGCGCACGGCGCCGATGGGTGCACCCGGGCTATGGTTTCCTCTCCGAGAACACCGTGTTTGCCCGTGCGGCGCAAGCGCAAGGCATGCAGTGGATCGGCCCGTCCGTCGAGTCGATCGAGAACATGGGCGACAAGAACCGCGCCCGCGATATTGCCGCCGCGTGCGGCGTGCCGGTGCTGCCCGGCAGTATCCGCTTCCTGCCCGAAGACCTGTCGCGCTTGCACGCCGAGGCCCAGCGCGTTGGCTATCCCGTGCTGGTCAAAGCCGCCGGCGGCGGTGGCGGCATCGGCATGAAGCGCGTTGACGGGCCAGACACGCTGGCGGCCACGGTGGCGTCCACCCAGGCACTGGCCCTGAAGGCCTTTGGCGACGCCAGCATCTACCTGGAGCGCTATGTCCCGCGCGCCCGCCATATCGAGGTGCAGGTGTTTGGCTTCGGTGATGGCACGGCGGTGCATCTGTTCGAGCGCGAATGCTCGGTGCAGCGCCGTTTCCAGAAGATCATTGAAGAAAGCCCGGCGCCCAATGTGCCGGCCGCCGTGCTGGCCAGCATGAGCGCGGCGGCGGTGGCGCTGGCCGCGCACCAGCGCTACGGCGGCGCGGGCACGGTCGAGTTCATCCTCGACGCGGACAGCGGCGAGTACTTCTTCCTGGAGATGAACACGCGCATCCAGGTGGAGCACGGCGTGACCGAGGCCATCACAGGCTGGGACCTGGTACAGGCGCAGATCCGGCTCGCCGCCGGCACGCTCGCACCCTGCGCGCAGCAAGATATCCGACGGGCCGGCGCGGCCATCGAGTGCCGGCTGTATGCCGAGAACCCGGCGCGCCATTTCATGCCATCGCCGGGCAAGCTGGCGCGCTTTTGCCTGCCGGCGGGCATGGCCGGGCTGCGCGTGGACACCGGCGTGCGCGAGGGCGATGCCATCACGCCGTTCTACGATCCGATGATCGCCAAGCTGATTGCCTTTGGCACCGACCGCGAAACCGCCATCGCCACCATGCAGGCGGCGCTCGGCGCAACCGTGATCGAAGGCATCCGGCACAACGCCGTGTTCCTTGGCCGCGTGCTGGACCATGCGGACTTCCGTGCCGGGCGCGTCGATACCGGTTTTGTGGAGCGCGAGCTGGCGGTGCTGGTGGGCGAGTCCGCCGCGCCGGTGGCTGTGCCTGCGCCATCCGCCGTGGAGGTGCGGGCATGATCGCGCAGGACGTGGAACAGGCCGCGCCGGCCGCGCAAACGTCCTGGCGGATCGCGCCGTCCGGCGATCGCTGCCTGATTGTGGAGTTCGGCACGGTGGCGGATATCGCCATCAACCGCCAGGCGTGCGCGGCAGCGGCGCGGATCGCCGCCGCGGCCCTGCCCGGCGTGACCGACATCGTGCCCGCCCTGACCACCGTGGGCGTGCACTACAAGCCGATCGCCGTGGCCCGCGCGACGGGTACCAGCGCCCTGTTCGAGGTGCTCTCGGCCATGATCGGCGAACTCCTGCGCGAAGGGCTTTCGTCAAGCGCGGGCGCGCCACTGGTGATCGATATTCCCGTCTGCTATGGCGGCGAGCATGGTCCCGACCTGGACGATGTGGCAGCCACCTGTGGCCTGTCGCCCGACCAGGTCATCGCGCTGCATAGCGCCGAGCCGGTCGATGTGCTGATGCTGGGCTTCGCGCCGGGGCATCCCTATGTGGGCCGCTTCGACGCGCGCCTTTCGCCGCCGCGCCGGAGCACGCCGCGTACCGCGGTGGCGGCGGGCTCGATTGGCCTTGCCAATCGGCAGACCGTGATCTATCCCATGACCTTACCCGGCGGCTGGAACCTGATCGGGCGCACGCCCGTGGCGCTGTTTGACCCGCATCGCGCGTCGCCGTGCCTGCTGGCCGCCGGCGATCGTGTGCGCTTCGTGCCGATCTCTTCCGACGTATTCGAATCCATGCAGGCGGACGGAGGCGTGCAGCCATGAGCATCGAAGTGATCAAGCCTGGTGCGTTGAGCACCTTCCAGGATCTCGGCCGCGACGGCTACCAGCAACTCGGCGTGCCGGCCAACGGCGCCATGGACGAGCGCGCCCACCGGCTGGCGAACGCGCTGGCCGGCAACGCCGCGGCAGAAGCCACGCTGGAGATCACGCTGATGGGCCCCACGCTGCTGTTCCATGAGCCGGCCGTGATTGCCGTGTGCGGCGCGGATCTGGATGCCACGCTCGACGGCGCGCCCGTGCCGCTGAACCGTGCGGTGCCCGTCGCCGCGGGCGCGGTGCTGGCCTTCGGCAAGCGCCGCAGCGGCTTGCGCGCTTACCTTGCGGTGCACGGCGGCTTTGCGCTGACGCCGGTCATGGGCAGTTGCAGCACCTTTGTGCGCGGCGGCTATGGCGGCGCGGCCGGCAAGCCGTTGCGCAAGGGCGACCACATTGCCTTGCGCGGCGGCGTGGCCGCACCGGTCCGCGATGCCGGTTCCCCGGCGTTTCCGGCCGATGTCCTCACCGCGCCCGATCTGCCCGTGCGCGTCGTCGCCGGACGCGAATGGGCGTGTTTCTCGGATGCGGCCAGGCATGCGCTCGTCAGCGAGCCGTTTCGCATTGGCGCGCAATCGGACCGCATGGGGTATCGCCTGGAAGGCACGCCGCTCGCGCTGGCCGCACCTGCCGAGATGCTGTCCGAGGCCGTGGCCTTCGGCACGATCCAGGTGCCGCCCGATGGCCAGCCCATCGTGCTGATGGCGGACCGCCAGACCACCGGCGGCTATCCCAAGATTGCCCATGTGTGCGCGGTGGACCTGCCGCGCCTGGCGCAGAAGATGCCGAGCGAGGCGGTGCGCTTTGCCTTGATCGATCTGCGGGAAGCCCAGCGCCTTGCCTTGCTGCAGGACGCAATATTCGAAGCCATGGATACGGCAACGGCAGGGGAGCACGCGCATGGCTGAGATCGATTTCAACAGCGATATGGGCGAGAGCTTCGGTATCTACCGGCTTGGTGACGATGCGGCCGTGCTGCCGCATGTCACCTCCGCCAATATTGCCTGCGGTTTTCACGCGGGCGATGCGCAGACCATGGCAGCCACCGTGCGCGCCGCCACTGCGCTCGGTGTCTCGCTCGGCGCGCATCCGGGCTTTCCGGATCTGCAGGGTTTTGGACGGCGCGCCATGCAGCTCGGCCGCGAGGAGATCTACAACATCACGGTCTGCCAGGTTGGCGCCCTGCAGGCGTTCGCCGCCGCGGCCGGCAGCCGGCTCGCGCATGTGAAGCCGCACGGCGCGCTGTACAACCAGGCCGCGCGCGATGGCGTCATGGCGCGCGCGCTGTGCGAGGCGGTGCGCGATGTGGATCCGTCGCTGGTGTTCTACGGCCTGGCCGGCTCCGCGCTGGTCACGGCCGCGCGCGAGGCCGGACTCGCGGTGGCGCAGGAGGTATTTGCCGACCGCACGTATCAGGACGATGGCTCGCTGACCCCGCGCAGCCATCCCGGCGCCATGATCACCGATGTGGAGGCTTCCATCGCGCAGGTATTGCGCATGGTGCGCGACGGTGTGGTGCGCTCGCTGGGCGGCGTGGACGTGCCGGTCCGGGCGGACACGCTCTGCATCCACGGCGACCAGCCGGGCGCGGCCGGGTTTGCCCGCCGCATCCGCGCCGCGCTGGAGGCGGAGGGCATCACGGTGCGCGCACCGCAATCACGATAGCTACGGACAAACAGAATATGCCCCACACAAAATCCCCCATATCCATCGTGGCAGACACCGCTGGCACCCTCTGGAAACTCGTGGCGCAGCCCGGCGAGATGCAGGTAAAGGATGCCACGCTTCTGATTATCGAATCCATGAAAATGGAAATACCGATTGAGGCCGGATCGGCAGGTTATATCGAATCGTATTGCGTGGCCGAAGGTGAAATGGTGGAAGAAGGCCAGGTATTGGGCAGCTTTATTCCTGCTGCTTGAAGCACGCTGTTGATAAAGCTGTAAATTCGCCGCTGACATAGATTTGGTGGCGTCGGCCGGGCCGTACGGTCTGGCCGTTTTCTCAATGATCCCGTGGGTTGGGAAATGAATCACCAGCTGGCTGCGGACGATACCGGTTTCGGTGCGTTTACTGCCCCAGGGCGGGACGACAGGTTCATTGTTGTGGTGCGGCGGGGCGCATTAAATCCCCGAATCATATGGCTTTTCTCAGTCAGGAATCGTAACGCCCGGAATTCCGTGTTTTTAACGAAATCGCCGCTGGCATGCTTGTTGCAAAGTATCCGGTGTAATCGATGAAGCATGAATCCCGGTGGCTTTTAAAGGCCCGCGATTCCCGGCAGGTGGTTAGCTCTCCGGAAATAAAAACAAGACGCGAGCCCGGCCTGTGCACCAGGAAGTTTCAGGCACAGGACGGCCATCGTGGCAGGTGTTCGTGCTTCAGCGCTGGTTCATCCAGGGGTTTCACCACGCCTGGACTGGATTTTCTACCCCGTTGCATCCTGGAAACTGACAACATGTCCAACGCCCCCACCTCATCCCTGCCGATGCCCGACGCGGCGCCGGCATCCACCCCTGCCACGGCGCCGGCAACCGGCAATACCGTCGCCCGCAAAGCCGCCATGGCCGCCGCGGCCGGTACCGCCATCGAGTATTACGAGTTCGGCGTGTACGGCTATATGGCCTCCACCATTGGCCCGCTGTTCTTCCCTAGCGACAACGCCACGGCTTCGCTGCTGGCCATCCTGGCCGTGTTCGGCAGCGCCTTCCTGATGCGCCCGATCGGCGGCATCGTGCTTGGGCGCCTGGGCGACCGCGTCGGCCGCCGCGCCGTGCTGCTGGTCACCGTGATCGGCATGGGCATTGCCACCGGCATCATCGGCCTGCTGCCGGTGGCTGCCAGCGCGGGCATCGTGGCGCCGCTGCTGCTGCTGGCCATCCGCCTTGCGCAGGGCTTCTTCGCCGGCGGCGAAGTCACCGGCGCGGCGGCCTATGTGGCCGAGTCCGCCCCCAAGGGCAGGCGCGGCTTCTACGGCGCCTTCACGCCGGTGGGCGTGGCCGTGGGCGGCGCGCTGGCCGCGACCGTGTGCGGCATCACCACCGGCTTGCTGGAGCCCGTGCAGATGCAGGCGTGGGGCTGGCGCATTCCGTTCCTGATGGCGATCCCGATGGTGGTGATCTCGTCGATGGTGCGCAAGCGCGTGGAAGAGTCCGTGGCCTTCAAGCAGTTCCAGGAACACAGTGAGCCGCCCAAGGCGCCGCTCAAGGAAGTCTTCACCTCGCACATGCCCGCCGTGGTCAAGGTGATGCTGCTGTCCTTCGGCCAGAACGTGGGCTACTGGGTGGGGCTGGTGTTCATGAACATCTACATGACCACTTATCTCAAGTACGACAAGGCAACGGTGTACTGGATCATGGCGTTCGTCAGCCTGACCATGGCCATGCTGATGCCGCTGTGGGGCGGACTGTCCGACCGGCTCGGCCGGCGCAAGGTGCTTGCCATCGGCTTTTGCGCCTACATGGTGCTGGTATTGCCGATGATGATGCTGATGGACAACCACAGCATCGGCCTGGCCTTTCTCGCCATGATGGTGGTGGCGCTGCCCATGCCCATCGTGCAGTCCGTCGGCTATCCGACCTATGCCGAGCAGTTCCCGACCCGCGTGCGCTACACCGGCATGGCGTTCAGCTTCAACATCGGCGCCATCCTTGGCGGCGGGCTCACGCCGTACGTGGCCACCGCGCTGATCGGCAGCACTGGCAACCTGCTCAGTCCGGCCTACCTGCTCATGGGCGGCGCGGCAGTCAGCCTGCTGGCCCTGCTGGGCGTGAAGGAAACCGCCCGCCAGGCCCTCGACTGATGACGGACCGCAACCGGAGCTTGGAGATGGACGCAGGTATCCACGCCGCGGCCGGGCTTGCGCCCGGCTGGGCCGCCACGCCGACTGGCGCCCGCGCCGGCATCCGCAGTGGCCGGTACAACGGCAATACCAGCGGCATGGCGCCCGGCCATGGCCAGGGCAACCTGATGATCCTGCCCAAGGCCTGGGCCGGGGATTTCCTCGGGTACTGCCGGGCCAACCCGGTGCCATGCCCGCTGATCGGCATGACCGAAGCGGGCAGCCCCGCGGTGCCGATGCTGGGCGGCGATATCGACCTTCGCACCGACGTGCCGCGCTACCGTGTGTGGCGCCATGGCGAACTGGTGGAGGAGCGCGACGATATCAGCGCGCTCTGGCAGGACGATTTCGTGGGCTTTGTGCTGGGCTGCTCGCTGTCGTTCGAGGACGCGCTGGAGCGCGCCGGCTTGCGCGTGCGGCACGTCGACGAAGGCAAGATCGTGCCGATGTACCGCACCAGCATCCGGACCACGCGCGTGGGTGCCTTCCATGGGCCAATGGTGGTGTCGATGCGGCCCTACACGCCGGACGAGGCGGCCATCGCCTGGGCCGTGTGCGCCCGGTTGCCGGGGGCGCACGGGGCGCCGGTTCATATGGGCGACCCCGCCGCGATCGGCATCGCGGACATCGGCCGCCCGGACGAAGGCGAGCCGACCGTGATCCTGGCCGGGGAGGTTCCCGTGTTCTGGGGGTGCGGGGTGACGCCGCAGGCGGCGGCCATGATGGCGCGTCCGCCGCTGTGCATCACCCATGCGCCGGGGCACATGCTGGTATGCGACGTGCCTGCCGATGGGTTGAGGTTACTGTGAGCGCGGGAAGATAAAGTGTAATGAAGGATGGCACCGGAGCTACCGGGAACCGCCGCAACTGCATGCGCTAAGCTCGGGCGGCATCGTTGCGGCGGATCACCGCCCAGGCACGGGCGCCGGTGCTCTCTCCGCCGCGCCACGCGATGGCGCCATTGACGATCACCGTCTCGATGCCCCTCGCGGCCGCGACAGGGCGCGCGAAGGTCACAGGGCAGGAGGAGGGCATACGCCAGGTCGAGGCGCTCGAGCGGCAGCTGCTGGAGCTGCGTACCCAATTCTCGACGGAGCTGGAACGCATCCGCGTGCAGGTGGCCATTGCGCAGGTGCGCGCCAGCGCCATCGAGCTGCGCGCGCAACTGGAAACGGCACTGCGGCGTGCCGCCGGTCAATGCCCTTCCTCGATATTGAGGATTTTCCCCAAGCCCAGAAAATAGTTCGCGAAGGCAAGCACGCTAGCCGTCACGGCAATATAGACGACTGACAGTGCGGCCAGCGTCGGATCGGCAAACTCCCGTACATAGTTGTACATGGAAACCGGCAGTGTCTGCGTGTCTTGCGTTGTGACGAAAAGCGATGCGGTGAATTCACTGAACGACATGATCGCCGCAAACAACCAGCCGCCAAACAGCCCCGGCGCGAGCAGCGGAATCGTAATCGTGAAAAGCACCTTCAGCGGCGACCCACCGAGGCTTGCTGCCGCCTGTTCAAGCCTTGCGTCCAGGTTCTCCATGGAAACATAGACGCTCTTCAGCACAAACGGCAGCACCAGCATCACGTGACACAGGATGACGACGCCATATGAGCGGTGTATGGAGGCTTGTGACACCAGGATGAGCAGGCCCAGCCCCAGCGTGAAGTGCGGCACCACGAGCGGAGAGTGCAGGATGGCCAGCAGCGTCTGCTTGCCGGGGAATTCCAGCCGTTTGACGACAATCGACAGGCAGGTCCCGATCACCAGCGCAATGAACGAGGACCATCCGGTGATGACGAGGCTGGCGCGGAATCCATCCCGAAAATCCGGATAACTGAAGACACGTGCAAACCATGTCAGCGAATAGGATTCAGGCGGGAAAGTGATGATCGCCTTTTCGTTGAAGGCGGCGATCGTCACCACCACGACCGGCAACAGCACGAATGCAAGCAGGATGGCGATGAGCAGCGGACCCGCGATACGCAGCGGCAAAGGCAAAGCGCTTTTGATTCTCATTTTTTAGTGTCCTCCAACGGCTTTCAGTCGCTTGGTGAACAGCCCCAGGGAAAAGAGCGCCGCGGCGGTCAGCAGCAAGCCCATGACACTCAGGCTGGCCGCAAGCGGGAAGTTCATGGAAGCGAAGCCAAGCTGGTACACCAGCGTCGAAACCGTCGGCACGCGGCCTCCGCCAATCATCTGAGGCGTCGCAAAGGCGCTGAAGGTCCAGGCGAACGCAGTTGTGATGCCAGCCAGAATGCCCGGCATTGAAAGCGGAAGCGTGACCGTGAGGAAGGTCCTGACCGGGCCGGCACCTAGGCTCTGGGCGGCTTTCTCGTAGTCCCGGTCGATATGCGAAATCGCCGTGGCAAGCATCAGGACCACGACGGGAATCGTCACGTGCACCAGCGCGACCAGCACGCCCAGGTGTGTGAACATCAGTTCCAGTGGCCAGTCGATCAAGCCGAGCTTTCGCAGCGTGCCATTGATGAAGCCATTGCTGCCCAGGACGGCGATCCAGGAGTAGGTCCGGACGATTTCCCCCAGAAACAGGGGCGTGATGGACACCACGAGGATGAAGGACTTGAGCGCTCGGCTCCTGACGCGCACCAGTGCATAGGCCAGCGGGTACGCAACTAGCAGCGAAAAGACGGTCGTCTCCACGCTCAGCCGCAAGGTGTTGGAGAACGCGTCGAGATAAATCGACTTGGTCAAGCCGCTGAAGTTGGCGAACGTGAATCCGCCGACATCCAGGGAGCCGGGCACATACGCCCGGAAGCTGAACTGCAGGACCGCAATCAACGAAATTGCGATGCACAGCGCGACAAGTACGGCTGGGGAGACCAGCCAGGCTCGAGGATCGGAGCGCATTCTTAAGCCTTATTCCAGATGCTCAATCGGCGAGGGAGGCTCGGTGCGGTGCATGGCCGCGGCGCCCCTCCCTCCATACCCTTAATATCGGGTTCAGTTCATGACGTTCTCAGTGAACCACTTCCGCCATTCCGCAGTCTTCTCGGCGCGAAGTTTGTGGTCTACGACGATGGCCGTTTCCCACTGTTCCTTCGTCGTGAACACGCCGGGCAGCTTGGCGTCTTCAGGCGAAACCTTGGCGTCGTCGATGACGGGGCTCGCCTTCTTCAAGGCCACGATCTTCGACTGGACGTCCGGGGACAAGGCGATGTTCATGAACTTGTAAGCCAGATCGGCCTTGGTCGAGCCCTTGGTGATGGCCATGGTATCGATGCCGAGCACAGCGCCTTCCTTCGGCGTGACCAACTTGATGGGCACACCCTGACTGATCATGTGATAGGCGTTGATCGACAGGATGACCTGCACGGGCGTTTCGCCGGAGGCGATCAACTGCTGCGCATTGGCGTCATTGGTATAGAACGCCTTGAAGTTGGGCTTGAGCGCCTTGAGCTTGTCCTGGCCCTTTTCCCAGCTTTTCGCATCGCCTCCCGACAGCATGGCCGAAACCGCGACCACATGGCTCGGATCGAAGTCAGGCACGCCAATCTTGCCTTTCAGGGCCGGATTCCACAGGTCGTTCCAGCTCTCGAACTTGATGCTGGGCGGCACCAGGTCAGCGCGATAGCCGATGGTATAGACATAGGCCCAGCTGCCGATGTGATACGGGCTGATCTTGGCGCGATCGACCATATGCGTGTAATTCGGAATCTTGCTCGTATCCAGCTTTTCAAAGAGATTGCCGTTGGCGTAGAGCCAGCCGACGTGGGAAGTCGTGAAGGTAACGTCGCTCTCGGGCTTGGAGGCAAGCTTTGCCTTGTTCAGGCGGTCGATGGTGCCGCCTGTGATGTACTTGACCGGCACCCCGGTTTGCCGCGTGAATTCCTTGCCGATGCTTTCATCGATGAGGTCGCGGAAACTGCCGCCCCATGTGCTCACCACCAAGGCTTCCTGCGCCCATGCCGCCGTACTGCCAAGCGTGGCGGCGAGTGCGCAAAGGGTCAAAATCTTGCGAATCGTCATTTACTTCCCCCAATCGAAAAGATAAACATCTGATAGAACTGGAAATACGCTGAAACGTGCTACCGAGAAACGCAATCACAATGCAGCGAAACGTTGCTGGCCAGGGAGGCGTAAGGCATGCGTGATCAGCGCAGGCGCACCCTGCAAGCACGTGGCCGCGGACAGTAAACGTAGTACAGCAAGGCCATGCAACGACGCCGGCGCAATTGCGCTGAGGCAACGACCTTGACGCAATGACTTCGACGCAATGACTTCGAATTACCGAGCCTATGATGTGAAAGTCGTACCATGCGGCCAAGTCGGCTTTTTCGTAGGGGTGCCTCACATTTCCCGATGGGGTTGTGGATTGTTCCGCCGTCTGGAACAGGTTAGCGGCCGTCTGAGGTTCGGTGGTATTCGGAAATTCCTAAACGGCCAGCCGGAAAATACAAATGGCGCCGCCAGCGGCTGCGCATGACCATGCACTCGGGTGCATCGCCCCCAACCTCCCGCCACCTGCTGAATGGACCTGAATCGACTATGAAGCATACCCGCATCCGCACCTTCAACACGAAGGTCACCTACCCTGAACAGAATCTGGACAACGACCTTTGCCAAGCCGTGGTCGCGCGAGGCAGTACCGTTTTTCTGCGAGGGCAGATCGGCCAGAACCTCGACACCTCGGAGAGCGTGTGCATCGGGGACGTCGCAGGACAGGCGGAGCAGGCCATGGCCAACATCGCGATGCTGCTCAAGGAAGCCGGCGGCGAGCTCGAGGACATCTGCAAGATCACGATCTACATTATCGACCCGCGCTACCGCGAAGCGGTCTATCGTGTCGTGGGCCGCTGGCTGAAGGGTGTCTTTCCGGTCTCGACCGGCATCGTCGTATCGGCTCTGGCCCGCCCCGAGTGGCTGGTCGAGATCGACGCCACCGCTGTCATCCCTGGCTGAGCTGCCATGACCTTTTCCATCATCGCGCGGTGCCCCGCCACCGGCCAGTTCGGCGCCGCCGTGGCGTCCTCGTCACCGGCAGTTGCCTCGCGCTGCATCCGCGGCCGCAAAGGGGTGGGCGCAGCCGCGAGCCAGAACATTACCGACCCGGATCTGGGCCCCCTAGCCCTGGACCTGATGGCCAGCGGCCTTACGCCGGAAGGCGCTCTCGCCGAGTTGCAGAAGCGCCCGCATATCGAGTACCGCCAGCTCATGGCCATCGACGCGCACAACCCGCCGAGGGTTTTCACGGGTGCCAAGGCGCTTGGCACCCTGGCAAGCGTGGTCGGCACCCATGCCGCATGCGCAGGCAACATGCTGGCGACGCGTGACGTGCCCCAGGCCATGCTGTCGGCCTTCGAGCAGACCGAAGGCGCGCTGGCGGAACGGCTGATGCAGGCCATGCTCGCCGGCCAGGCCGCCGGCGGCGAGGAAGGCCCGGTGCACTCGGCAGGCCTGCTGGTGTACGATGCGCAAAACTGGCCTGTCGTGGATCTGCGCCTGGACTGGGTGGACAACAATCCGGTCGAGGCCCTCTATGCCGTCTGGCAGGTTTACGCGCCGCAGCTGAAGGACTATGTCAAGCGGGCGCTCGATCCCCGTGCGGCGCCCAGCTTCGGCGTTCCTGGAAACCTCTGACCTGACCGATGCATCGAATGACAGCGTGACAGCGCCGGCCAGGCGGCCGGCGCTCGAAAGGGCAAACTTTCTCCAGTACACTGGACCGTTCACCTTTTCTTGATCCCGACATGCTCAATCGCATTTCCCTGCGCCAGATGGAGTATTTCGTCGCAACGGCGAAGCATGGCAGCATTTCCGCTGCGTCGACGCAAATCCATATCTCTTCTCCCTCGATCTCCGCAGCCATCGCCCATATCGAGGCCGAACTGGGCGCGCAGCTGTTCGTGCGCCATCCTTCCAAGGGCATTGGACTGACCCCCGTCGGCACGCTGGTCCTGCAACACTGCGAAGATATGCTCGGACGGTCGTCCCGACTCTATGAAATCGCCTCCGACTCGAGCGACGTCATCCAGGGCACCTTGCGGGTGGGAAGCTTTCAGTCGCTCACGCCCATGATTGCGCCCGAGGTCATCTTCGGTTTTTCGCGCGCCTTCAAGAAAATCGAGCTGCAGATGGTCGAAGGCGACCAGGAGGTCTTGATGAACAAGCTCCATGCGCTCGAGATCGACCTGGCAATCACTTACGACCTGCACCTTGGCGATGACATCCAGTTCGAGAGCCTGGCGACCATGCCGCCCTATGTCCTGGTGAGTGAGGTCCATCCGCTGGCGCAGCAGAAAGTCGTCTCCTTCGAAGAGCTGGCGCCCGAACCCTACGTCCTGCTCGATATACCGATGAGCCGGGACTATTTCGCCTCCCTGTTTGAAGAGGCCGGCGTGACGCCGAACATCGCTGCGCGTTCGCAGTCTACGGAAGCAGTCCGGGCCTTGGTCGCCAACGGAATTGGCTATGCGCTCTTCAATGTGCGCCCCAAATCCAATCAGTCGCTCGATGGAAAACGCATGGTGCGGGTTCGCCTTGCCGGTACCCATCGGCCCATGCTGCTCGGCCTGGCGACCTACAAGCCGATGAAACAGTCAAGGTTGACGAGAGTCTTCATGGAACGCTGCCGCGCTTATATCTCCGACCAATACATTCCCGGAATGAGCGCTCCAAGTTTCTTCGATCCCCATATAGCAGCGCCCTGAATCGGCGTCCTGAGTCGGCGTCCAGAAGCGCCATCTTCATCGGTCATGCCGCATTCGGCAATACCCCATCAAAAACGCCAGAGATGGAAAATCACACCTCTTCCGCAAGCGTCTCGCTCCTGGAGACGCTCATTTCTTTCGCATCGGTTTCCCTGACGCCAAACATCGCGCTCATCCACAAGGTCCAGGACATCCTGGCGGAAGCCGGCATCGAATCGATGCTCGCGCCCGACCCGCAAGACCCCAGCCGATCCAATCTGTTTGCGACGGTCGGTCCGGTGGGCATTCCGGGCGTCCTGCTCTCCGGCCATACCGATGTGGTGCCGGTGGACGGCCAGCCCTGGACTTCGCCCCCTTTTGAGGCAACGCACCGGGATGGCCGCATCTACGGACGCGGCACAGCCGACATGAAAGGCTTCGTGGCCTGCGCCGTCACCGCCATGGTGGCAGCCGCTCGGCAGCCGCTCCGGCGCCCCTTGCAGCTAGCGCTGTCCTTCGATGAGGAAATCGGCTGCGTTGGCGTGCGCCACCTGCTGCGCCGCCTGGAGAACAGCCTCCCCGCACCCTACCTGTGCATTGTCGGCGAGCCGACCCTGATGCGGATCGGCACCGGTCACAAGGGCAAGGCTGCCTACCGGGCAGTCTGCTGCGGCCAGGCCGGCCACTCAGGCCTGGCGCCCAGGTTCTTCAACGCCATCCACATGGCCAGCGACCTCGTCGCATCCCTGCGGGACGTGCAGCGTGAGCTGGCGGAAAGCGGCCCGCGCGACGAGGGCTACGGCGTGCCCTACAGCACGGTCCACGCCGGCGTCATCCACGGCGGCCGCGCCCTGAACATCGTGCCCAGCGAATGCGAAGTCAGCTTCGAGATTCGCAACGTCTCGGAAGATAGACCCGATCTGATCCTGAAGCGCGTCCTGGAACGCCTGGCCGAGCGCGTCAAGAATGAGGCGCTGGATCCTGCGGCGCCCTTGCCAGACATCCAGATGACGAACAGCTATCCCAGCCTGAACACCCGCGAGGATTCGCCCGCTGTCGGCCTGCTCGCCTCGCTGCTCCCTCCGGGCACCCCATGCGCCAAGGTGGACTATGGCAGCGAGGGTGGATTGTTCCAGCGGAGCTGGAACGAAACGCCAGTGCTGATCTGCGGGCCCGGGAGCATTGAAGTCGCACACAAGGCCGACGAGTATGTGGAGCTGGCGCAGATCGAAGCCTGCGACCGCATGCTGGCCGGCCTCGTCGAGTTTCTCTGTCAATGAGTCCTGGCGTCCAGGCCAGCTTCGGCCCAGACGCCTCGGAGACGCTATCAAAATAAAGCGAAGCGGTTCTGGCTAGGCACGCGGCAGCAGACAGTACATGTAGTACCGCAAGGCCACCCCAATGACGCAAAGCCGAACGCCAGAGTCTTTTTGAAAGCGTCTCTTACTTCGTCAGCAGGATGCTGCGGTCGACCGACTGGATATCCGTCTTGCCGCAAAACGCCATGGAGAGATCGAGCTCGTTCTGAATGATGTTCAAGGCCGTGCTCACGCCTTGCTCGCCGAGGGCGCCCAGGCCATACATCATGGCGCGACCGATATACGTGCCACGCGCCCCGAGCGCGACGGCCTTGAGCACATCCTGGCCCGAGCGGATGCCGCCATCCATATGGACTTCCACCCGATCCCCGACGGCTTCCACGATGCGCGGTAATGTGGAGATCGATGACGCGGCGCCGTCCAGCTGGCGCCCGCCATGGTTCGACACGATGATGGCATCGGCGCCGCTTTCCACCGCCAGTCGCGCATCCTCGGGGTCCTGGATGCCCTTGACGATCAGCTTCCCATCCCACCGCTTCTTGATCCATTCGACATCCTGCCAGGACAGACGCGGATCGAACTGCGCCTGAGTCCACTCCACCAGCGACCCGATATTGTCGACGCCCTTGGCATGCCCGACGATATTGCCGAACTGACGGTGTTCGGTACCCAGCATGCCCATGCACCAGCGCGGCTTGCTCGCCATGTTCACAAGGTTGCGCAGGGTCGGCCTGGGCGGCGTGGACAGACCGTTTTTCTTGTCCTTGTGGCGCTGGCCGAAGACCTGCAGGTCCATCGTGACCACGAGCGCCGAACAATTGGCATTCTTGGCACGGTCGATCAGGCTTTCGACAAATGTCCGGTCGCGCAGCACATACAGCTGGAACCAGAACGGATGGCGCCCGGTGGCTTCCGCCACCGCCTCAATCGAGCAGATGCTCATGGTGGACAAGGTGAATGGGATGCCGTGCTGCTTCGCCGCGCGCGCGGCCAGGATTTCTCCATTGGCGTGCTGCATGCCGGTCAATCCGGTGGGCGCGATCGCCACCGGCATGCTGACCGGCTGACCCACCATGGTGCTGGCGGTGCTGCGCTCGGTAATGTCGATCGCCACGCGCTGGCGGAATTCGATACGCTGAAAATCCGCCTCGTTGGCACGGTAGGTATATTCGGTCCATGAGCCGCCGTCGACATAGTCATAGAACATGCGCGGCACGCGCTTTCTCGCCAGGTTGCGCAGATCTTCAATGCACGTCATCTCGGCCATGGGAACTCCCTTGAAAAAAACAAAAAGCCGCCGGATCACCCGATCCGGCAGCTCGTCTGTGCAACCTCGTTACAAATGACGGGTCACCGTGCAGCCTCAAGAACAGGCTCAAGACCGCCCATACGTCATATAGCCGTTCTGGAGCACGATATGGTCAGCGATGTATTTCGCATCGTGCCAGACGCCATAGATGAAGGACGAGGCCCGGTTGACCAGATTCGGCAGGCCCAGGAAATAGATGCCGCCTTCTGCGGAGATACCGCGCTTGTGGAACGGATCGCCCTTGTCGTCGAAGGCATTCTTCACGTTCAGCCAGTTGAAATCAAACTTGAAACCGGTCGCCCAGAGAATCGTGGTGATGCCGGCTTCAGCCAGGTCGAGGCCGAGGATCGGGTTCTTGAGGCAATCCGGGTCCGGCAGCAGCTCCCAGGCGTCAGGTTCCGGCGGAAACGGCAGGCCATTCTCTTCGATATAGGCATCCGCTTCGCGCAGCACGTCGAAGTAGGCGCGGTCGCCTTCGGCGACGTTTTCGGGCAGTCCTGGCTCGAACGTCATGACGCCATCCTTGTAGGATTGGGTCAGACCGACCAGGTTGATGCCTGCGTGCGCGAGGCGGCGGAAATCGACGGTCTTGCCACCTTCATAGCCGCTCACGGCGAAAGCGACGTGCGCCTTCTTGGGCCGGATCCTCACTTCATCCCACAGCCCGAGGGCGCCCAGCCACCAGCAGTAGTCACGTCCCCGGTACGCGCGCGGCGGGCGGTAATGCTCGCCGACCGAGAGATAAACCGTCCTGCCGGCCTGGCGCAGCTCTTCGGCGATCTGCGAGCCAGAAGCGCCCGCGCCCACAACGAGCACCGCGCCTTTCGCCAATTGACCCGGATTCTTGTAGGTCGAGGAATGCAGTTGCTGGATTTTTTCGCTCTCAGGCACGATCTTCGGATAGGCCGGCGTCTGGAACGGGCCGGTTGCGGCAACGACGTTTTCTGCCTCGATGGTGCCATCGGAAGTCGTCACCCTGAAGCCGGGACGCCCTTGATGCCGTTCTACCCGCATGACTTCCACGCCGGTACGGACCGGCGCCTTCAGCATGGCGGCGTAGCTCTCGAAATACTGGGCCATGCGCTCTTTCGGCGGAAAGGTCTCCGGCGAAATGCCATCGAATTTCATCCCGGGAAAACGGTCATGCCAGGCTGGTCCATTCGCGACCAGAGAATCCCAACGCTCCGAGCGCCAGCGCTCTGCGATTCGGCTGCGTTCCAGCACGACATGCTGCACACCCATGTGCGCGAGATGCTCACTCATCGCGATGCCCGCCTGGCCAGCACCGACCACCACGGTGTTGATTTTTTCCACTGACATTTGAATTTCCTAAAAATAATCGCTCCGGTCAGTCGCCCCGGCACGGAAGCATCGACAGAAAGGCGTACTGGCGCCCTGGAGACATCGCTCATCGACAGTGGCCAGTTTGATGAAGCCCGCATCGTTTGAAAATCACGTTTTTCAAACTCATGACTTAGGAAAAAGTAAAGCGCCGGCCGAAGGGTTCCGCACCGCCGCACCACACCCGCGCACCACAAGGCGTTCCGGGCCATCGCATCCGCGCCGCCTGCGCCTGAAAACGGGCATTTCGTTTTTTCCGAGGCGCCGCATCAGTTTCGGCAAAGTCCCGATTCTTACTGTTTGCCTTATTCTGCTTAACAGTCCCAGCTCGGCCTCGATGTCTGTCGTCGGACCCAAGCCTGGAGCACGGCATACTCCTCAATCTCCGGACAACCATGAACGTAGCCAACTCCGAGCCTGCCGCACAGCAACACCACGCTCAGCCCGATACCGCCGTCGGGCTGGAACGGGTGGTCAAGAAGTATCACGACCACACCGTGCTGCATGAGCTCTCGCTGAAGATACGACGCGGGGAATTCCTCACCCTGCTGGGCCCGTCCGGCTGCGGCAAGACGACGCTCCTCAACCTCATCGCCGGCTTTGCGGAAGCCGACACCGGCGAGATCTTCATCGATGGTCAGCCGGTGACCTGCGAGCCGCCGCACATGCGGCAGATCGGCATCGTCTTCCAGAACTACGCGCTCTTTCCCCACATGACCGTGGAGCGCAATATCGGCTATGGCCTGCGCATGCGGGGCGTAGGCAAGGACGAAATCGCACAGCGTGTGAAGCAGGTGATGGACCTGGTGAAGCTCGACGGCCTCGGGCACCGCAAGCCCCGTGAACTCTCGGGCGGCCAGCAGCAGCGCGTGGCGCTGGCGCGGGCGCTGGTGATCCAGCCCAAGGTACTGCTGCTGGACGAGCCCTTCTCGGCCCTGGACAAGAACCTGCGCGGCTCCATGCAGGTCGAGATCCGGGAAATCCAGCGTCGCTTGGGCCTGACCACGGTATTCGTCACCCACGACCAGGGCGAGGCGCTGGCCATGTCCGACCGGATCGCGGTGATGTCGAACGGCATCATTCGGCAGATCGCGTCGCCGGCCGATCTATATCAGAACCCGAAAGACCCGTTCGTGGCGTCCTTCCTGGGCGACGTGAACATCCTGCCGGGGCATTATCACGGCCAGACGGCAACGGATGTGCAACTGCGCCTGGGCTCGGGGCTCATCAGCATCCCGCATGCCCGCCTGGCCGACGCATCGCACGACGGGGAAAGGCTGGACGTGTACGTGCGCCCGGAGCACATCAAGCTTGAGAATCTGCATTCCGAATCGGTGTTGAGCGGCACGGTGATCAATCACGTCTACCAGGGCGATCACATCAATACGTTCATCGACGTGGACATTCCGATGACGGCGCGTCAGGTCGTCACGGTGCGCAGTGCGGGCCTGAGCGCCATGCAGCAATGGCCCATCGGCTCGGTCGCGGGACTTGCGCTGCCTGACGAGGGCGTCAGCATTTTCAGTCCGCAGAAGCGGACGTAAGCATAGATGCAAGATCGCACCGCGAAGGCATGACACAACGCGTCAGACAACGCAGCCTGAGAAAACACACCCATGACCAGTCTCCCCCGCTCGATGCAAGCCATCATCGCCCGTGAACCCGGCGACGCCAGTGTGTTGACGCTGGCCGAGCGCCCCATGCCCGAGCCCGGTGCTGGCGAAGTCCTGCTGCGCGTGCTCGCCGCCGGCGTCAACCGGCCCGACATCATGCAGCGTCAAGGTATCGCGAAGCCGGCGCCCGGCATCACCGACGTGCTCGGCCTGGAAGTCTGCGGCGAAGTGGTGGCCTGCGGTCCCGGTGTGGACAGTCAGCTGATGGGTCGGCGGCTGATGAGCCTGGTGCCCGGCGGCGGCTATGCGCCGTGGTGTACGGCGCCGGTCGATCAGTCCTTCATCGTGCCCGGCACGCTTTCCGATGCCGAGGCAGCCGCCTTGCCCGAGGGGCTGTTCACCGTGTGGCACAACCTGTTCGAGTTGGGCCGCCTGGCCATGGGCGAAACCGTCCTGGTCCACGGTGCAGCCGGCGGTATCGGCACGCTCGCAATCCGCATGGCGCACGCCGCCGGCGCAACCGTCATCGTCACGGACAACGACGAAAGCCGCTTTCCAGAATTGCGCGCCATGGGCGCCGATGCGACGGTCTGCTGGCCCACTACCGATTTCACCGAGGCCTGCCTGAAGTACACCGAGGGGCGCGGGGTCGACGTGGTAATCGATATCGTAGGCGGCGACTATGTCCGCCGCAATCTTGCCGCCATGGCCTTCGGCGGCCGCCATGTCAGCCTGTCCTTCATGCAGGGTTCGGCGGTCAATGTCGAACTGCTGACGCTGATGCAGCGCCAGGTGAGCCTGCACTCGTCCACCATGCGCCCCCAGAGCCATTACGAGAAAACCCGGATGGCTCAGAGCATTGCCCGCCATGTCATCCCGCTGCTGAAGAGCGGACGGGTCAAGCCGCGCATCCACGCCACCTTTCCGCTCGCGGAGGCGGTCGCGTCCCACCAGATGCTGGAGAGCGGCAAGGTCTTCGGCAAGCTGGTCCTGATCCCCTAGAGCCTGTCAATAAAGCATGCTGAAACTTCTTTTCGCTCCGACCTCGCCATTCGTGCGCAAGGTCATGGTCTGCGCACACCTGACGGGGCAGGCCGAATACATCGAGCTGCTGGACAGCGCCGCCCATCCGGTGCGGCGCGACCCGCGCATCGCGGCCCACAACCCGCTCGCAAAGGTCCCGACGCTGATCCTGGAAAATGGCCGGTCCATCTATGACAGTCGGGTGATTTGCGAGTACCTGGCCAGCCGGGCAGGCGCCGCGGACATCTTTCCCGCCTCCGGCCCCGCGCGGTGGACGGCCCTGACCCGCCAGGCGCTCGGCGATGGCCTGCTCGACGCCGCGCTGCTCGCACGCTACGAACGGACGGCGCGCCCCGAGGAAGTCCAGTGGCCCACGTGGCGCGAAGCGCTGCTGACGAAAGTCAGCGCCTGCCTCGAGTCAATCGACGCCATCGCAGCGGACCTGGTGGAAGAACAGCCCACTATCGGTGAAATCACCATCGGCTGCGCGCTGGGGTATCTGGACTTCCGGTTTCCCGAATTCGATTGGCGCGCCCAATACGGCAACGCGGCACGCTGGAATGAGACTTTCCAAAGCCTGCCCGCCATGCAGGCCACGCGCCCCCACGAAGGTTGAGATACAGAGGTCTTTGAACATGAGCAAAAAGGTCACCATCTGGTTCCTGAACGGCCCCAATGCCAATCTTTATGGCCTGGACGCCAACAAGACGTACGGCAGCGACAGCTTTCCGGTGCTGCAGTCACGATGCGAGCAAAAGGCCGAGTCCCTGAATGCCGACCTGCGCTTTTTGCAGTCGAACTACGAGGGACAACTGGTCGACTGGATCCAGGAAGCGCGCGGCGTGGCGGACGGCATCATCATCAATGCGGCCGGCCTGACCTACTCGTCGGTTCCGATCCTCGATGCCTTGCTGTCTTTCCCCGGTCCGATCATCGAAACCCATATGAGCAACATCTGGAAGCGCGAGCCGTTCCGCCACCATTCCTACATCTCCAAGGCTGCGGATGGCGTGATCGCCGGGCTGGGCGGCGACGGCTACGAATTTGCCATCGAGGCCGTCACGCGGCTGGTACAGAAGGGCAGAGCAGCGGTCTGATTTCCCACGCGCACGCGGAGCGGCAGCAAGGTGTACTCTCGCTGCCGTCCTTGCCATTTTCCTCAATGCAGTTGCCAAGATGCCAATTTCTGAAGACACCCCCTCGGGCGCGCTGGCCTTCTACAGCGCATTCGACGATTTCGACACGTGGAAGCGCGCGCTCCAGGCCCAGCTGCCGAATCTGAAAGTCATTCACTCCAGCGACATCACGCGGCCGGCCGACATTCACTACGCGCTCGCCTGGAAGCCGCCGGAGAATTTTTTTGCCGGGATGACGAACCTGCGCCTGATCGTCAATCTGGGGGCGGGGGTGGATTCACTGGTCCAGCGGCAGGATCTTCCCCCAGGCATTCCGATCACACGGCTCACGGACCCGCAGATGGCTCGCATGATGGCGGGGTACGTGCTGTTCTCTGTGCTGCGGCACGCCCGGGACATCCCGTACTTCGAGCAGGCGCAGCGGCGGGGTGAGTGGGCCTACCGTCATCCCCGTTCTCCGGAAGACATCCGCGTGGCGGTTCTGGGGCTCGGTCAGCTGGGCGCGAAAGCGGCCCACGAACTGCAGCGCCAGGGGTTCAAGGTGATCGGCTGGTCGCGCAGCCCGGCGCAGATCGAAGGCGTGGAGTGCTTTGCCGGACTGGAAACGCTCGACACCGTGCTCGGACAGGCGGACATTGTCGTCGTGATGCTGCCGCTCACGCCGCAGACGGCTGGCATCCTGGATCGGGCGCGACTCGAGCGGCTGCCGCGAGGCGCGGCCTTCATCAACGTTGCGCGGGGCGCACTGGTCGATCAGGCGGCGCTCACGGACCTGCTCCAAAGCGGCCACATCGGCGGGGCAACCCTGGACGTTTTCGAGCGCGAACCTTTGCCTGCCGGGGATCCGCTGTGGAGCATGCCCAATGTACTGATCACCCCCCACCTGGCTTCGGTGGCGATTCCGTCATCCGCGGCAAGACAGATTGCGGAGAATATTATTCGCGTTTCCGCCGACGAATCGCCGGACAACATCATCGATCCAGCACGCGGATATTGAGGTATGGACTACGTCCGGCGCAATGCGCCGGACGCGTGGAACGGACGAGAGACGCGATCAAAATAAAGCGAATCGGTTCTGGCTAGACGGCGAAGCAGGGAACTCGGATCGCGAGCCGAATTGAGGGATGGCCGGGATTCGTAAATATCTTAGGCTTCAGATATTTGCTTTGTACTAAACCGCTGACGCGGTAGTGGGAGGGAAGCGGAGGGCCGCGCCAAGAACGGGACGACGAGCAGGGGGGGGCGCCAGCGCGGCCCGGCCACCCGCGAGTCGAGCGGGGCATGACCACGACGTGACGTTTTAGGCACGTGCCGGCTCGTCTCCACGCAGTGAGCACGGGACTAGAGTGCTTGCTACTTGTCGGGTTCGCTGACCTCGATTAGCCTGCTATCGATGTCGACTCTTCGCTGCGCTGCGATACCCATTTGATGCCAGAACGCTCGACCACCCGATATGGCAAGGCGCTGCAGCGCCTGCGCCAGGTCTTTTCCCCGTTGAACCTGGGGGCAGCGGCGTGGCTGATTGCAACATGGGCGTTCGCGGCGTTTCAGCTCGTGAGCGAGCGGGACCGCTTGCTGCACGACGCCGCGGAGCGTACCCAGGCGCAGGCCCAGGCGTTCGGCGCGTACTCGAAATCCAGCATCCTGCGGCTGTCCGAGTTCCTCCTCGACCTGCGCGCCAGTTGGCTGGTCGGCCAGCCGGGCTTCATCGACATGGTGCGTGAGCGGGAGAACCTGGTGGTAGACCTGTCGTTCCAGGTGGCAGTGATCGACAAGCATGGCCGGCTCATCTACTCGTCCATCGCCCCGCCCGCGCCCGGCGAGAAGGTCGACCTGAGCGGGCGCGAGCATTTCCAGGTCCATCACAACGCGGGCGGGCGCGACATGCTGTTCATCAGCGACCCGGTGAAGGGCAAGGTCTCGCGCAAATGGTCGATCCAGTTCACGCGCCCCATCCTGCGCGCGGGCAACTTCGACGGGGTCATCGTGGTCTCGGTCAGTCCGGAACAGTTCGCCAGCTTTGCGCAGACGTTCACTAACCGCGATGGAGAGGTGGCGTCGGTCATCAAGACTTCCGGCCAGGTCATTGCGCGCGTGCCGGCCCTGGAGGGCACGCTGGCACGGGCGGTCAGCAACAGGCCGTACCTCGCCAGCGAGTCGCCCCAGTCTGGTAGTTATCGGGCGGTGTCGGGCTCCGAAGGCGTGGAGCGGGTCTTCGGCTATTACCGTGTGCCGGAGTTCGGGCTCAGTTTCGTGGTGGGCGAGTCGGTCGGCCTGGTGCTGGCGCCCTACGAGGTCTATCGCCGCGTTGCCTTGGCCGGTGCCATTGCTTCCACGCTGCTGCTTGGCCTGTTGTACTACAGCCTGCGCCGCTCCATGGCGGAGCGGCGGCGCCATATGGAGGAGATGCGGCTGGCTTCGCTGGTCTATTCGTCCAGCAGCGAGGCCATGGTGGTGACGTCGCTCGATGGCACCATCATCGACGTGAATCCGGCCTTTGCCGCCGCCACCGGCTTTACAGTCGAGGAGATCAAGGGCCGCTCGGGCCATAGCGTCGGCGGGGCAGGCAATGCGGCAGGGCTGGTCGAACGCCTGCGGGCCACCGTGGCAGCCAAGGGCAAATGGAGCGGCGAATTCTCGATCCGCCGCAAGGACGGCAGCGAGTTTCCCGCCTACCTGACCGTGGATACCTACCTGGCCCACGCGTACGGCGAGCGCCGCCGCGTTGCGCTGATCCATGACATGACCGAGAAGCGCCAGGCGGAGGAAGTCATCCGACACCAGGCGAATTTCGATGCGCTCACGGATCTGCCCAACCGCCGCCTGTTCTTCGACCGGCTGGAGCAGGAAATCGAGCGTTCGCGCGGCACGCAGGATGTGCTGGCGCTGCTGTTCATCGACCTGGATCGCTTCAAGGAGGTGAACGATACCCTCGGCCACGACCAGGGCGACCTGTTGCTGCTGGAGGCGGCGCGGCGCATTGCGGCATCGGTGCGCGCGTCGGATACCGTGGCGCGGCTGGCCGGCGACGAGTTCACCGTGATCCTGCCCGCGGTGGGCGATGCCGGCGTTGTCGGGGATATTGCCCAGGCGATCCTGGAGGGGATTGCCGCGCCTTACCGCCTGGCCGGCGAGCTGGTGGTGGTGTCTGCCAGCATCGGCGTGGCGACCTACCCCAAGGACGCCGATAACGCCGAGGCCATGCTGGTGTGCGCCGACCGGGCGATGTTTGCCGCCAAGCAGGAGGGCCGCAATCGCTGGAAGGTCTTCACCCAGGCGCTGCTGCAGGCGGAGAGGGAGCGCCTGCGCATCACGCAGGACCTGCGCACGGCCCTGGTGTCCGGGCAGTTCGCGCTGCACTACCAGCCCATTGTCAATCTGCGCACGGGCAAGGTCTGCAAGGCCGAGGCCCTGATCCGCTGGGACCATCCGGTGCGCGGGCCGATCCGCCCGGCCGATTTCATTGCCGTTGCGGAGGAATCCGGCCTCATCATCGACATCGGCCGCTGGGTGCTGACGGAAGCGCTGGACCAGCTTGCGCGCTGGCAGGTGCTGCTGGGCAAGGGCTTCCAGATCTCGGTCAATAAATCACCAGTGGAGTTCTGCGCGCCCGCGAGCGGGCCCGAGTCCTGGTCCAGCATGATCGAGCGCAGGAACGTGCCGGTGGGCAGCCTCGTCATCGAGATCACCGAAGGCTCGCTGATGGAGCAGAACGCCGATGTCATGGACCAGCTCTCCCGCTTCCAGGCAGCCGGCATGGAGATCGCGCTCGACGACTTCGGCACCGGCTACTCGTCCTTGTCGTACCTTCGGCGCTTGGACATTGACTACATCAAGATCGACCAGTCCTTCATTCGCTCGCTGACGCGCGGCCCGGACGACGTGGCCTTGTGCCGCGCCATCATCAGCATGGCGCATGCTCTGCGCATCCGCGTGATTGCCGAGGGCGTCGAGACCGAGTCGCAGCGCGACATCCTGCTGGCTGCCGGCTGCGACTACGGGCAAGGCCACTTCTTCTGTCCGCCGGTGGAGGCCAGCGCGTTCGAGGCCTTCGTGAGCGCCGTGACCTGAGGCGAGCGGTGTCCTTCGGTGCCTTGGTCGGGGGCCTGCATCAGGCTGGAGGCGGCGGTGGTGGCCTGCCCTTGAGCGCACGGCGGAGCAGGGAGCGGCTGGCCGATCTCGAGCACGAGGTCAGGAGCAGCGTCGATGAGAAGTAGTTGATGATTCCCGCAAGCAAAAAGACCGCCGCTGCTTGGTGCAGGATGTGGGGGAACGGCAGCGGCGGGGCCGTCCATCAAAGTCATGCAGATGGGATGGTAATGGAGTGTACGAAGCGTCGCTATTGGCCGTTTGACTGAGCACCTTCGGTAGGTGTCGGCGCGCCTAAGGCCGGGGCGTCATGCCTTCGGCTGATCCCTGGAGCGCCGTCGTGCCGGTGGCGGCCAGCAGCCGGTAGCCGTCGTATTTTTATATGTACCTCGATCGTTGTTGCGATAGCCCTGAGTGCTGACTCGCCAGAGTCGAGGCCCATGGGGGCGCGCGACGCCGTTGTGATGAAAGGTGCACCGGGCCTCATGCCTAGCGCGCACGGAGATATCTGAAGAACTCTACGCCTTCCTGCAGGCGCCGTTTCATCATCTCCCAACTCACCAGCATTTCGCGGACGATTTCCCAGATCTTGGTTGGTCTGAAATAAAAGCGCTTGTAGAACTCCTCAACGCCAAGGTAGATCTCTTCGCGCGACAGGTGCGGATAGCCGATAGTGGAAGCCTGGGTGCCTGCCGAATTGATGAGGGCGATGACCTTGCCTTCATTCAACCATCCGTTTTCGACCGCTTGCTTATGAAGGACGGTACCCGGATAGGGCGCAGCGAGTGACACCTGGATCGTGTGGGGATTGATCTCTTTCGCGTATTTGATCGTCTTCTGGATTGTTTCGTGCGTCTCGCCGGGAAGCCCAAGAATGAACGTGCCGTGGATCTTGATGCCGAGCTTGCGGCAATCGTCACTGAATCGGCGGGCCATATCGGTCCGCAGGCCCTTCTTGACGTTCACGAGAATCTGGTCGTCGCCGGATTCGTACCCGACCAGCAAGAGCCGCAACCCATTTTCTTTCATCACCTTAAGTGTTGAATAGGGCACGTTCGCCTTTGCGTTGCACGACCAGAGGCAAAAGGTGCACCTGGATTTGCAGCCTCGCCCCGTGTAGAGCGACAGATACGGATGTTTGAGGTAGCCGCTGAAGTAGTTCTCCGGTGTCAGGTCGCGCTTATAGATGGGCGAAACGAACGGTAACTGGTCCATGTCTTCGAGAATGGGTCGGGCGTCGTTGTGCATGATCCCGCCGTCGGGCAGACGATAGCTCAGACCTAGAATCGATTCGAACGGGAGGCCCTGCGCGATCTCGCGACAAGTGAAGTCGAATTCTTCACGGCACACGAAGTCGAGTGCGTCGCTCGCGGTCAGTGAGCCGTGAGGATCGACGGCGACTTTTGCCCCGATCATCCCAATGAGGATCGGGGGCTTGCGCCGTTTTAAGTGCTCTGCGAATTGAACGTCACTCTGGAACGATGGAGAGCTCGTGTGAATGATGATCAGTTCGTATTCCTGAGCAATGTCGAGTGTCGTGTCCAGCGACAGGCCATCTGCGGGAGCATCCACGACGCGGCTATCCTCGACCAGCGCAGCGGGCTGGACGAGCCACGTCGGATACCAGAATGATCGAATCTCGCGCTTCGTCTGGAAGCGTGAGCCCGCTCCGCCATCGAAGCCTTCAAATGAAGGTGCCTGGAGAAACAGCGTTTTCATTAATGCCCTCGAAGAGAATAGTCGGCGTGGCCGGGATCAGTCACCCGCACGGACTCGCCAGGCATCGGCGATGTTCGCGAAGTGTTTCGAAGCCTTCAAAAAGATGACAATTACTGGATAGTTGCTTTGGACGTCGTCCTCTCCTGTGGGCCTATGGGAACGGGAGCGCAGCGATTCGCCTCATCATCATCGTTTCAGAGCAGCACGACAGTTCACCCGGGTAGCGAGGCAGCGGCTATCGCTGGGGAGCAGGAGGCGGATCAAGAATACTACGACTTGGGGTCTCGGCATGGCGAAAAATTGGCCTTTTCACCGTCGGTCGTTAAAGCGCGATCACGTTGAAGGTGGAAGGTCGTATAAACCCGGTGTCGATGCCTGTCGATGCCCAGCTTACCGAAACACACACCTAAGAGGCAACACCCGCGGCGATCGGACGCCGCGTTTGCCGGCATTGGCGATTCATCCTGTACTAGACTAACTCTGCGCGGCCCGCGGCGTCACCTCAGGCATCAAGCGGCGTCCGGAGCCGCGTGCAGCACCGGGCACATCGTCGAATCCGCTACGGAATGCACGGATCCGCGCGATCACAGCGCTAAGTGCTCCAAAGAGGGAGGCGATGCATGACGCAAGATCGAGTCGATACGGACGGTGTTCCTGTTGGCAATGGCCAGCACATTAGCCCGGCCGAATTTTTGCTGATGGCAGGCTTTCTTGCGTATCGGGCTCCCATGGCGCCGATCGCTGCCCGAGTTGCGGCCCGACGCGTTCTCGATGCCGTACTCGGGGCAGCGGCAGCTCACGGGTTTGCAGATTCGGATGCTCTCGAGACGATGATGGCGTGCGCCGAAAAGTCTGCGCGCATATGGACGCTTGCGGAGCAGGCCACCGCCGCAGTCGGGGATACGGTCGCCTACCTGCGCGTGATTCGCTGCGCCGGCGTATCGCTGGACGTGAACCCGTAAGCGCGCTCATCGCGTCATGGTATTCGTCTCCGAGGTTCAGGGAAACGGCTTCAAATCGCTTCAGGAGGTCCAGAAGGTCAGTTTTGAAGTCAAGCAAGGTCCCAAGGGGAAACAGGCAGCGAACATCAAACCGCCGTGAATTTTCCGCGCCGCAAACGCATCCTGTCAGGGCAGAGATCGGGCCCATGCGTGGTCCGCTGTGGGTCTGGAGTAGGGTAGCACGGCAACTCGCAGCGGAATCCCTCAGGGGTTTGCTGGCCCTGCTCACGATCGTCGCCTCGGCTCTAGCTGCCTAGCTATCTTCCTTCCACCGGACTTGCTTTGCGGGCGTAAAAGGCCGACACCTCTTCCATCTCCTGCGCGCTCATCCCCCGCACCATGTTACGCATCTGTGCTTCTGGATCGTTGTGGCGATTGCCTTGCGCGAAGGCCTTGAGTTGCCCTACCAGGTATTCCTTTGGCATGCCTTCCAGCCACGGGGCGCCCAGCTTCTGGTCGACGCCGCCGTGGCAGGAAATGCATGGCGCTATATTGCGCATCGGGTCCCCGACGCGGACCAGCGACGGGAGCGACTCGTCGTAGGTAGTCGGGGAGGTTCTTGCCTTGGGCAGGGAAGCAAAGTAAGCGGCCAGGTCTTCGATGTCCTTGTCGGGCAGACGCGTTGCCAGAGCCTCCATGATCGGACTTGCGCGCTTGCCGCTCTTGTAGTCATGCAATTGCTTGATGACCACCTCGGGATACTGCCCGGCAAGATTGGGCGCGTTCGAGATGCTCATGCCTTGCGCGCCATGGCACATGGTGCAGTTGAGTGCGAGCGTTGCGCCCCGGCCGATCGAATCGCTGGGGGCGGCCCGCGCCATGTCGCGCTCGAGCACGACATTGGACGAGCCGGGTCCGTCCTTCACGGCTGCTCCGCTGCTCCAGGCGGCGGGTACGCCGGCCGCGCGGCAAATGCTGGCCCAGATTCCCTGGGCGGTGAAGTCGCCATGGACGGACGGCAGCCACACGAAGCCTACGAGTATCGACAGGACGGTCAAGGCCGAAAGGAACACCACGCTCCAACGGAACCACGGGTTGCGCCATGCATACATGCCGCCTTCGTGCATCATCGGCTCCCGATTGGTACCACCGGCACGGATGCTTCCTTCAGGGACGCCAGTTGCACGATGGGGTATCCGTAGTTGACGACGGTGAGGCTGATCATCATCGCCACCCACAGGCCAAATCCGTTCAATGCCACCGGCGCCGGAGCGCCTGCGTGGACAGGCTCGCTGAAGCTATAGGGCGCGGGACCTGCCGTGCCTTTGCGCGCGCGCGCCAGGACGAAGATAAAGAGAAATGCGGAAATGACAAGCAACAAGCCACCCGCTGCCGATGCTGTCACTGTCCACGCTTGCGGGTGGATAGCCGGATGCGTGTAGTCGTAGTAAGCCATGCGTCGCGGCATGCCAAGCAGCCCCACCAGGTGCCATGGCAGCGACAACACTAGCATGCCAACGAACCATAGCCACAGTTGCAACTTCATGATTCCTGTTGACAGCGGTTCGCATTGCGTCAGTTGTGGCCATAGGTCATACGCGACCACCATGTACATGATGACGATTGCCCCGGCAAAGATGAGATGAAAGTGGCCGGTGACCCACTGCGTGTTGTGGATGGTCTCGTTGAGCTGGTAGCTCATGTTGATCAGGCCCCCCGCACCGCCGAAGCCAAGCATGATGAAGGAGAAGGTCACCGCCAACATCACGGGGTTGTCCCAAGGCAGCGCCTTGACCCAGCCGAACGGCCCTTTGCCGCCACGCAGCCTTCCGGCAATCTCGACCGACGCGACGATGGTGAACACGGTCAACAGCGTCGGCACGGACACCATGGCGGTCATCGCCGCGTGCACAAACTTGAACCCGGCACCCACTTGTGGGTCGGCGAACAGATGGTGGATACCGATGGGCATCGAGAACACCAGGAAGAGGACGAATGCGACGCGCGCCATCGTATCGCTATACAGCCTTCCTCCAATCGCACGTGGCACGATCGTATAGAACGCGATATACGCCGGCATCAGCCAGAAGTAGACGATGGCATGCAGGGTCCACGAGAAAAAGACCCGCGCCAGGCCCGCGTTGATGGTGTCGGTCAGGCCAAGCGATGCGGGAAGGATTAGCACGAGCACTTCGATGGCGGCGCCCAGCGACGTCCAGGCCCACAGGTAGGCACCCGCGACGTTACCAAACATCGCCAGCGGAACAGTTGCGCCGGGATTGTCTTTCTTCCACGCCCTCAGGTTGATGGCCATCAGCGCAACCCAGATCCAGGAGCCCACGACCACCAGCACGACGCCAAGATAGTAGAACGGGCTTCCAATCATGGGCGGGTAGAACGTGTACAGGATCGACGCCTTGCCAATCGCCATGGTGACGGCTGCCATCGCGGTGCCGCCCACCACCAGCCAAAAGCCGCCCCAGGCCCATCGCACGCCGATCAATGGCCTTTTCAGCGCAAGTTCCGTGATGGCATAGCCGAAGCCCATGGCTACCAGTGTGGGCAGCACGTAAGCCATCACGGTGCCGTGTGCCGTCACCGATCGATAGTAGTGCTCCGGGTTGTTGATCCACGCATGCAGCGGGCTGCGAATGTACATCTGCCATTCGCCAAGCAGGATCGCGCCGAGGAAGGCGACGAAGGCGACCCAGAAATGGGCCAGCACGAGTCTTCTAGCGAGGAACACAGGTCAGCCTTTCTTCTGTACGCGTCTTGGCGAGAAACTCGTCGCGCGCTAGCACTTGTACGCGACCCCACATGGCTTCATGTCCGGTGCCGCAGTATTCATGGCACGGCATCAATTGCTCGCCCGTAGTGCGAAACCTGGTGGTGAACGTCGACACGAAACCCGGGATCAGCATCGTGTTGGCATTGGTTGTTCCGACGATAAAGCCGTGTACGACGTCGGTGCTGGTGGCACGGAAGGTAATGGGCACGTCTGCGGGTACGACGATGCATTGCGGCACGAAAGAGTACTGCTGGGCTACGACGCGGACGATCACCTTGCCGTCATTGTCCATTGCGGTGCCCAAGTTGCTTTCAACGAATTCGCCCCGGATGTGCAAGGTCTTCACGTCGATGGTCTCTACCCTGGACGGCGGCATGGCCGCCCAGTGAAGGCTGGTGATGATCATCACTGCCACCAGGGAGGCGATGATGATCCCAACGACGATGGCCCAGCGGCGTTCTGCCGCGACGGCGACAAATTCCGCGTGGTGGCTGCCGTCGTTTGCCGGGGAGTTGGTATCGGCGCTCACTGAACCACGCCTCGCGGCAGATAGACAAACAGATAGAAGCCGAAATAGATGGCAATCACGATGGCGGTCGCGACGCCGGCTATCGCAAACGTCCCCGACGGGCCGCGGCTGACGATCCGAGCGACTTCCACGTCCAGTTGTCTCGCTTCCTCACTCTCAATGGGATCGGCCATCACTTTCCTCACTCAGGAAGCAGCGTACGAAGATCGTTGGCCTGGGCCGGTGTCACGGGCGTACCGCTATTGCCCCAAGCAACACGGATATACGTGACTACGGCAGACGCCTCTTGATCGTTCAGGATATGCGAGAAGGGGGGCATGCCATGAGGCCGCGGGTTCTTCGCGGTACCGGGCGCATAGCCGCCGTTGAGCACCATGCGAATGGAATTGACGGGCGACAACATGGTGAGGGACTGATTGCCCGCCAGTGGGGGAAATGCCGGCGGCTGCCCTTTGCCTTCCGCGCCGTGGCAGACAGCGCATTGCAGTGCGTACACCTTGCGGCCCAGTTCCATCACAGCCGGATCGACCAGGCGCGCCTGGCTGGTGGGAGGCGGTTCGGCATCCCGTTGCGGCAATGCCTTGAGATAGACCGCCATCGCCTCGACGTCGGCATCGCTAAGATACTGAAGGCTGTTGTAGACGACCTCGGCCATCGGGCCATACACCGTCGCCCGGTGCGAAACGCCAATTTGCAGGAGGTCCGTGATGTCCTTGATGGACCAGTTTCCTAGCCCGGCCTCCTGGTTGGAGGTGAGTGAAGGCGCATACCAGTTCTGGTTGGGGATCATGCCGCCTTCGAATGCTTTCGACTCGCTCGAACCGCCCAACATATTGATAGCCGTATGGCACATCGCGCAGTGCCCCAGGCCCTGTACGAGATATGCGCCGCGGTTCCATTGCGCGGATTGCTTGGAATCAGCGGTGTACTCGCCCTCCTTGAAGTACAGCGTTCTCCAGCCGATCAAAAGTTCGCGCTTGTTGAAGGGGAAGCGCAGCTCGTGCGCGCGATTGGCCTGCTTTACCGGTGCGACGGACATAAGATAGGCGAAGATCGCATCCGAGTCGGCCCGTGTCACTTTGGTATAGGAGGCGAACGGCATGGCCGGATACAACAGCGCCCCGTCACGCGAGACGCCGGTGTGCATCATCCGGTAGAAGTCGTCGGCGGTCCATTGGCCAATGCCGGTTTCGTCGTCTGGCGTAATGTTAGGAACATAGAGGCTGCCAAAAGGCGTAGCCATCGCGCGGCCTCCCGCGAACGGCTTGCCGTTTGGTGCCGTATGGCAGGCCACGCAGTCGCCGGCGCGGGCGAGATACTCTCCGCTGCCGATGATCTGAGTTGTCGCATTGATGGGCCGGGCGTCCGTTTTTTCAGGAAGCCTGCTGGGGCGGAACCAGTACATGGCGACCACGGCTACGGCCAGCAGGACTGCAACTCCGATCCCAATACGCGCGCTCGTTCGCATATGGCTTATCGCTGGCTGCCGCACGCCAGAGGCATGCGCACAAGGTTGGACGACTCGGGAGACAGATCCTTCGGCGCGGGCTGCTGCGACAACCACGCTGCTACCGCCGTTATATCGCTATCGGAAAGCCGCGTAGCAATGCGCTTCATGCAATCGGGCTCGGCGGCATGCCGGTCGCCGACGCGCCAGCGCGTTAGCTGCGCCACGATATAGGTAGGGCGTAGCCCGATCAAACCTGGAATGCCCGGCTCCATGCCAGTCAGCCCGGCCCCATGGCACGTCGCGCACGCGGGGACATTCTTGCTGGCATCGCCTGTGCGTACCAGGGCCTGGCCTCGTGCCACCGTGACGGGATCCGTGGTTCCGGCCTCCTGGGCCGCGAACGGTGGTCTTTGCTTGGCGAAGTGGTCGGCGATTTCCCGCAGGTAGGCATCGGGCAGGTATGCGACCAGGTAGTTCATGGGCGGGTACTTGCGGGTTCCGTCCCGGAAGGCCACCAGTTGATTGTAGAGATAGCCCGCGGGCTTTCCGGCGATACGTGGGTAGTAACCGTTGCTCGTGCCTTGTCCGCTCTGGCCATGACAGGTCACGCATCCCTGCACCCTGGCCTCCAGCGACTCAACCTGCTTGAACGCAGGGACAGCCTCGGCCGTAGCCTGTGCCAACGCCCATCCGGGGGCGCAAAGCAGGCATGCGAGGAAAACCGCCGGTCTTGGTCTTCGCATTGAATTGTGACGTCGTCACCCCTTTGGCGAAACACCTACCATTGGCAGAGGCGGGCGCCGGGCGCCGCCACGCCAGCTATTCCTGCCGCCTGAGAGTTGCGCTGCGTTGTGTTTGCTGCGCTAACAGCGTAGGCGGTCACAATGGCTAAAGTCAATGTACTCTTCGCGACCTATCGCGTGGAGCGCAGGCTCGCTGGCAAACTTGGTCTTGGGACCGAGAGGCTTTACAGCCCCCTTCCCGGGACGTCCTTCGTCAGGAACCTCACGTCGGTGGGAAATCCGCCTACCGGCGCCGCTAAGTATCTTCAGCCCACTCCCCCGGTAGATAGACTTGGTAGCCAAAGAAGCACTGACTGCGACTTGACAGTTGTCCTGCTTCCCAATTCGCTCAAAACCCATAACTAACCGAAGCCAAGACCCGATTCTCCTGATGCACCCCAAACCGGTTATACCCCCCAATAATCCACTGAAGCCCTGCGCTAAGCGGCGTCCCGGGAATCGGCGCGGCAAGCGCCAGTGTGAGATGCCGGAAGGCTCCGCTGTACGGCGTATTCCCCGCAAAGCATCCATTGACGACAAACGCGCCATGTGGCCCGCATGAAGTCCCGCTGAGCGTATCAGTGGTGCCAAGGTACTTTCCCTCCTTCTTGTACGTGTATGCCCCCACCGTGCCGGTGAAGGTAATGCCATAGGGCAAGGTCTTGGTATAGACCAGCGTCCAGTACGTATCCCCCTTGTTCCCCCACACCACATCGTTGAGCAGCGTCTGCGCATTCAGGCTGAACGGCCCATAGCTCAGGCCGAGCCTGGATTCCAGCGCATTGGCATGGGAGCCATTGATGTAGTAATAGGCCGTCATCCCGACCGTGTAGCCGAGGTCCCCGACGATCTTCCCGCTATAGGCCCCGTAGAAATCGTTCTCGATCGACTTCGCGGTCTGGAAGCTGGTGATCGAGCGGTCGCTGTAGGAGTTGCCCAGTTGCTGGTACGAGTAGTTGATCATCGACGCCCAGTAGCCGATGCTCCAGCCGCTTTCATGCGCCAGGTCCACGCCCCATTGCAGTGCTGGCCGCGAGGATTCCGGGGCGTCGCCGCCGGCGTTACCCAGTGGGGCGCCGTTGCCGTAGGTGGTGGTGGCGCCGCGCAGGACATAGCGGGAGACGGCGTCGAGATGGCCCGTGAACGTGTAAGGGCCGGCCGGCTCCGCAGGTGCGGCTTCCGGCGCATTCGCCTCGGCGGCTTGGGCGGCTTGGCCGCTATCCTGGGCCGTGACCGGCGCTGCGCAGGCTAGCAGCGCGCAAGCGGCCAGCCACGCGGGAACCACGCGCGGCGACGACGGACGATGGGAGGGCGTGCCTGTAGTAGGGGCGAACATGGTGGAACTCACGGTTGGGACCAGTGGGTGGATGGGAACAAAAAACGGCAAACAGGAGAGAACGGCGGGGGGCTCAGTGCGGCGGCGGCTCCGTGCCGATGGCTGCCTGGTGGGCGCGCCACGCCCGCCARCCGCCAAATTCCGTGATGTCGGTCGCGCCGGCTATGCCGCACGGTTCGCAGATAAAGCCTGGAACGCTGCTGCCGTCGGCCAGTACGGTGCGGCCGATACCGAGGGGCGCGGGAATGCCGGCGGCGAAGCTGCCGAAGCGGGCCTCGGGCATCTCCCATACTTCGACCTCGATGGCGGCACCTTCGGCTTGCCCCACGCGTACAAGGCCGGGCCGCTGCACGCCGGCGCCGGCCAGCGCGTAGAGGCGGTAGCTCGGCGCCGTGCGGGTACGTGCCAGCAGGCGCGCGCCACGCTCGGCCAGCTGGTGGTGCAGGGGCTGGCCTTGCAGGTGGGCGCCGCAGACGGCGACTTGCAGCTGGCCGCTGCGCCCGGCGGGCGGCACACTGGCGGCGGCGGGCAACGTCCTGCCCGTTGCGCCCATCGTGGCCGCGCGTCCTTGCAGGGCATATTGCCAGCGCCGCGCCAGATGCAGCAGCGGCACGTCCTGGTGGGCCGGCGCGACCAGCGTGATGCCGAAGGGCAGACCGTCGGCGAGGAAGCCGGCGGGCACGGCAATGCCGGCGCAGTCCAGCAGGTTCATGAAGTTGGTGTACAGGCCCAGCTCGCTGTTGCGCGCGACCGGCTCCGCCAGCATGGCGGCGATGGTCGGATGCCCAGGTACGGTGGGCAGCAGCAGGGCGTCCGCCTGGGCCCAGGCGGCTTCGCTCTGGCGCTGCAGCGCGCGCAGCCGGTACATGGCGGCGAAGGCATCGGCGGCCAGCGGTGTGGCGCCGCCCAGCGTGATCTGCTGCGTGACCGGGTACAGCGAATGCGGATGCGCATCGACGAAGGCGCGGATGGCCTGGTAGCGCTCGGCCACCCAGGGGCCTTCGTACAGCAGCCGGGCGGCTTCGAGGAACGGGGCGAAATCAATCTCGACCAGCTCGGCGCCCAGCGCGCGGGCATGCGCGCACGCTTGGGCGAAGGCGTCGGCATAGCCTGGCTGGAAGAAGCGCAGCTGCCCCGGCGCCGGCACGCCGAGGCGGAATGCAGCAGCGACGCCGAAGTCGAAACCATGCGGCTGGACCGGGCGCGCATAGGGGTCGTCGGCATCGAAGCCCTGCGCCACCGCGAACACACGGTGCGCGTCGTCGGCGGTCAGCGCGAAGACCGAGGGCGTATCGAGCGAGCGGCAGGCCGGCACCACGCCGCTGGTCGACAGCAGACCGCAGCTCGGCTTGAGCCCCACCAGGTGATTGAACGCGGCGGGCACGCGGCCGGAGCCCGCCGTGTCGGTGCCCAGCGCGAAGCTCACCTGCCCCAGGGCCACCGCCACGGCGGAGCCGGAGCTGGAGCCGCCGGAGATGCGCTCGGGATCGAAGGCATTGTGGCAGGCGCCATAGGGCGAGCGGGTGCCGTTGAGCCCGGTGGCGAACTGGTCGAGGTTGGTCTTGCCCACGGCAATGGCGCCGGCATCCAGCAGCCGTTGCACCACGAAAGCACTGCGGGCCGGCATATAGGTGTAGTCCGGGCAGGCGGCCGTGGTCGGCACGCCGGCCAGGTCGATGTTGTCCTTGATCGCGAACGGAATGCCGTACAAGGGCAGGCCGGCCGGCCCGTTCTGTTCCAGCTCCCTTGCCCGGGCACGCAGGGCCGTGGCGTCGAGGCGATGGATCCACGCGTGATGCGGATCGTGCTCTGTCGCCGCAATCACCGCTTCGATGACCTCGGTGGGCGTGCGTTCGCCGCGTTGGTAAGCCGCTTGCAGCGAGGCGATATCGAGCGAGAAGGGGACCGTCATGCTGCCTCCTTCGCTGCCACGCTTTGCGGCACCACGATGACGACTTCCTGCCCGGCGCTCACGGGCGCGCCTTCGCGGCAGGCCACGCGCCAGGCGTAGCCGGCGCAAGGCGCCGTGATGGCAAACTCCATCTTCATCGATTCCACGATGGCCAGCGTGTCGCCCTCGGCCACCGCGTCGCCTTCCTTTACCAGCACGCGCCACACGCTGCCGGGTACCTGGCTGCACACCACATGGGCTTGCTCCGGGAGTTCGGTGGCGTGGGCCGCAGCGGCGGAGGGCGCCTGCGTTTCGTCCACGTACTCGGCCTGCCCGAGCGCGCGCCAGCGTTCCCGCTCCGCGCCGAACGCGGCTTGCTGGCATTGCCTGAACGCCGCGATATCCGTTGCATGCTTGTCCAGGAAGCGACGGTAGTCGCGCATGCCAAACGTGCCTTGCTCGATGCGCAGCGGATAGCGACCCGCGGGGAAGTCGCGCCGGATCTTGGTGAGATCGTCTTCGCTGACAGGATAGAAGCGGATCTGGTCGAAGAAGCGCAGCAGCCACGGCTTGCCCGCGTCGAAGTCGGCGGCGCCGCTTTGCGCGTCGCGCCAGCGGTTCCACATCTGCAGCGTGCGGCCAACGAACTGGTAGCCGCCGGGCCCTTCCATGCCATAGACGCACATATAGGCGCCGCCGATGCCCACCGCGTTCTCCGGCGTCCAGGTGCGGGCCGGGTTGTACTTGGTGGTGACCAGCCGGTGGCGCGGGTCCAGCGGCGTGGCCACGGGCGCGCCCAGGTACACGTCGCCCAGCCCCAGCACCAGGTAGCTGGCATCGAAGACGATGCGCTGCACCGCCTCGACCGAATCGAGCCCGTTGATGCGGCGGATGAACTCGATATTGCTAGGGCACCACGGCGCGTCCGGGCGCACCGATTGCATGTATTTGTCGATGGCCAGCCGCGTGGCGCTGTCGTCCCACGATAGCGGCAGATGCACGGTGCGCGATGGCACGACGAGGTCGTCGGTATCGCCCAGCGCATCGTCCGCGGCCAGGATGGTGTCGATCAGGGCGGCACGCGCGAGCCGGCGCGGGTCGAAATGCACCTGCAGCGAGCGGATGCCTGGTGTCAGGTCAACCACGCCGTCGAGCCGCAGGGCTTGCAGCGCGGCATGCAGCGCATGGATGCGCATGCGCAAGGCAATGTCGAGCTGCAGCTCGCCCAGCTCCACCAGCAGGTAGCGGTCACCCGCCTGGCGCACGACCAGGCCGGGGCGGCTGGCCGAGGCCGCGCGCTGGCGCAGGATCGGCGAGCCGTGTTCGCCGGCGCCGGCTCCTGTGTCGGGCAGGAAGGCCGGGTGCGCGCTCAGCTCGCGCACCCAGCGGTCCTGCGCCGCCTGCCGCTGCGCGGCCTGCTCCTGCGTCACGCCATGAAAGCGCACTGCGTCGCCCGGGCGCAACTGGCCGAGCTTCCAGCGCTCGGCGGCAATCACCACGGCCGGGCAGACAAAGCCGCCCAGGCTGGGACCATCCGGGCCGAGGATCACCGGCATGTCGCCGGTGAAGTCGATGGCGCCGATGGCGTAGGCGTTGTCGTGGATGTTGGAGGGATGCAGCCCCGCCTCGCCGCCGTCGCGGCGCGCCCACATTGGCTTGGGGCCGATCAGGCGCACGCCGGTGCGGCTGGAGTTGTAGTGCACCTGCCATTCGGTGCCGAAAAACGCGTCGATGTCGTCGCCGGTGAAGAAGTCCGGTGCGCCGTGCGGGCCGTACAGCACCGCGATATCCCAGGCGTGGTTGCCGCCGGCATAGGCCGGGATCTGATCGTGCGCCAGCGCTGCTACCGGCTCGCCGGCGGTTTCACTGCCGATGTGCAGCATGTCGGCGGTGCGCAGTGTACGGCCGGCATGGCCGCCGAACTGGCCCAGCGTAAAGGTGGAGCGGCTGCCGAGGTAGTGCGGCACATCCATGCCGCCGCGCACGGCCAGGTAGGCGCGGCTGCCGCCGGTGGCCACCGCGCCCAGGCGCAGCACGCTGCCCGCGGCCACGCGGTGCGATTGCCAGGGCGCCAGCGCCACGCCATCCAGCGTGGCTGGCATGGGCGCGCCGCACAGCGCGATGACCGCATCATGGTGAAAGCGCAGCGTCGGCCCGCTCAGCGTGCATTCCAGCCCGGCGGCGGTGCCTGGGTTGCCGACCAGGCGGTTGGCCAGGCGGAACGCCAGGTCGTCCATGGGGCCGGACGGCGGCACGCCCACGTCCCAGTAGCCGGCGCGGCCAGGCCAGTCCTGCACCGTGGTCTGCACGCCGCCGTCCAGCACTTCGACCGCGTTGGGCCGGTAGGTGAAATCCGCCAGCGAGCGCGTGATGATGCGCCCGTGGATGAACTCGTCGCTGGCTGCCACCGCGCGCAGGTAGCGCAGGTTGGTCTCGATGCCCGCCAGCCGCGTCGTGCCAAGCGCCGCCTGCAGCTTTGCCACAGCGTCTTCGCGGTCGGTGCCGGTGACGATCAGCTTGGCGAGCATGGGGTCGTAGTGCGGCGGCACCTCGCTGCCCGCGCCAATCCAGGTGTCGATCCGGGCGTCTTCAGGAAAGCGCACTTCAGTCAGCAAGCCCGCGCTAGGCTGGAAGTTGCGCGCGGGGTCTTCTGCATAGAGGCGCACCTGGATCGAGGCGCCGCGCGGTGCGGGGGCTGCCAGCGCGAAGTCCTCGCCACGCGCCAGCCGCACCATCCATGCGACCAGGTCGATGCCCGTGACCTGTTCGGTCACGCCGTGCTCCACCTGCAGGCGCGTGTTGACCTCCAGGAAGTAAAAGGCGCCGGTGTCCGCGTCGAGCACGAATTCCACCGTGCCGGCGGAGCGGTAGCCAACCGCCTGGCCAAGCCGCTCGGCGGCGCCCAGCAGCGCGCTGCGCGTGGCCGCATCCAGCCCTGGCGCGGGTGTTTCCTCGATGACTTTCTGGTTGCGGCGCTGCGCCGAGCAATCGCGCTCGCCGAGCGTGACCACCTTGCCTTGGCCATCGCCGAACAACTGCACCTCGATATGGCGGGCGCGCTCGACAAACTTCTCCAGGAACAGCCCGGCATCCTTGAAGTTGGCGCGCGCCAGGCGCTCCACCGCTTCAAAGGCGGGCGCCAGCTCGGCCTCGCTGCGGATCAGCCGCATGCCGATGCCGCCACCACCGGCAGTGCTCTTGAGCATGACGGGATAGCCGATGCGCAGCGCTTCGGCACGCGCGACGGCCAGGCCGGGCAGCAGCCCGCTGCCCGGCAGCAACGGTACGCGGTGCTGTTCGGCCAGCGCGCGGGCCGTGTGCTTGAGGCCAAATGCGCGCATCTGGGCGGGCGTCGGGCCGATGAAGGCAATGCCGGCGGCTTCGCAGGCTTCGGCAAAGCCGGCGTTCTCGGACAGGAAGCCGTAGCCGGGATGAATGGCGCCAGCGCCGGTCTCGCGGGCGGCGGCCAGGATGCGCCCGGCATCGAGGTAGCTCTGCGCCGCGGGCGCCGGGCCGATGCAGACCGCCACATCAGCTTGCGCAACGTGGGCCGAATCCACGTCGGCTTCGGAGTAGACGGCGACCGAGCGCAGGCCAAGCGCGCGCAGGGTACGGATGATGCGGCAGGCGATGGCGCCGCGATTGGCGATCAGGACGGTGTCGAAGCGTTGAGATGGCGAGGACATGCGGGTGGTTCCCTCGGGGCAGGTCGTCCTGCGGGAATCATCTCGGCTGCGGGTCGTCCCGCAGCGGCGCCCTTGGGGCGCGGAATGGGCAAGCTGGTACTACGTTCTGCGCGCTACGCGATCCGCGCGCGGGCAGTGATCGCGGCATCCCACACGATGAACTCCACCGGCGTGGGGTTGTACGCGTTGCACGGGTTGTTGAGCTGCGGGCAGTTGGACACCAGCATCCAGACGTCCATCTCGGCGCGCAGCTCCACATACTTGCCCGGGCCGGAGATGCCATCGGCAAAGCACAGGCCGCCTTCCGGCGTGACTGGCACGTTCATGAAGAAGTTGATGTTGGGCACCAGGTCGCGCTTGCTCAGGCCCACGTCGGCATGCGCCATCGCCAGCAGGTAGTTGTCGCGGCAGGAGTGCATGAACTTCTTCTGCAGCGCGTAGCGCACGGTGTTGCTTTCGGCCGCGCAGGCGCCGCCCAGGGTGTCGTGGCGCCCGCAGGTGTCGGCCACGATGGTCAGCATCGGCCGGCCAGCGCTTGACACCAGCACCGAGCCACTGCTGAGGTAGATGCCGCCCTGGCGCAGCAGCGTATCGGTGGCGCTGTAATGCTCGGCCACGTCATGCCGGTTGTAGAACAGCACGTCGGCGGCCTGGTTGCCTTCCAGGTCGACGATGCGCACGGTCTGCCCGGCGCGGATTTCGGTGAGCCAGGGCTCACCCGCCGGCTGGCGGTGGCGCAGCGTCGCGTGCGCGGGGTCCAGCGAACTCGTGCGCAGGGTAGCGGTGGCAGCGTTGGTCATATCGGTTCCTCGTGGTCTTCAGGACAGCGCGAACACATCGGCGTTGTGCAAGGCGCGCGCGCATTCGGGGCGGTAGCCGCGGCAGAAGTCGTCGGCCGGGGCCGGGCCGTTGCGCCAGGCCGCGACGCCCACCCTGCCGGGCGCGTAGCCGGGGCGCGGGTCCAGCGGATGCGGGGCGGTGGAGACGGCCACGATCAGGTCCATGTCGCAGCGCAGTTCCACCGAGCTGCCTTGCACCGCCAGGCTGGCATCGAAGGCGAAGTTGCCGTGCGCGTCCACGGCGATCTTGCTGAACAGGTTGACCGGCGCGATCAGGTCGCGCGCGCCGAGGCCGTACTTGCCGATTTCGATCAGCAGGCCATCGCGGCCCGCGCGGTACATGGCGTTGCGGTGTTGCCCGAAACGCTGCTCGCCGTACTTCTCATGCAGGCGCGCGGCGTCCAGCAAGCCGCCGAACGGGTCGTGCCAGCCCAGTGTGTCGTGCGTGATCGAGGCCATGGCGCGGCCCATATCGCTCATCAGCACATGGCCGCGCGTGAAATGCGCGGTGTGCAGCGCCTTGCAGGTGTCGGGCATGCTGTAGCGCTCCAGCCGGTCATGCGCGGCGTAGAGCACCACGGAGCAGTTGGCGCGCGCGTCCAGGGCGGCAAAGCGCAGGGCCATGCCGCGCGACAAGCGCCAGCTCCAGTGGCAGCCGCCGGGCAGGACTTCGCTCCAGGCCACCTGGCTGGCGGGCAGGTCGGGGGCAAAGCGGCGCCAGTGGTCGATGACATCCACCGCGGCATGCACGGACGGGTTCGCAAAGGCGTGTTCAGGGGTTTCCATTCTGTTGGTCTCCGGGTGGCAACTCAGGCCTGCGGCTCGGGTGCGAGGTCGGTGGATGCGGCATGCGAGAGCTGCTCGAGCAATTCGAAATCCGTCTGCATGCCGGAGGTGGCGCGGATGCGCGCGAGCACCTCGCGCTTGAGGTTCAGGAATTCGGAGGAGAGCTTCATCTCCTGCGTGCGCGCGGCCGGCAGCGGCACCTCGTAGACGGTGTCGATGCGTCCGGGGCGCGGCGCCATCAGGACCACGCGTTGCCCGAGGTAGATCGCCTCTTCCACATCGTGCGTGACGAACACGATGGTGCTTTGCTCCAGCCGGTGCACGTGCAGGATCAGGTCGTGCATGACCTCGCGGGTTTGCGCATCCAGTGCGCCGAAGGGCTCGTCCATCAGCAGCACCGGCGGGCGGCTCATCAGCGCACGCGCAATGGCCACGCGCTGCTGCATGCCGCCCGACAGCTGGCCGGGGTAGGCATCCTTGACGTGGCATAGCCCCATCAGGCGCAGCAAGGCATCGGCCCGCCCGGAGGCGGCTTCCACATCGGCGCTGGTCCGGCTGCTGGTGTTGACCTTCAGCTCGCGGCAGAAGCGGATGTTCTCGATCACCGTCAGCCACGGGTAGAGGCTGTAGTGCTGGAACACCATCGCGCGCTGCGGGCCCGGGCCTTCGATCGGCTTGCCGTCGCACAGCAGCTCGCCCGCGCTGTGCGGCTCCAGGCCGGCGAGCGAGCGCAGCAGCGTGGACTTGCCGCAGCCGGATGCGCCCACCAGCGTGACGAACTCGTTGTTGGCGATATCCAGGTGGATGTCCTGCAATGCGGCCGGGGGCGTGCTGTCAGGCGTGCCATCGTGCGTCTTGCCGCGGCCGAAGAATTTCCATACGCCGCGCACGCGCAGCTTGGGGGAGAGCGTCATGGACATGGCTTTAGCGCCTCGCGTGCAGGTAGGGAAACGCGCGCCGGTGCGTCCAGCGCAGCAACTGGTCGATCGCCAGGCCGATCACGCCGATCAGCAGGATGCCGGCGAAGATCTTGTCGGTCTGCAAGAAGCGCTGCGCCTTCAGGATCGAGAAGCCCAGGCCCGAGCTGGCCGCTACCAGCTCGGCCACAACCAGGTAGGTCCAGGCCCAGCCCATGGTGATGCGCAGCGTATCGAGCAAGGCTGGCTTGGCGGCGGGGACGATGACCAGCCGGATCACTTCGCCGCGGCTTGCGCCCATGGTCTGGGCCGCTTCGATCTGCGCCATCGGCACGCGGCGCACGTCCTCGGCCACCATCAGCACCATCTGGAAGAACGTGCCGATGAAGATGATGGCGATCTTGGCGCCCTCATCGATGCCAACCCACACCATCACCAGCGGGATAAAGGCCACCGCCGGCATATAGCGCACGAAATCGGTCAGCGGCTCCAGCAAGGCCTGCACGCTGCGGAACGTGCCGATCGCCAGGCCCAGTGGCAGGGCGATCACCGCGGACAAGGCCCAGCCCGAGAGCACGCGCAGCGTGCTGATGCCGATGTCGCCGGCCAGGCCCTCGTCGGCATACCAGCCGTGCAGCCGTTGCAGCACCTGCAGAGGGCCGGGCATGAAGACCGGCTCGACCCAGCCGCTGGCGGCCAGCCAGGCCCAGGCCACCAGCGGCAGCAGCAGGCCAAGGCTGACCAGCGCCGCCGTGCGGTGCGCCGGGATGGCGCTGCGTATGCCCCACCAGGGCTGGCGCTTGGCGTGGAATGAAGGCGTGGCTGGCGTGGCGTTGGCCGTGGCCGCCGATGGGGGCAGTACGTGCGCCGCGCGCGCGGTGGAGGGCAGGCGTGCTGTGTTCTCGCTCATGTCTGTCTCACTTCAGCGCATCGGCCAGCAGGCTGGCATCGACGCCGCGCGCCGGGTCCGGCTTGCCGTCGATCAGCTTGTTCTCCAGCAGGAATGCCGCAATGGTCGGCGTGACGGCCTGCAACGAGGTGGCTTGCGCCGGGTCCAGCGCGCCGTGGTTCGCGGCGACATCGAAGAACTTCGTGCCGGGCAGGAAGACGCTGTACTCATCGGGCTTCATGCTGACCACCTTGGCCATGATCCGCGCCGCCTCGGCGGGTTGCTCGCGGATGAACTTCTCGGTGTCGAACCAGGCGCGGATCATGCCGACCAGGTCGCGGCGCTTGGCGCGGATCGCTTTCTCTTGCGCGACCAGCAGGTCCGGGATCAGGCCCGGCATGTCCTTGGAGGTGAACAGCGCGCGGCCCTTGCCGCTGCGGGTGATCTGGTCGATCCACGGGTTCCAGACCACCGCCGCGTCCACGCGGCCGGTCATGAAGGCTGCGGCAGCGTCGCCGGCCGAGAGGTTGGTGATCTTGACGTCGGAGGGCTTGAGGCCGTTCCTGGCCAGCGCCGTGACCAGCACGAAGTGCGAGATGCTGTACTGCTCCAGCGCAACGGTCTTGCCCTTGAGATCGGCGAAGGACTTGATCTTGCCGCTGACCACCAGCGCATCGTTGCCCGAGGAGTTGTCGTTGACCAGCACGGCCTTGAGCGGCAGGCCCTTGGCCAGCGGCCCGAGGGTGTCCGACCAGGTCTGGGAGTTGGCGTCGAGTTGCCCCGAGGAGAGCGCCGCGATCGAGTCGGTGTAGTTGGCGAACCAGACCAGCTTCACGTCCGCGCCATGCTTCTTGAAGAAGCCCTTTTGCTCGGCGACGTACCAGGCAACCCATCCCGGCCAGTCGGACACACCGACCTTGATTTCGGCCATGGCCGGCCGTGCACCGGCGAGGCCAATGGCAAGCAGCGCAGCGCTCAGCAGGCCGGCGCACGTACGCCGGAACGGGCGTCGCGAAGGACGTGAGAAAGGAAATGCAGGCATGGTTCGGCTCCGATCGGCGGTGACAAATGGCAGGGAAGCCACCTCTCAACGAAGTGAACCTCCCGGGCTTTTGTCCCGCCGTGGAGCCTGGGCGCGAACTAGCGCGCCTGAGGCCGGTTGCTCTCGGACCAGGCATCGTGCGCATGGCACGACCGGAACCCTAGCTACCCTTCGGTGAGCGACGCTAGGTCGCCTCCCTGACCGAGAATAAGCAAACGCCATGCCAGTGCCTGGGAACGGAACCGGGGATGAGAAAGTGATTCGCAACCGCCTTGTTGCGCCACGCAGCGGCGTGCGATGCCATGCCCTGGTGCGGAAATGCGCACGGCATGCACTGCTTGGGTGCGGGTGGGGCCGCTTACAGTGCAAGGGCGCAATCCGGCGGGGGAAAGCTGCGACGGCCCCGCCTGAGCAAGATGCCTGGTTGTGCGCATTTGGGAGTCTATCGGTTCGCTAGCCTATTGAAAAATGGGTTGCATAACCTATAAAATTAGATATAAATGCTTAAAACGTAACATATATAGGGTAAATACCGTTGATTTATAGGTATGTCAACCTATTATGCAAGCAGGCGACTTGCAGTGATTCACACGATAGTCGCTCCTCTGATGCGGCGGGGAGAGACCTATGCGCTACGATATTTCCAGATGTACCACGGGCCATCGTATCGACCGCCTTGTTGGATTGCCTGCATGTTCAGGCAACCCGATTCTGTTCCCGGGTGCTCACGTAAGCACGACTCGGGACGGCTATCGGCATCACGGCATTTATGTCGGTGGTGGAAAAGTCGTTCATTACTCTGGATTTTGTGAGAAGTGGCTCAGTGGCCAGGTGGAGGCAGTAAGCGTTGGCGAGTTCGCGTCCGGTCAGGATCTCCAGATCGAATTCCAGGCGCTTCCAGCCTTTTCACCGATGGAAACCGTAGAGCGAGCCTGTTCCCGCCTTGGCGAGCATCAATACAATCTGATTACGAACAATTGTGAGCACTTTTGTACATGGTGTATTTATGGCCAGAGCCGTAGCTCACAGGTTGAGAACTGTTTGCGTGACCCCCGAGCTGCGTTGCGTACTGGAATTGGTTTGATCAAGGCTCTCGCCAGGACCTGGCTAATCCCTCGTCCTGCGGAGACGGGGGAAATGACCCGGCGTTCGGCCGTTTGAACTGATCTGCAGGCAAGGCCGGGTGGAATGGATAAATGGAAATCTATTTTGACGAAATAAAGTGAAAAAGATCGAGTTTACTTCAGCGGATATTTATGGGAAGAAAACGGAAGCGCGGACAAGACTGCGAGGGAATCGCGCAAGTCGCGTTCCGGAGTTGATTGAGGCTTCGATCAAGGTATTTGCGGAAGAGGGGTATGGCGGTTACAGCATCAACCGGGTAGCTGGGGAAGTCGGAATCCGGCTTAGTACATTGCAGCACTATTTCGCCACACGAGAACAATTGCTGACGGCAACGATCCGCGAAATGTACGGTCGTTACATCGAACGTTACGCGAAGCTGAGTTCCAATAAGCTGCAATCGCCTGAAGATCGGTTGAATACGATCATCGATGAATTCTTTGATGAGGTTCTTGCCGCAAGTTCCAACGTAACGCCATTTGTTCTCGAGTGCTGGACGCTTGCCGAGCACGACCCTTCGGTGAAGGAACTTGTGGGGGAGGGGAACAAACAGTTCCAGCAGATCTGGCACGATCTGATCGCGGCGATCAACCCGTCCTTGCCGGCGGAAGAGTGCGCCATTCGAGCGACGCTGATAGAAGCGCACGCTCAGGGATTGATGATCTTTTGCCGGCGAGGAGGGCCGGGGCTGCCGGACCAGGAGGCGTTGCGGCAGGCGACGAAGGTGTTGTGGAGGGCAATGAGCAAGGCCACTACGTGATTTGTCGGCGTTCACGACACGGGTAAACGCTGATGCTCCAGAAGTTGCAGAGTGGGTACGCTAATACTTTATACATAAAGTATTCCATATCTGAGTGCGGAGCCCGCTGCAACTTGGTGTGGCGGGTGTATGCAGGCAACCCGATAGTGCGGTCGGCCTCAGTTGAGGCGCACGAGCCATGCAGAGCATCCCTTGGTGGGTCCATATTTGCGCAGTTAGCTGGCCGGAAGAAAGGAATGGAACTTGCGTTGCGGTTAGCCGAACCCATCCCATGCTTCGCGCCACTGATTTAGTACACAGAGTTCATGATGGAAAGCCAGTTTTATGCCGACGACACCATCCTGGCTGCCGAGCTAGACCTCAAGGCAGCATGGTCGTTCTCAGAAGCGCTTTGCGGGCCGCATTCGGTTCATATCCCGACACCTGATCGTTTCAGGTTTCGTTACAGCGGACAAGTGCTAAAGGGCATGTCGACCACGGTTGGGTATATCGAGCACGGTACGGACATCACCGTGGATGTTGGCGCCAGGGAGATTCTCAAGACGTACAGCATCAGCATCCCGGTTTCCGGCGAGCAGGAGTTGAGGGGTCCCCAGGGTTCGCTGTTATCGAACATCGACTGCGGCGTTGCGGTATCGCCAGAACAGCCATTGCAGATGGACATTACCGGGAACTGCAAGAAGATCCTTGTCACGATATCCCGAGAGTCATTGGAGAGGGTGCTCGAAGAGATTCTCGGACAGCATACTGAAGCACTGCTGGTCTTTGAGCCATGCATCAAGGGCAATGAGGGAAGTGCCGGCGCCTGGTGGAGGATGGTCAAGCATTACATCAGTGAGGTCGAATGCGCGAGAGAGCTATACGGCTGCGGCACTTTTAGCCGAGATATCGAGATGGCCCTGCTGAAGGGCCTCCTGATCGCCCAGCCAAGCAACTATTCGGATCAGATCGGAAGGGCCCTGGGTGCAAGGATCCCGGGATACGTCGCGCGCGCCAAGATCTTTATCGAAACCAACTTCAGAGAGACGATACATCTCGAGGATATCGAAGCAGTCGCCGGTGTATCGCGGCTAAAGTTGTTCGAGAGCTTCCGCAAGTATTTTGGATTTACCCCCATTGCCTATCTGAAGCACTTTCGTTTGCGACAGGCACGCACGGAATTGCTGTCTGATCTTTCCAGGCAGAACGTATCTTCCATCGCCTTGGGCGTAGGGTTCAACCACTTTGGCCGATTCTCCGCCGACTACAAGCGCGAATTCTCCGAAACGCCGTCTGAGACCATCAGCAGGAAGATACGTCGCTAGTTCGGTATGCCGAATCTGATCCCCCACAGGCTAGCTGGGGGGGACACAAAGTTGACGTCATTCTCGGCCGGCGGCTACGGGTCACAACAGCAGTAGTACGGCGAGCACCGTACGTGGCAACAGAACGTAGCCCGCCCGCGGCATCGGGCTCCAGGTCGACACAGCAAGCTGGCCCTGCTCCAGCGCAATAGCAACTTCCCGCGGCATATCTTTCCCGACTCGATGAGTCCGCGCGGCCGCCATTCTTCCCATCTTCAAAGTACGGTTGCCTGGCCCCGACGGCGCCTGCCCGCACCCGCTCCGCCCCCATGTTCTCAGCCCATCGCAGACCACAAAGTCGTCGCATGACGGGTCGGTCGCGTGCTCTAAAACAAGCGGCTCATATCCTGCCAATCACCCGAAATTTTCCGGACAGGCTTCTCCAAATATGTGGATAGCTGCGGCAGAGGCGGAATGGTCAAATCGCTACACACAGAAGCTACCTGAGCGCACGAGTGCTCCATACGGAAGGCAGCGTAACCCACGAGGGCATGTTGGAAATGACTACCACAATCATCGTTGGCAATCCAAAGCCAAAGTCACGTACTGCACACGCAGCGGCCATGCTGGTCGAAGCCCTGACTGGACGGGCGCCGGATACCGTGATCGATGTCGTTGATCTCGGCGCGTCGCTGCTTGGTTGGGGTGAGCCGGCGGTAGATAGCGCCGTGTCAGCGGTCTCCGGCTCCCGGCTCATCGTTGTCGCGAGTCCGACCTTCAAAGCCACCTACACCGGCTTGCTCAAGCTGTTCCTCGATCAGTTCGCCGGCGGCACCGGAATGCAAGGCGTTGTCGCCGTGCCACTCATGCTCGGAGCGGGGCCTGCCCATGCCATGGCGCCGGACCTGCTCCTGAAACCGGTACTTGTCGAACTCGGCGCTACCTGTCCCACATCCGGCTTGTACCTGCTGGAAAAATCATTCGAGGACGGCACCGCAATCAATGCATTTGCAGATCGTTGGGGCTCCATCGTGCGCACGTTGCTGTCCTCGCAAAGGGGGTAAGTCATGTCAGAGAACGCAATCAAGTGGCTGGCGGCAGATCCGCCATTCTCGGTGCTCGCGGAAAAAGGCGGTGAGTCCGGCGAGTTCCTGCGCAAGGCCTATGGGTGCTTCCCGACGGGTGTAGTGGGTGTGTGCGCAATGATTGACGGGCGCCCGGCAGGCATGGCGGCTAGCAGTTTTGTTCCGGTGTCGATTGATCCGCCGCTGGTTTCATTCTGCATCCAGTGGACCTCGAAGACTTGGGAAAAGCTGGCAACGGCCCCAAGGCTGGGCATCAGCTTTCTGGGGCACAGCCATGATGCCGCGGTGCGCCGCCTGGCTTCGCGGTCGGAAGACAAGTTTGATGGCCTCGGTCTCGGCACCACCCCAGGCGACGCGGTGYTGATCGATGGCGCGACGGTGTGGATGGAGTGCGCGGTCGAGACGGTCATGCCTGCTGGCGATCACGGCATTGTCTTGCTCAAGATCATCGCGTTGACGATGCGCCCGCATGTGGAACCTCTGGTCTTCCACGGCAGCGCCTTTCGCAAGCTGCTGTCACCGTCCGAATAGCTTCGAACGAATCCATCCATTGAGAACGAGGCCTTGAGCCTGCTTGTTTTAAACCCATGCTGTAACCAGCATTCTGATGATCTAGAGAGGTCTGCGATGCCCACAACTAAGCGAGCAACAGAAGTCGGCGTATTCATCCCGGTTGGCAACAATGGCTGGGTTGCGTCGGTAAATGCCCCAGCAACGCCCGGAACCTATGAGCACAATCTTCAGGTCACTCGCCTGGCCGAGAAGATGGGCTTCGATTTTGCCCTGAGCATGGCAAAGTGGCGCGGCTACGGCGGCCCCTCCAGGCACTGGGATATCACTCTCGAATCCCTGACAACGATGGCGGGCCTTGCGCAGGCTACCAGCTCGATCAAGATCTGGGGAACTGTGCACATGATGATCTTCCCTCCGGCTCTCGTCGCAAAGATGGTGGCCACGATAGACCAGATTTCCAATGGCCGGGTCGGGCTGAATCTTGTTTCCGGTTCGAACCCCCATGACCTCGGCCAACTTGGCTTGTGGAAGCCGCTGGATCACGCGCAGCGATACGGGCTCGCGGATGAGTGGATCAACGTCGTCAAGCGCCTTTGGACCGAGGATCGCGTCACCCATAAGGGTCAGTTCTACGAGCTGAATGATTGCATGTCGAATCCCAAGCCGTCGAAGATGCCCACCATCATCTGCGCCGGAGCTTCGGACCGTGGTTTTCAGTTCACGATCGACAACTGCCACGGCAGCTTCTTCACGGCCAGCGATGACGCGACATCAATCGCCCGCGGCAGGCGAGCCAAGGAGCTCGCGGCTCAGGCCGGCAAGCCAGAGTTCAAGACGTACGGTCTGTTCACACTGATTCCCGGTGAAACGGACGCCGATGCGCAGGCCCGCCTGGACCATTTCGATGCAGGCGTGGACCGTATCGCGCTCGCCACCCAGACGGCGGAGTACTCGTCCGACGTCAGCGCCAAGCAGAATTTTGCTGCCCAGTACTTCATTGACCAAGGTGCACGAGTGAGCTCGGTGCTTGGTGGCGCAATGACCGGATCGGCCGAGACGCTCGCGCGTCGCCTGGCCAAGACCATTATTGAATCCGAGCTTGACGGCATCACGCTCATCGTCCCTGACTTCATCAAGGACCTCAGCTTCATCGGCGAGAGAGTACTGCCCTTGCTTGAGGATTTGGGGGTCTCGACGAATGTCGGCGCAACGATGCGCGCGGCGTAAGCGACGGACCCTGTCAAATGCGAGCGTGCGCCATGCGTCGAACACGGGGCAACGCACGCTTGTTCAGCCTATATCCGAGGAGCAGTCTTGACCCGCACCCACATAAGCCCTGTCTTTCCCGAATGGGACTGGGAGCACGACATGCCGCCCGCGCCTGCGATTCGCGCCGGCAGCACCGTATACCTCTCTGGCCAGATTGCCCTGCGCCCGGACGGAAGTCTGGCTGGCGTGGGTGATCTGGTCGCCCAGTCGCGCCAGTGCTTCGAGAACATCCAGGCGATCCTCGCGCGTGTTGGTGGCTCGATGCGAGACATTGTCAAGATGACCACGTACTTTACCTGCGCGCTGACTGAGTCGGTGGCCCAGGAGTACTGGGTGGTACGAAAGGAGTTTTTCGGAGACCACAAGCCAGCCAGTACGGGCGTGCAAGTCAAGGCACTCCTGTTGCCCGCTTGCCTTGTGGAGATTGAAGTGGTCGCTGTCTTGCCGGAGCAAAGGTCATGACGACGAGTCCCGCATTCTCCGAGCGCGGCAACGTGCGCATCGCTTACGCGCGGGCGGGAGCAGGACCGCTGGTGGTCTTCCTGCATGGCGTCGGTGGCAACCGCAGCAACTGGGACGGACAGCTCGCGGGCCTGAGCGCTAATCACACGTGCGTCGCCTGGGACGCGCGCGGATATGGTGATAGCGATGATTCTGCCCGGCAATTGGTGTTCAGCGACTTTGCCGACGATCTGGATTTCTTGCTGAGCGAACTTGGGGCAGAGCGCGCGCATATCGTCGGGTTGTCGATGGGCGGCTACATTGCCCAGGATTTCTATCTGCGATACCCGGAGCGGGTGGCCACGCTGACACTTGCGGCGACGAGCGCGGGCGCGAACCTGCTGACCTCCGAGGCAAGGGAGGAATTCCTTGCGAAGCGTCTCAGACCACTCGAAGAAGGTGTCTCGATCGCGGAGATTGCCAAGGGACTCGTTGACATCCTGGCGGGAGGACGCGCCGACGAAGCGATCCGCCTCAGGTTGCGCCGCTCCCTGGAAGCGCTGCGGCCGGACTCTTACAAGCAAGCGCTGCAAGCTCTCGTCACCACTGATTTCCGCGAAGCACTGGGGCGGATTACGGTTCCCACGCTGGTCATTGTCGGCGACGAGGATCGCGTGTTGCCGGAAGCGGAGAGTCACCTGCTTGCCGCCAGCATCCCACGGAGCCGGCTGGTTGTCATCAAGGGGGCGGGTCACCTTTGCAATATTGAAGCGCCAGCGGAGTTCGACTCGGCATTGTCCGCGTTCCTAATGACGAACGCCGATGCCGGTGCTTCGATTCTACATAGGGAGGTGGAGTAATGCTCCAGAAACACCTGGAATCCATTAGCAGCACGGTAACAGGGGCGCGCGGCGTGGCGATCGACTTCCGTGAGGTGGGGCATCGTTTCAAGGCGTCTGACGGCACGGTCGTACAAGCGCTGAAGAACATCAACTTCAGCATTCGCCGTAACGAGTTTGTCGTCGTAGTTGGCCCTAGCGGCTGTGGAAAGTCCACGCTGCTGCGCCTCATCTCCGGCTTGATCAAGCCGGATACCGGCTCCGTTCATATCTTTGGCGACGAGGTCGCTGGTCCGCGTGACGACATCGGCTTTGTATTCCAGAAGCCCACGCTATTGCCCTGGATGAACGTGATGTCAAACCTCACGTTCCCGATAACCCATCAGGGCCGTCGCCTGACGCCGGGCGACATCGCCAGAGCCGAAGAGCTGCTCGAACTGGTTGGCCTGAAGGACTTCCGGAAGAAGTACCCGGATGAGCTATCAGGCGGCATGCAGCAGCGCGTGAGCATCGCGCGTGCGCTCCTGGCGGATCCGGAGATCTTGCTGCTTGACGAGCCATTCTCGGCGCTCGACGCGCTCACCCGGGACGAACTGAGCTTCGAGTTGATGCGGCTCTGGAGCGCACGGCAGAGCACGGCGGTCTTTATTACGCACTCCATTACCGAGGCGGTGCTGATGGCTGACCGGATCCTTGTGCTGGCGCCGAGGCCAGGCCGTATCCGCGAGATTGTGCCGGTGGAACTCTCCCGTCCTCGCACGCTGGCAACAATGCGCGAGCCGCTCTTCCATGATCTCTCCGACAACCTTCGCGAAGAACTCCTGAGCAGCCATGAACACAATTGAAGCCGGTAAGCGCCCGCTGTCGGCGCGAGAGAAGACGCCGTGGATGGCCCCGCGGGCGACGCTGCCATTCATCACCTTCTTGGTCATACTTTGTGTGTGGGAGGCTGCCAGTCGCTGGCTGGGGCTGCCTGAATATTTGCTGCCGTCGCCTGGCGCCATTGTCCGGGCTGGTGTTGCCGTCGGCCCCTGGCAGTGGTGGGACCACATCCAGGCGACCCTGCGCGTGATCGTGCTGGGGTTTCTGCTGGCCTTTGCGGTCAGCCTTCCGCTTGCTGCGTCGCTTCATCGATTCCGGGTGTTTCGCACTAGCGTGTATCCGCTCTTGATTGTGGTGCAGTCCACGCCCATTGTCGCGGTCGCCCCAATCCTCATTGTCACGCTCGGCGCCACCGATCTGGCGAGGGTTGTGATCACCGCCTTGATTACGTTCTTTCCACTGGTTGTCGGTATTGCCACCGGACTAGCACAGACGCCGCCCGAGTTGATCGAGCTCAGCCGGGCTCTAAAGGCTTCGCTGCGCAACGAGTATCTGCAGATCCGGCTTCCGTTCGCTTTGCCTCATGTCTTCTCGGCCGTCCGGGTGGCCATCACGCTTGCGGTCATTGGCGCCGTGATCGCTGAGTTTGTCGCTTCGGAAAAAGGGGTGGGTTACTTCATTCGGTTCGCGACCTCCTATTTCAAGATTTCCCAAGCGTTTTCAGCACTAGGCGTGCTGGTACTGATGAGTCTGGGACTGTTCCACCTGGTGACGCTGGTGCAACGGATCTGTTACCCGCGCAGCCTGCCCAAGTCGGGCGGTGAATGAGCGCGAAGAAGGAAGGTGTGACATGGGCGAAGTCATGGATCTCGTAGTCAAGCGGATGGCGGACGAAGCGGATGGGATCCGTTCGTTTGAGTTCGTGCGGGCCGATGGCGGTGTGCTTCCGCCATTCACGGCAGGTGCGCATATCGACGTGCACGTTCCCGGGGGGCCGGTCAGGCAGTACTCCCTTCTGAACGATGAACGGGAACGTGACCGATATGTGATAGCTGTATTGCGCGAGCAGGKAGGGCGCGGCGGCTCAAGGCGCATGCATGAGATCGTTCGTACCGGGACGCAGGTCAAGGTTGGGTGCCCACGCAACGCATTTGCCCTGGACGCGGGTTCTGCGCCGGCGGTGCTGATCGGTGGGGGCATCGGCGTGACGCCGTTGCTGGCAATGGCTAAACGGATGCATGCGAGTGGTCGCCCCTTCGTCCTGCATTTCGCAACACGATCGGTGGCGCGGACGCCGTTCCGTCGCGAACTGCAAGAGGCGCCATTCGCATCCATGGTCGTATTTCATCATGACGACGGCTCTGTGGCCCAGCGCTTTGATGCGCGACGTGCCATGGCAGATCTTGTGCCGGGAACGCATGTCTATCTTTGCGGCCCTGGAGGATTCATGGATGCTGTGGCCGCCGCCGTACGTGAGCGGGCGGACATTCACCTACACACCGAATACTTCGCGGCATCGCCGACGCTCACGCAAAGCGGTGGCGCCTTCGAGCTCGTCCTGGTCCGCTCCGGCATCAAAGCGATGGTGCCGGAGGGAACCAGTGTCGTGGAGGTCCTTCAGCAACACGGCATTCAGCCGGAGTTGAACTGCGAGCAGGGCATTTGTGGCACTTGCCTGACGAAAGTGCTGTGTGGCGACATCGATCACCGAGACCACTACTTGTCGCCAGGCGAGCGGGCGCGCGGTGATTGCATGCTGGTGTGCGTATCCCGCGGAAAACCGGATTCCACTCTGACAATCGACCTCTAAGGAGAAGAAAGAATGTTCCTCCCCATCAAGAACACAACACCCAACAGCCCGCGACCGGCCGATAGCGGCTTCACGGAGTCGGACTGGGCGATCCTTGCGTCATTCTGGCATCCGGTGGCCCTGTCAACGGAAGTTTCCGACGGCCCGGTTGGGGTGGAACTGCTCGACATCCCGGTGGTGCTCTACCGATCATGCGACGGCGTCAAGGCCGCGCGGGATTCATGCCCGCATCGGAGCGCAAAACTGAGCCTCGGGTCGGTCAAGGATGGCAATCTGGTGTGCGGATTTCATGGATTTGAGTACGACGCCGCCGGGACATGCGTGCGGATTCCCGCGCTGGCGCCGAACTTGCCGATACCGAAGAAGCTATGCCTCCAGAGCTATCTCTGCAAGGAGCGCTATGGCTTTGTCTGGGTGTGCTTGAGCAACGAGCCTCGTGCGGACCTTCCCGAGTGGCCCCAGGTGGAGAATGGTTCCGGGACGGTGGYAATTGTGCCGCCCAGTGTATGGGATACGTCCGCTGCCCGCCATATCGAGAACTTCAGCGATCTTTGTCATGTGCCGTGGGTGCACACCTCGACGTTTGGCGGCCCCGAGGTTGTGATCCCTCCCTACGAAGTCTCCGTGTCCGGCCTCAACCTGGCGTTCGAGACCAACGTGATTGAGCGGACTCGTTATGTCGAGGAGGGGCAAGGGTCTGCCGCAGATGAGCCGAGGTTCAATCGTGCCGTCTATCGCTATGAGACCACGCTGCCGTTCTCATGCACGGTACGGGTCCACCATCCGGATTCCGGCTCCGTCTATCGTGTATTCGACGTGGGTTCACCCATGACGGCATGGACCACCAAGATATTCCAGATTGTGGTCGATGAGAGCCGGAAATTTGATCCTCAAGCGCTGATCGAGTTCACCGAGCGGATCAATGTTGAAGACCTTTCGCAGGTGGTGGCCCAGTGTCCGCAAGCATTGCCTCTCGACCTGAGAAATGAGATCCACATACCTGCGGATCGCATGTCGGTCGAGTATCGCAGGGCCATGGTAGCGCTGGGCCTGGGGGCTGCGCAGCCAGACTGAAGTCGTCTTCCAATCCTTTACACACCTTCTTCCGGGGCCGCGTGAGCGGCAGACCTGGAGGGGTAGCTGCGTCGTGAAATTCTTGTCAGGAGGTTCCCATGAGAAAGCATCGGTTGAACGCAATGGTAGTTGCTGTTGGGCTGTTGGCGGGCGTCATGGGCACAGCCCGGGCCGCCGACAAGATCATTTATCAGCTCGGTTGGATACCCAGTGGCGCTAACGGCATCGAGTATCTGGGCAAGGCCGATGGTTACTTCAGCAAAGCGCAGTTGGATGTCGAGATCCGTAGTGGCAACGGGTCAAGCGATGCCATCACCAGGGTGGCGTCCGGTTCGGCGGATATGACGGCGGTGGGCATCGATGCGGTTTATGCCGCAATTGCGCAGCAGAAATTGCCGATCAAGGTGATCTACAGCATCTACAACAAGAAGCCGGATTCCATTCACCTGATCGAAAGCTTGCCGGTCAAGAGTCTGAAGGATCTTGCCGGCAAGAAGTTGGCAACCTCCGTCTATTCAAGCGTCAACGTGGTTTGGCCGCTGTTCCTGCAGAAGAACGGTGTGGATCCGGCCAGTGTGAAGCTGATGAAGGTCGATGCGGGGGCACTCGCACCGCTTATCGCCAGCGGTCAAGTGGATGGCGCCCTGGACTGGGTGACCAGCGCTCCGACAGCGGCGTCGGTCATGAAGGCGGCGGGGAAGTCCCTGCGCGTGCTTAAGTGGTCCGACTATGGATACGACGGGTATGGCTACGTCATTGTCGCAAACGAGCACTTCCTGAAGGAAAAGCCGGAGCTTGCGAAGCGCTTTCTCGACGCCTTCAACAAGGCCAGCGTCGCGGCCGTCGCGAATCCCACGGCGGTCGGCACGGCGATGGCGAAGATCGTTCCCGGGTTGGACGCAAAGGTGGCGGGCGAGGAGTTTGGCGCATCGGTGTCGTTGATCGACAACGAGATAAGCAAGAAGGATGGCCGCGGCAATTTCAGTCCCGAGCGCGTGAACGCAACGTGGGACTGGGTGGCGAAGTCGCAAGGCTTGTCGTCCAACGTCCTTGATCCAATGGTAGTCATCGATACCCGATATCTGCCGGGCGGCAGGTAGGCGCGGGCAGGCGAAATCCCCCAAGTTCCGGAATTCGCCTTGGGAGGCGAACACGGTTGAGCTCAGCTAACTAGAAAATCTGACGCCATGTGGAAACTGAAGAAAGCACCCCATGGGGCGCTTAAATGGACGACGGTCCTGGCACTCGCATCATTCTGCGCGAGTCCGCGCGCAGAGAATTACTCGCAGACCAATATCCAGTTCGCCTATGCGCCGAGCGATCCCAATGACTATGTCATGGGAACGGGCACCAATGGAAGCCGCGAGACCCTGCGATTCGAGCATTTTGGAACCTATGCCCTGGGTGATAACTATGTCCTGTTCGATGCCTACAGGGGCCGTGACCTTGGGCAGGATACTTCGAACCGTCAGAACTACTTTCTCTGGAATTCGCATCTGAGCTTGTCCAAGAGCACCGGCGCCAATCTGTCCTATGGCCCGATCCAGGATGTGCTGGCCATGGTGCGTGTGGAAGACGGCAGCTACTCGCACTACCGGGCGGTTTCCGCAGGCCTCAGCGTGTATTGGGATTTACCGTTCACAAAGGGATCGATGCTCGAGACTTCGATCCTTGCGAGGAAGAAGTGGTACACGGTAGGCCCCACCGATGTGCAGGGAACCCGGCCGCTGCTCCGCCTGTTCTTCCTGATTCCATTTCGCGTGGCAGGTCTGAACGCGACATTCAGCGGACCGGTCTACTTCAGCCCGATCATCGGCGGCGGGGTGGACATCTATCTTGAACCGGAAGTGTTCGTGAACTTTGGGCCCAAGGATGCGTTCGCGTTGGGCCTTCGCCTGGAGCACCACTCCGTCACTGGCAACAACGTTCTCAACAGCGCCGGCAACAAGTCTCGCACGACGCCGAATATCGTATTCCGCTGGAACTGGTAACCGGCCAAGTCACTGACCCACCGAGGTGGGTCGCATAAATATGGAGGCATCAATGAGTACCAATCGTGGCGTGGCCTATATCAGCCAAGGCGTTGTCGAAGTCCAGAACATTTCCTTTCCGAAACTTGAAGATCCCCGTGGCCGCCGAATTGATCACGGCGTGATCTTGAAGGTCGTCTCGACCAATATCTGCGGATCCGACCAGCATATGGTGCGCGGCAGGACCACCGCGCCGGAGGGTCTCATTCTCGGGCACGAAATCACCGGGGAGGTCGTGGAGGTGGGTCGCGACGTTGAGACACTGGCGCGTGGAGACATCGTCTCGGTGCCATTCAACGTCGCGTGCGGGCGTTGCCGGACTTGCAAGGAGCAGCATACCGGTGTCTGTCTCACGGTGAATCCGGCGCGTGCCGGTGGCGCGTACGGCTATGTCGACATGGGCGGCTGGGTCGGCGGGCAGGCAGAGTATGTGATGGTGCCGTATGCGGACTTCAATCTATTGAAGTTCCCTGACCGGGAGCAGGCGCTTAGCAAGATTCTCGATCTGACCTGCCTTTCCGACATCTTGCCGACGGGCTATCACGGCGCCGTCAGTGCCGGCGTGGGGCCAGGCAGTACAGTCTACGTCGCGGGTGCTGGTCCGGTCGGGCTAGCGGCAGCGGCATCGGCAAGACTGCTGGGCGCAGCCGTGGTGATTGTGGGCGATGTGAAGCCGGCACGGTTGGTGCATGCGCGCCAGGTCGGATTCCATACTGTGGACCTTTCGCTGGATGCCACGCTGTCCGATCAGATCGAGCAGATCCTTGGTGAGCCGGAGGTCGATTGCGCCGTTGATGCGGTCGGTTTTGAGGCGAGAGGGCATGGGCATGCAGGCGCGCAACAAGAGGCGCCCGCTACGGTCCTCAACTCGCTGATGGAGGTAACCCGCGCGGCCGGCAAGATTGGCATTCCTGGCCTGTATGTTACGGATGATCCCGGTGCGGTCGATTCAGCGGCAAAGCGCGGGGCGCTGAGCATCCGCCTTGGCCTCGGCTGGGCGAAGTCGCACAGCTTCTTCACGGGACAGACACCCGTGATGAAGTACAACCGCTCTCTCATGCAGGCCATTCTTTGGGACCGGCTCAAGATCGCGGAAGTGGTGGGTGTAGAGGTGATCTCCCTGGACGACGCTCCCAAGGGCTACGCGGCCTTTGATTCCGGCGCGCCAAAGAAGTTTGTGATCGACCCGCATCAGATGATTGCGAAGGCTGCTTAGGGAGGGCGGGGTGGCAGCAAAACGGAGGGCATCTTACGACGTCGCTTCACATAAACTGCCCCGGTCGTTGGCACTCCGGATTCCCACTAGACGGAAGATTCAGGCGCAACGGGCCACACTGTTGCGAAGTTTGTCTGCGCCGACGGCGGCGCCATGGGCACGCTCAATGCTTGCGGTTGCGAATACGGCGCGCAAGACCAGCTTTATTTGCACTCTAGGCCGAGCGAAGTGCAGGGAATATAAGTGATACGAGATGGTACTTGATCCAGCTTCACCAGAGCTCGTGCTAGCGATAGTAGGTACGGGCGCCATGGGCCGGGGCATTGCCCAGATCGCGGCACTGGGCGGGATCACTGTCCTGCTGTATGACGCACGGGACGGGGCAGCCGAGGAGGCGCGGGGTGCCGTGGCTAGCGCGCTGTCCCGCCTTTCATCGAAGGGGCGTTTGCCGGAGGAGGATGCCCATGCTGCCGCCGGGAGGCTGGTAACGGTCGATGTGCTCGATGACGTCAGACCTGCCCATATCGTGCTGGAGGCGATTGTCGAAGACCTGGAGGCGAAGCGGGCCTTGTTCCGCGCGCTGGAGGCAATCGTCTCACCCGGCTGCGTTCTCGCGACGAATACCTCTTCACTCTCCGTAACTGCTATCGCGGCCGCCTGCGCGCGGCCGGAGCGAGTCGTGGGTTTCCACTTCTTCAATCCGGTTCCGCTGATGAAGGTCGTCGAGGTCATCGATGGCGTCCGGGGCGATCGTGCGATTGGCGACGCCATGATGGGACTGGCGAAGCGCTTGGGCCACGCTCCGGTCCGCGCCAAGGATACTCCTGGCTTCGTGGTCAATCACGCCGGCCGTGGATTCGGCACTGAAGCGCTGCGGCTAATAGGCGAGGACGTTGCCACCCCATTGGAGATAGATGCGATCATGCGGGATCAGGCGGGGTTCAGGCTCGGTCCTTTCGAACTCTTCGATCTGGTCGGGCTCGACATTTCCGTGCCGGTGATGGAATCGGTCTACCGGCAATACTTTGACGAGCCGCGTTTCCGCCCATCAGTGCTGGCGACCCAGCGCCGCGCTGCAGGCCTGCTCGGACGAAAGAGCGGGGAAGGATACTACCGCTACGTCGAGGGTAGTCCGGTCCGGATGAAAGCGCAGGCGCTGCCGCAGGATCGGCCCAGCGCCGTGTGGATTAGTCCGGCGGATCCGGTTTTGGCTCAGCGAGCGGTCGATCTGTTCACCGCCTTGGGGACACCGCTGGAAAGCAGTGTTTGTCCCAGTGCGCAAGCGCTATGTATCGTGACGCCTCTGGGTGAGGACGTCAGCAGTTGCTGCGCACGGGAGCTATTGGATGCGAGACGCACAGTCGGGCTGGATCTCTGCTTTGATACTTCCCGACGGCGTACGTTGATGCTTTCCCCCGTGACGGACCCGGCTTTTCGGCGTGCGGCTCACGGTGCGCTCGGCTCCGATGGCGCGGGCGTGAGCATTGTGCGGGACAGCGTGGGGCTTGTGGCCCAGCGGATCGTGGCGACAATCATAAATATCGCTTGTGATATGGCACAGCAGGGGATCGCAACTCCGGCGGATATTGATAGGGCAGTTATGCTTGGTCTTGGCTATCCGATGGGGCCACTCACGTGGGGTGATCGTCTGGGAGCGCGTACGGTGCTGAAGTTGCTCGACAACATGATGCAACTGAGCGGCGACCCGCGGTACCGGCCTTCCCCCTGGCTTCGTCGGCGGGCACAACTGTCTGCCTCGCTGCATTCTGAAGAGCCGGCCTTGTCATACTGAACACCAGACAATCGCGAACGCTGAGTTGTGTAACGCCACTCACGGAGGCACCGTTCGCAATGCGGCTCGCGGTGGCATGCATATCTCGATTATCCCCGCCCGTCGTGCGACCCACGAATTCAGCGATGCAATAGAGAACGATCCCGGCGCTTCGCGATGAGGCCGAGCAAAGCTCCACGCTCCACATTCCACTCTTTGGGGCGAACACTGGCACCAGTGCGGGAACCATGGGTCATGGGGAAAACGTAACAAGAAGATGATTTCAGAGCAATTTAGGGACACGTTGCGCGTCGTGGCCGAACTGACCACGACGCAGTTCGAGGAGTTGCAGGCAACGATGGAAGGTATGCAGGCCAAAGACACCCATCATCCGGCCATCGGGATGGGACATGGGGGAAAGCTCGCGATTGTCAACAGGGAGGCGGCGCTTCCTCGAGCGTTGCAGACCAGGGGAGGCGTGATCCCTGGACGCGTCCATCCTGGGAGTTCAACCGGCTCCAGGCCTGCCGCCATGGACAGCTTGCCTTTCGTGGCCACATTCAGTAGCGCGAATTCGTCACTGGCAGCGACCGCCAACGATCCTCAGAAGGCCAGCTCCTTCCCGATCGTAGTGCRGGTGGATATGGCGGATGACGCAACTGTCGTTGCGCAAACGCCAGCAAGCGGATTCACACAGAATGCCGACGCCGTGGCGGATTCAGGCGTGTTCCCCGAGCAGCAATGCGCCGTCCTCGTTCTGCTGCTTGAAGTGTTGCCCGACAAGGTGGTAGCGCAGCATTTCTCCATGACGGAAAGGGCTGCCAAGGAGCACGACATTGCGGTCATCTGGCGGCTTGGTGTAACCAGGCGCAAGCAAGCCATTCTGATTGCAAAACGCCAACCGCTAGCACAGGCCCCAGGCTGTAAGCACTCGCGTACCAATCCCGGCGCACGGGACGACAACAGCCCCACTCGGCAGGTCGGGACAATCACTTCGGCGCCGCCCGCAGGGCTGGGTCTTACCCAACGCCAGGGAACGGTACTCAATTTGCTTCTCGAGGGATTATCCAACAAGCTCATTGCGCGCCGTCTCGGTCTGGCTGTAAACACGGTGAAGGAACATGTGTCTGCCATCTTGCAGCGGCTCGACCTGCGCTCCCGTGCTGAAGTAATCTCGCTCCTGGAACTGCGCGTGGGCGCCGAGCAGACGGGTGGCAGCTTGTCACTCACCGCCGCGCCGGCAGGCGTGCAGGATAGAACGACCGAATCGGCACAGCGTACCCAAATTACCCCGGAAGCCATGGGCCTGACCCAGCGCCAGGGCTCAGTCCTGATTCTGCTACTTGAAGGATTGCCAAATAAGGTCATCGCACGGCGCCTGGGCTTAACGGAGAATACGGTCAAGCAGCACGTGTCCGGCATCCTGCAGCGGCTGAGACTGCGAACCCGGACCGAAGCGATTTCGCGAATGAAACGCTACCATGTGCGACACATGGCAACGGTTGGCCAGCCTTGAGCATCGCCAGTTGCAGTCGACCCACCCTCCGCCGCCCCCAGTGTGGCCCGCGGGCACGGGTGTGTCGTCGGTGTGGATTCTGTCGGTTCACATCGCATACTGGCGAATGGTCTCGCCCCGCGGTCGCAGCAGCGCACTACTTGATGAATTGGAGGGGGATTGTGCGTGATCCCCTATCGCAGGCATTCGTCGATCACGCAGTTGGTCGGTCAACTGCAGCGATCGTGTCCGGCGCCGGACGCGTACGCCAGGTCTATGTTGGCATTAAGGGCTGCATCTACAGATGACCCATTTTCTCTCGCTTGGTCCGCAGGTAGCGCCGATTCTCGGCGTTCTCGGGAATGTGCAAGGGCACTTGTGCCAGGACATTCAGCCCGTGCGCAGCCAGGGCTGCCCGCTTCGTGGGATTGTTGCTGAGCAATCTCACTGTGCTGGCGCCAATGTCGAGGACAATATGGGCCGCCTCATCGTACGTGCGGGCGTCGACGGCGTGGCCGAGATGGGTATTGGCGTCGACGGTATCGAACCCCGCGTCCTGGAGCCGATACGCGAGGATCTTCTCCGCAAGTCCAATGCCCCGGCCCTCATGGCCGCGTACGTAGACAACGATGCCGCAGCCCTCGTCTGCAATACGACGGAATGCAAGCTGGAGCTGCTCACCACAGTCGCATCTGAGTGACGAAAATGCGTCGCCGGTCAGGCACTCGGAATGCACTCGGACCAGACATCCCGGTGTTTGTGCGGGATCTCCCATCACTAGCGCAATATGCTCCAGGCCGGTCGTGGTGCTTCGATATGCAATCGCCAGAAAGGTGCCGGTAGAGAGCGGTAGCCTGGCCTCGCCACAACGCTCGACCAGCCCGGTTGGCTTTGCGGATATGGCCGGAAACCGTAGCCTCCGGGCGTCGCGCAGTCTCTCCAGATGATGGTGCTCCAGCGGGGTCATGATGTCTATTTGTTCAGCGGCGGACATGCAAATTCTCTCGATGTTGGGGCGTATGGCGGTGGGGCTAGGCCGCCCAAAGGTTGGCTTTGGCTATCGCGGCCGGAGCTTCCAGAAACGACACCACCTCCAGCCCATAGCCGGCCATGCTTGGCAGACGCCGTGGGCTTGCCAGGAGCGTCATCCTGGCGATGTTCAGATCGCGCAGGATTTGCGCTCCAATGCCGTGCGTGCGCAGGTCCATTGGCTTTTGATCAAGCGCGCCACCGTCAGGCGCTGACATGTGCGACGCCAGGGCTTCCGGATCCTCGCCACAGTTCAAAAGCAGGGCGGCACCTCTCCCCGAGGCTTGCAGCTTTGCAAGTGCTCCCGACAGGGACCAGGAGTGCCGGTTGGTATTCACACTTAGAAGATCCATCATCGACATGGGTTCATGCACCCGAACGAGTACTTCGTCGGCAGCCGACCACTGGCCGCACGTTAGCGCAAGATGTGTTCCTCCGAGGTGGTCACGGAAGACGATGCAGTTGAACTCGCCCTGTGCAGTGTGCAGTATTTGCTCGGAGACTCGCTTGATCAGTGTTTCATTGCGGCTGCGGTACTCGATCAGATCTGCAATGGATCCGATTTTGAGACCATGCCTGCGAGCGAAGATCTCCAGGTCTGGCATGCGGGCCATGGTCCCGTCGTCGTTCATGATTTCGCAGATGACGGCAGCGGAAGAGCGGCCTGCCATCGCCGAAAGGTCGCAGCCGGCCTCCGTGTGCCCCGCCCGCACGAGTACGCCGCCGTCACGGGCCTGCAAGGGAAAGATGTGCCCCGGCTGAACGAGATCGCCCGGTGTTGCATCTCGTGCAACCGCTGCCTGCACGGTTCTGGCGCGGTCGGACGCCGAGATCCCGGTAGTGACGCCGCGGGCCGCCTCGATGGAGACCGTGAACGCGGTGCCGTGTGCAGCACCATTGCGAGTGGTCATCGGTGGCAGGCGCAGGCGCTGGCAGTGCTCGCGTGTCAGTGTCAGGCAGATTAGCCCGCGACCATGCTTGGCCATGAAATTGATGGCATCCGGGGTGATGTGGTCGGCGGCGATCACGAGATCGCCTTCGTTCTCTCGGTCTGCATCGTCGACCAGTATCACCAAGCTGCCGGCAGCGAGATCGGCCAGGAGTTCCGGGATCGTAGATAGAGAGGGGTTCATGGGTACTCTAGGTTGGGATTGCCGCTGTGCGGGCTTGTGGCCGGCGGTGAGTGTTGCTCTTGGCTTCTATTGAAGCGTCTCGAGTGGCACAGATCTAGCCAGATAATGGGCAAACGATGTCCGGAAATCCTCGGCACCACCCCGCCGATATCCGCGCCCTATGCTGAGCCTGCGCGATATCGAGGAAGTGCTGTTCGAGCTGAGCGGTGACCCTGCGTGCCAATGCCAAACGTTTGAAAAGTTCTTTGACAACAAGACGGCCGGCAACCCCAACTACACCTCGATCATCGATGAGCGTCAGTACAAACGCATCCAGAGACTGCTCGATGATGCGCGCGCCAAGGGCGCGCGCATCGAGTCATGCGGGCCGATGCCAGTTGGCAAAGAGCGAACGCTGCCGCTGCAGATCGTTACGGACGTCACCCCCGACATGCTGGTGATGACCGAAGAACTCTTCGGCCCCATCCTGCCGGTCGGCCCGTACGACACGATGGACGAGGCGATCGGCTTTATCAATGAGCACGCGCGGCCCCTGGCCCTGTACTGCTTCAGCCGCGACCGCGCCGAGCGCGACGATTTACTCGGCCGTACGCACTCGGGCGGCGTCTCGGTCAACGACTGGGGCTGGCATGTGGTGAATCACGACGCACCCTTCGGCGGCATCGGCAACTCGGGCATGGGCAACTATCACGGGGAAGAGGGCTTTCGCGAGTTGTCCCATGCCAAGACCGTGTTCAAGCGGCAGCGCTTCTTCCCCATCGACCTGTTCTATCCACCCTACGGAACGGTCATCCAGCGCCTGGTACTGCGGTTCTTCCTCGGCCGGGCCGATCCCGCTCTGGGGGCCTCGAACAAGCACTGAAGCAAGAGTACGGCCACGACGATATGGGCCGTCGTTGGCCAGCACGTTCGGTCCGGTGTCCACTTTCGGGCGCGGTGCGCTACCGCAATGCGCACGGGCGGGGCTGGGACGGCCGCGGCGCCATGCCGGACTGACTGTAGCGGGCGATCCGCGCCAGGCAGACGGTGGAACATTTCCGGGTGCCCATCGCGGGCCCGCAAGCACCTAGCTCGCTGCGCTATCCTTCGCGAAGCGTTCTGCGTAATTTTTTGGGGTCACCCCGAACCGACGCGTGAACGCCTTGCGTAGCACGTCAAAGCTGTTGTAGCCATAGCGCCGTGCGATTTCCTCCGTCGACCGCCCACCTAGTTCGAGCGCCCGGCACACTGCTTCGAGTCGGACGGCCTCGACGTACTTTGCTGGCGTAGTCTTCAGTTCTCGCTGGAAGGTGCGTATCAACGTCCTGACGCTGGTTGCGAGCCTATCTGCCAGGACTTCTACCGTAAGGCTCGCTTCGAGGTGCTCGCTGATCCAGAGGCACAGTTCATCCAGGCTTGAGCCGGCCGTGCGCTGGGACTGAAGGGCGACGCTGAATTGCGCCTGTCCGCCCGGACGTCGCAAGAATAGGACAAGATTCTTGGCGATCTCCAAGGCCACATTGTCCCCCATGTCTTCGCCGACCAAGGCAAGCGCAAGGTCGATACCCGCCGATACTCCAGCGGAGGTGTAGATGTTTCCGTCTTTCACCCATATTGGAGTCGGATCGACCTGCACCTTGGGATAGCGTTCGGCCATGCTTTGCGCCACACCCCAATGGGTCGTTGCCCTGCGACCATCCAGGAGTCCTGCTTCAGCCAATGCGAACGCTCCGACGCATATCGAGCATATGCGCCGCACTGTCCGCGCGCGCGTTCGGAGCCACTCCATGGTGGCCTTGTCCAGCTGATCTGATGATCTGAAGCCCGAAGCCACGATCAACGTGTCGATTGGCCTGTGTGCACGACGCTCCTGTTCAAGCGTCCTGTGTCCCTTGAGTCCAATGCCGGTTTCGCTCTCGATGTATATGTCGGCGCCCGCACAAACCAGTTCCAGTGCATAGGGTGCAGTTTTGCCCTCGTGAAGCCGATTCGCGAAGGCAAATACTTCCGCCGGGCCGATGACGTCGAGCGCATCGACGGGTGGCAATCCCAAGATCACAACTCGCCTCGGCATCGCCCCTGCACGCGGGCCGCGTGATGTCTTCCGTTCCCTCATCGAGGCCTCGCCTTCCGACCAAAAGCCCATTCTGGCACAAATCATCCAAAAACAGTCATTTTTGCCAACCCCGGGCGACCTACACTGGGAACCTGATCAACTTGATATTTGCGGAGGACATGTGGGCACACCTGTCATCATCGGGGGCGTTAGCGATCCCGATTCCGAGCTTACCCGTAAAGCTGCCTCGCTCGTCGAGCGCGTCCATTCCAAAGCGATGTGGGGTCACGTACACCGGACGTGGTGGTGGTCTGAATTCCTTGGTCAGAAGCGTGGGTTGAAGTATGACCGCGAGGCCGTCTACCTTGCCTCGTTGCTGCACGACCTGGGACTTACGGAAGAATTTGCTGCCGATCAACGCTTTGAAGTCGATGGCGCCGATGCCGCCAGCCGATTCCTGCTGGCGAACGGCTACGCGGAATCGAAGGCACAACTGGTCTGGGACGCGATCGCGCTTCACGCCAGCGCCGGCATCGCCGACCGCAAGGAGCCGGAAGTCGCTCTTGTCCACATGGGTGCCCATGTGGACGTCATGGGGCTCTGGATCGAGGAACTTACACCGTCCCTCATCGACGATGTCCTGCAACTCTATCCGCGTCTGGGATTCAAAGCCGCGTTTCAGGCGGCGCTAGCTGAAGTTGCACGGAAGAAGCCCCACACGGCAATTGGCACGGGACTAGCAGATATCGGACGTCGTCACGTGCATGGTTTCGAGATTCCGAACGTTTGCGACCTGCTCGACCACGCCCCTTTCGAAAGCTGAACCGCGGTCTTGCCGGAGAGGATGGCTCTCCGGCAGCTGAGACGCCGTCCTGATTCGATAAGCTCATTGTCGATTGCAGGTCACGAAGCGGCAATTATCAGCAGTTGCGGCGGCCATCCGCCGGTTCGTCGCCGAACTGTGACGCGGTGTCCTCAAGCCCAAATCACTTGGGGCTTGTTACCCGGTTTATTGAAATCGTCTGGCTGATGTCCCTTACCCCCCCCTCAAGCCTAATCCACGTCGCTTGAGGTGCGGCGGGTCAATACAGTTGGCCGTCCGCCGCAAGCGGTCCGCCGCGACGCACGCGTGGATTCCTGAAAGCATGTTGTGCGATGGCTGATTGCTCACCGGAAATGGCGTGCGCGGGCTTGTGCTGTTCAGCGAGTGGCATCAATCCAGGACTCACCGATGTCCTGTTCATGGGTTAGACGATGAAACGCACAAGTACCGATTCCGCACCTGTCGGCGAGCGGCTGGACTATTGGCGAGACGCTATCAGTCGCGCCTTCGTCAAGCTGGACGTTGACCCCGCCAAGCTCAATGGAGGGCGGCAGTTTTCTGGTTGCATCGCCCAGAGCGATCTCGCGGACATTGAACTTGCGGTGGTGAATTCCAGTGGCCAGCATGTGCGACGGACTTCGCGACTGATCCGGCAGACTCAGGAGGAACTGTTCCTGGTCAGCTTCCAATTGGCAGGTGAGGGGGAAGTACGCCAAGATGGTCGACGTGCGGTACTTGCAGCTGGCGATTTTGCGATCTATGACAGCACGCGTCCCTATGAACTCGTGTTCCGGGAGGACTTCGAACAACTGGTGGTGACGGTGCCACGCGACCGGCTGCGGGTGCGAGCACCGTCGGCGGAGCGGTTGACGGCCGTCGCCATTCGCGGCAGTCAAGGCATAGGGCGCCTGCTAGGGGAGTTGGTGGCGGGATTGCCAGAGCATGCAGAGGCGATGGCTGGTCAGACACAGGCGTCTGTTTCCGACGCCGTGCTCGATCTCGTCGCTGCGGCTCTTGCGACTTTGCCGGCTTCGCAGGCCGGATCGCTACCGACCTTGAAGCTGTTTCACTTGAACCGGATCAAGTCCTATATTCACGAACATCTATCCGACCCGGACTTGAGCATCAGCTCGATCAGCGAAGCGCTCGGTATGTCCGTCAGCTCACTGTATCGGGTGTTCGAGGTGGAACCGTGTTCGCTTGCCGAGTGGATCTGGGATCAGAGGCTGCAGGCATGTCGGGCGACGCTGCTCGACGTTGCCTGTTCCGGGTTAAGCATCAAGCAGGTCGCTCTGAGCTGGGGGTTCAACGATCCCGCACACTTCAGCCGCGCGTTCCGGAGGCGGTTCGGCCAAAGCCCGGCTGCGTTCCGCTCGCGCGACTAGCAGCCGGGCCGTCCAGTCCCTGTGAGACGGCTTGAACCGAGGCGTCGTTTGAACGCTCAGGCCTGTTCACCTTCTTCGAGCTCGGTATGCTCGACGGCCCGCATGCCCGCGGAGTTGCCGTTTGCGCTTTGGCTGGGCTTCGCATACACGACACGAGGCTTTGGATTGCGGTCCAGCAGCAGTTGTGTCACGTCAGGGCGAGAGTAATGCCCGGCCGGATCAGCAGCTGCCTTCGCGAGGGTGATGGCGGCCAGGTCAATGTCCGCATACAACAGCCCCTCCGCGTCCGCAGGCAGCGGATCGGCCAGCGACCGTCCGTCGGGACCGTAGATTTGCGCGTGGCCGCCCCCCAGCTTGAGGAGCGCTTGCTGCTCGGGTGTCTCGCAAAGCATGTCGATCATCTTTTGCGAAACCGTCGCGCACGGCGCAACCACGAAGCACTGGCCCTCGACCGCATACAACCGACTCGCGGCGTTGTTTACCTCTGGTCCGAGCGCGTAAGCCGCGTCGACGTAAAGGGAGAAGCTGGGCCAGGCGGCGATATGGACCTGCTCATTCTGAGCATACATCGCGTATTTGGTAAGTGGCTGAAGATGTTCCCAGCAGCAAAGGGCGCCAACCCTGCCGAGGTTGGTGTCGTGAACAGCCAGGTCACTGCCGTCGCCTTCGCCGAAGATCGCGCGTTCGACATGCGTGGGTTTCAGCTTGCGGCGCGTGGCAATGGTCTTCCCTTCAGGGCTCAGGATGGCCTGGGCAATGTACAGGCTTCCAGCGTCTTTCTCGCTGAAGCCAAGCACAACGGTGATGTTGCAACGCGATGCCGCTTGGGCGACGCGCTCAAACTGCACGCTGTCGATGACCATCGAATTGTCGTGGTATGCCTGGATGAATTTCATTCCCCAGATCGGCGCACCAAGCCAGGCAAACCACGGATAGCCAGGTATCCACGTTTCAGGGAAGGCAATGAGACTTGCGCCGCCTCGGGCGGCCTCTTCGATGAGCGCAATCGTCTTGTCAATGGTTGCCTCGAGATTCAGAAACTCTGGCGCCGCCTGGACAGCAGCTACCCGATAGCGGGGATGTTCAATGGGCATAGTGGTCTCCTGATGTGTGGTGCCCAAGCATAGGCGGAAAAGATCCGACTCCCTTGTCTGAGATTCCTGCCTGTCTTGTGCTGGCTTCTTGGGATGCCTTGCTTGCGTGGGCGAACTCATATCAGACTACGCAGCTATTCGCTGAGGGCTTTAGCGCTTCACTCGCACCGTCGTTCTATGCGGGGCCGCTGCGGAGCTCGTACGCGTTGCTGAAGTCCAATCCACAGCGGCTAAAGTGCGAGCAAACCCGAAGTGAGCAGAATGCATACATAACCTACGAATAGAACTGCACGGCTTGCAGTTTTGCCTGTGCGCTTCGCAGCCTCGCCTTCCGTCAGGGATCTGATCGCAACTGGCTCGGCATAGGACTTTCGGTCATCCATTCCGGCCAGGATTCACCTGCCGGATACTCGGGCTAGGGCTTGTCAGGCGCCAGACACTTGCTGACGAGTCCGGCATATCGCTGAAGGTGTGCGCAAACGGGAAGCGTTCATATAGATTACCCCGTATGGCACACACGTCCTTTTTCGCCAATAATGACCCCACATCCATCACTGGACGAGGGCGACCATGCGATACAGTCCCGATGCCATCCGCACCGTCGCCCTGGTCGGGCATGCCGGGTGTGGCAAGACATCGCTTGTCGAAGCGCTGCTGCACCAGGGCGGCGCCTTACACGCGCCCGGCAGCGTGGAGCGCGGCACCACGGTCAGCGATTTCGACCCGTTCGAGCGCAAATATCATCACTCGCTGAACTCTGCCGTCGTCCATCTGCACTATARGGACACGCGCATCTATCTGCTGGATACTCCCGGATATCCGGACTTTTCGGGGCTGTCGATCAGTGTCCTGCCCGCTGTAGAGACTGCCGTCATCGTCATCAATGCACAGACCGGCATCGAAATGACCACCCGGCGCATGATGGCGTGGGCGGAGGAACGCAAGCTCTGCAGAATGATCATCGTGAACGGTATTGATGGCGAAAAGGTCGACCTTCCGGGGCTTCTGACGCAAATCCAGGCGACCTTCGGCATGGGATGCCTGCCCATCAATCTGCCGGCGCAAGGCGGCCGCGAGGTGGTGGATTGCTTTTTCAACCCTGCCGGCGACGCCGATTTCCTGTCTGTTGCTGCGGCGCACAACGCGCTGGTCGATCAAGTGGTCGAGATCGACCCAGCCCTGATGGAGCTATACCTGGAGCAGGGCGAGGCCATCAACCCGGAGCAGTTGCACGAGCCCTTCGAACGGGCGCTGCGCGAAGGTCATCTGGTGCCGATCTGCTTCACGTCAGCGGCCAACGGCGCCGGCATCGCGGAATTGCTCGATGTGTTCGTCCGGCTCCTGCCCAATCCCTTGGAAGGGAACCCGCCGCTCTTCTATCGCGACGCTGGCGGCCGCAAGGAAGTCGTGCGCGCCGAGCCGGTCGCGGACAGGCATGTGCTGGCCCACGCCTTCAAGATTGTCATGGACCCATACATCGGCAAAATGGCCGTGTTTCGCATCCATCAGGGCACGATCAGGCGCGATAGCCAGCTTTATATCGGTGACCGGCGCCAGCCATTCAGGGTCGCTCATCTCATGATGCTGCAGGGCAAGGAGCACGTGGACGTCACGCAAGCCGGGCCAGGCGATATCTGCGCCACGGCCAAGGTCGACGAGATCGGCTTCGATGCCGTGCTGCACGACGCCCCCGAGGACGGCAACATCCACCTGACCCCGCTCCACTTCCCCATGTCCATCTATGGTCTGGCGATCGAGCCTGCACGCCGAGGCAACGAGCAGCGCCTCTGGGAGATTCTGCAGAAACTGAGTGCGGAAGACCCGTGCCTGCGCATCGAACACCCGGCCGGCACCAACGAGACGGTGGTACGCGGCCTGGGCGAGTTGCACCTGCGCCTCATGCTGGAGCGACTCTCCGAGCAGTACAAGCTCGAGGTCGTGACACGGCCACCGACAATCGCCTATCGGGAAACCATCGGCACCAGCGCCGAGGGGCACTATCGCCACAAGAAGCAAACCGGGGGCGCCGGGCAATTCGGCGAAGTCATGCTGCGCGTCGAGCCACTGCCGCGAGGCACTGGTTTCGAGTTCGTCGACGCCGTCAAGGGCGGCGCCATCCCAGGCCAGTTCATTCCCGCCGTGGAAAAGGGCATCCTGCAGGTCATCGACAGCGGACCGCTTGCCGGCTTCCCGATGCAGGACGTGCGCGTCACCGTCTTCGACGGCAAGAGCCATCCAGTCGACTCCAAGGAAGTGGCATTCGTCTCCGCGGGGCGGAAGGCCTTCGTCGATGCGGTGCTGAAAGCCCAGCCCATCCTGCTTGAGCCTATCGTGGACATTGAGGTGATGACGCCGGAAGCGTCGATGGGTGACATCATCGGCGACCTGTCCGCCAAGCGCGGGCAGGTTCACGGCACACGCACGGCCGCCGGCAACGCCGTGGTCGTTGTAGGGCAGGTCCCATTGTCCGAACTCAACGACTATCAATCGCGCCTGAACGCGATCGCTGGCGGACACGGCAACTACAGCATTCAGATCAGCCACTACGATCCGACGCCCCCCGCCCAGCAGGAGCGCATGGCGTCGAAACACAAAGAAGCAGGGCGATAGCGGGGCCCGGCTCCAGCATTAGTACCGTCGGCCGGCCGTTAGCCGGATCTTGATTTGGCCGCCCTGACGGTCCGGCCGGCCCCGGCTTCGCTCGTGGTAGATTCCTTTCGCTGTCTTCACGCCTTTGCGGTGCAAAGCCGAGCGGGTGTTTGCCCTTGCACCGGCTCGCGAGTTGACAGCTTTCTGCGGCAACGGTGACACATTTACATCTGATACGGTCTACGGCTGCTGCTGCACGGCCATCCAATACACATGCATCCTCAATCGTCCGATCTAGTTGGTCATCATCCGTCCATCGTCGCGTTGCGCGACCTGGTGACGCGCGTCGCGCGCAGCCAGGCCCGCACGGTGCTGATTTATGGCGAGACCGGGACCGGCAAGAGCCTGATTGCCCGGATGCTCCATGAGCAGTCTGCCCGCGCCGCGCGCGACTTCATCGATATCAATTGCGCGGCGATTCCAGCCCAGTTACTGGAATCGGAACTGTTCGGCCACGAGCGAGGCGCATTCACCGGGGCCGTGGTCAAGAAGGAAGGGCTGATCGAGGCGGCCAATGGCGGCACGGTATTCCTGGATGAAGTGCGTGAGCTGGACCCGGTGATGCAGTCGAAGATCCTCACGTTGCTCGATACCCGACGGTTCCGGCGCGTGGGTGCGGTCAAACCGATCAGCGTGGACGTGCGCTTCATCGCGGCCACCAACAAGATCCTGCTGGGCGAAGTCAACGCAGGGAATTTTCGCGAGGATCTCTACTACCGCCTGCAAGTCATCGCCATCAATATCCCGCCGCTACGCGAGCGCGGCGACGACATCTTCCTGCTGGCCCATGCGGCGCTGGAACGCTACAACCTGCAGTACGGCAGTCGGATGCGGCATTTCGACCCCGAGGTGGCGCGCATCTTCCGCAGCTATCGCTGGCCGGGCAATGTGCGCGAGCTGGAGAACCTGCTCGAACGGATCTGCCTGCTGGAGGAGGGCGATACGGTGCTGCCCGGGCATTTGCCCGCGCGTATCCTGCGCGAGGTCTCCGGCGCTCGTGCCACGGAGAAGCTGCCCGCGCCGCGGGCCCGTGGCGACGCAGGCACCGATGTGCACGACAATCCGCAGGACGACGGCGGGCTCGACTATTCCACGGCGACGGCTCGCTTCCAGACCGGTCTGGTACGCGCTGCGCTTCGCCACGCCGACGGCAACATCGGCATCGCAGCGGAACGGCTCGGTCTGACGCGCCATGCATTGCGACACCAGATGATCAAGCTGGGTATCACCGATGCGTGAAAATCGCACGCGCTGCGTGTGAATCGCGCGTTAAATCCGCGCATGGTATTTTTGCGTTCCGTTTAGTGCGTTGATTTAAAAGGAGAATTGTCAATTCTTGAGTCTGGCATGGATTTCGCTGAAAGGGTTCCAGGACGGGCATCGGTGCCCGCGAACGCTCTGGAGACCTGACACATGCAGTCACTGAAGATCATCTGCCCCAACGGCCATCTTGGCTTTGCGCCGTTGCGCATCGCCAGCTTCGAACTGGGCGTGGAAGCCGGGCCGGACTACATCGCCGCCGACTCGGGCAGCGATGACGTGGGGCCAGTGCCGCTGGGGTCCGATACCTCGACCAGCCCCGAGGCATGGCAGCGCCACGACCTCGAGCAGATGCTGCTGGCATCGCGCAAGCTTGGCGTGCCGATGATCATCGGCTCGGCTGGCGATACCGGCACCAACAGCCGTGTGGACCTGTACGTTCGCATCATCCAGGACCTGGCCCGCCAGCACGGGCTAAAGCGCTTCAAGCTCGGCTACTTCTATTCCGAGGTGGACAAGGGCCTGCTGCGCGCGAGACTCGACGACGGCGATGCGATCACGGGGCTGGACGGCTTTGCCGACCTCACGCACGACGAACTCGCTGCCACCGAGCGCGTTGTCGCCATGGCCGGCGTGCATCCGTACGTCGAATTGCTGCGCCAGGGCGCCGATGTCATCATCGGGGGCCGCAGCTCCGACGCGGCCTTGTTCGCCGCGCCCGCGCTGCATCATGGCTTCTCGGCGGACCAGGCGTACTACCTGGGCAAGGTGCTGGAATGCGCGTCGTTCTGCGCGGAGCCTTATGGCGGCAAGGAGACCGTGATGGGCACGATCTCGCACGACGATGTGCGCGTCACCGCCATGCACCCCGAGCAGCGCTGCACCGTGGCGTCCGTGGCGGGCCATGCGATGTACGAGCGTTCAAATCCATACGACGAATTCGTGGCCGGCGGCCGCCTCGACATGCGCGACTGCCGCTACGAACAGGTGGACGAGCGCACCACCCGGATCACGGGGTCGCGCTTCCACGCTGACGAAGCGGTGCGCGTCAAGCTCGAAGGCTCTGGCAAGGTGGGCGAACGCTACGTGGGGCTGTGCGGCGTGCGCGATCCATACACGATCGCCAATATCGACCGCGTCATGGCATGGGCCCGGGAGCAGGTGCGACTGCGCTTTGGCGACGAAGGCTACCAGCTTCATTACAGCGTCTACGGGCGCGACGGCGTGATGGGCGAGCTGGAGCCGCTGCGCGACCGGCCCGGCCACGAGCTCGCCGTGCTGGTGCAAGGCGTGGCGCCCACGCGCGAGATGGCCGAGGAAGTGACCATGACCGGGCTGCGCCAGATGTTCTACGCGCGGCTGCCCGACGTGAAGGGCACGGCCGGATCGGTGTCGTTCCCGCTGGACGAAGTGCTGCACGCGAGCGCGGCTTACCGCTGGACGCTCAACCACACCATCGCCGTGCACGATCCGCTGGCGCTGTTTCCCACACACCTCGTCCACGCGGGCGTCTGATGCAAGCCATCCTGGAGCCGAATATGCCTACTCAGAAACTGCACGAACTGGCCAAGACCATCCGCAGCAAGAACGCCGGCGTGAACAAGATCACGTTCGACATCATCTTTCGCGAGGCGGCGCAGTATGAGCGCGTCAAGCGATCCCGCGCGATCACGCGCGAATCGATGGCCGCGCTGTACCGCATTCCGGTGGAGCGCATCTCCGATTTCGTCGAATACGATCCCGCGCTGGCCATCAAGTTCACGATCTATCGAAACCGCCCCAGCGGCTGCGCGGGCGATGGCGACATCTTCGGGGCCCAGCAGTACGCGCCGCTGCTGGACCTGGACGTGCCGGCCTGAGCGGCTCGCCCCCTTGAATGATGTCATTTTCATTTCCACGCTGATCCCGGAGGTGCCGTAATGCGCTGGTATCGAACGACGTATTTTGACATTGCAGGCCGTCTGCTGGCGGCGCTGCTGCTGGTTGGCGCGGCTGGGGCCGCAGGCGCCCAGACTTCTGCGCCAGCGGCGCCCGACGCGGTGCCGCCGCTGGTGCGGCTGGTGGTACCGTTCACGGCCGGCGCCAGCAACGATGTCATCGCTCGCGGTTTGGCCCAAGGTCTGGCTCGGCGCCTGGGCACGACCGTGATCGTGGAGAACAGGCCGGGTGCGGCCGGTGTGGTGGGGTCCAACTTCGTCGCCAAGTCACCGCACGATGGATCGGTGCTGCTGCTGACGTCATCCACGCTGCTGACCGCGGCGGCCACGCAACCGAACTCGCCGTACGACCCGCTCACGGCCTTTGCGCCGGTGGCCATGGTAGCCGATGGGCCGATGCTGCTGGCCGTGTCGTCGGCGATGCCCGCGCGCACGCCCGCGGAGGTGCTGGCCGCAGCGCGAGCCAAGCCGGGCAGCATCACCTATGGGTCCGCCGGCGTCGGCTCGCTGGGGCAGATGGCCACGGAACTGATGTGCGTGTCGTCGGGTGTCAGCATGATGCACGTGCCGTACAAGGGCGCGTCCAATGCGTTGATCGACCTGGCGGCCGGGCAGATCGACGTAATGATCTCCAACTACAGTTCGCTGGCCACGCTGATCAAGTCGGGCAAGGTGCGTCCGCTGGCCGTGACGTCGCACGAGCGCAATCCTGCGTTTCCGGATCTGCCGCCTCTGGGCGCATCGGTTCCCGGCTATGTGGCCGACATCTGGGTGGGCGTGCTGGCGCCGGCCGGCACGCCGGCGCCGCTGGTGGAACGGCTTAACCGCGAGATCGCGGCGGTGGCGACATCGGATGACCTGAAGGCGACGCTGGCCCAGGACGGCGCCCGGCCGTCCGCCGCCAGTGCGGACGTGTTCGGCAAACGGATGAAGCAAGAGCTGGCGTTGTGGAAACGGATCGCCACAGAGCGCAAGATCGTGGCGGAGTAGCGACCAGGCAGGGCATCGCGCTCGGGTGCCGCTGTATCCGTTTGTCGGTGGTTCAGAACGCGGGGATGATCGATCCCTTGAACTGCGCATTGATGAAGTTGCGCACTTCGTCGGATTGATAGGCCTTGACGAGCTTGCTCACCCACGGCTTGTCCTTGTCCTGAGGGCGCGCGGCAATCAGGTTGGCGTACGGGCCGCGTGCATCCTCAATGGCGATGGTGTCTTTCTGCAAGGACAGTCCCGCCTGGTAGGCATAGTCATTGTTGATCGATGCCGCCGCGAGGTCGGGCAGCGCGCGCGGCAGTTGGGCGGCGTCGAGTTCCACCAGCTTGAGCTTGCGCGGATTCTCCACCACATCGAGCGGCGTCGCGTTGACGCCGTTCTGGCCCACGCCTGCTTTCAGCTTGATCAGTCCTGCCTTCTGCAGCAATAACAATGCGCGGTTGCCGTTTGACGGATCGTTCTGGATACCGATCTTCGCGCCCTCCGGAAGTTCATCGACGCCGCGATACTTCTTGGAGTAAATCCCCAGCGGCGCAGTGATCGTCAAGCCAACCGGCACTATCCTGTAGCCGCGCGTCCTGATCTGGCTGTCGAGGAATGGCTTGTGCTGGAAGGCGTTCGCGTCCAGGTCGCCGGATGCCAACGCCTCGTTGGGCTGCAGGTAGTCGTTGAACACCACCACATCGATCGTCAGGCCGTCGCGGGCGGCCACCTTCCTGACCAGGTCGAAGATCTGCTCCTGGTTACCGGCCGAGATGCCCACCTTGATCTTCGTCTTGTCCGGCGCACCTTGCGCCAAGGCGGATCCGATGCCTGCGACCACGCCAATGCCAACCCCAAGCGCCACGATGAGGGCGCGCACCCGCTTGTTCATAGTTATGGTCCCCGAATGGAAATGAGCCGGAAGCGGGCGCTACGCGTGACCAGCATGTCCCGCGCAGCGCCCGCATTGCCGACGGTGGCTCATTGTCGGGGGCGGGCGAATCGGCGCAAAGGAAGGAATCGGTATGACGTTAGTCGTGCGGCGCTGGAACAGCCGCGTCGCCGGTGGCGGCTTCAGAAAGCCAAGACCGCGCTGCGCCGACAGGAACTCGCCAACCACCGCGCCGATCATTTGCATGGTGCCGAAAGCTTCAGCAAGCCTTCGGCACCGACTGGAGGTGATTAGTGCTCGATCACCGGCGCATGCACAGGCGCGATCGATTCGTGCGTGGTTGCCGTACGTTGCGCAGCCTTGTGCACCATCGTGTAGGCATAGTCGATACCCATGCCGTACGCGCCAGAATGTTCCTTGGCCAGGCCGGTCACGGCATCGTATGTGTCGCGGTTCTTCCAGTCGCGCTGCCATTCGAGCATGACC
>NZ_JBFTNF010000051.1:0-50916 GCF_056397345.1 Cupriavidus sp. 05N38
GCTGTCGCCAGCGGCGCGTTTTTTATTATTTTCATCGCTGAAAGAATGAGACGCCCAGGAGCGGGATTGCCAGGATAAACGCTAAAGAATCGCGGCCCGCACGTCCCGCCCCGGCACGCGGATGCCTTCGCTCCGTGCCTTCGGTTTCAGTACGACTTCGGCAAACCCAGTACCCGCTCGGCGATATGGCACATGATCAGCTGGGCGCTGACCGGCGCGATGCGGGGGATGTACGACTCCCGCAGGTAGCGCTCCACCTGGTACTCGCGCGCATAGCCCATGCCGCCCAGCGTCAKCACCGCSGTCTGGCAGGCCTGATGCGCGGCCTCGGCGGCGAGGTACTTGGCGGTGTTGGCCTCGGCCCCGCAGGGCTTGCCCTGGTCGTACAGCCACGCGGCCTTCCACACCATCATGTCTGCCGCCTCCAGCGCCATCCAGGCCTGCGCCAGCGGGTGCTGGATGCCCTGGTTCTGGCCGATCGGCCGGCCGAACACGGTGCGCTCGCGGGCGTAGCGGGTGGCCGCCTCCAGCGCCGCGCGGCCCAGGCCCACGGCTTCCGCGGCGATCAGGATGCGCTCCGGGTTGAGCCCGTGCAGGATGTACTCGAAGCCGCGCCCTTCCTCGCCGATGCGGTCCTCCACCGGCACCTGCAACCCGTCGATGAACAGCATGTTCGAGTCCACCGCCGCGCGGCCCATCTTGTGGATCTCGCGCACTTCGATGTGCTTGCGGTCCAGGGACGTGTAGAACAGGCTGAGCCCCTGGGTCGGCTTGGCCACCTTGTCCAGCGGCGTGGTGCGCGCCAGCAGCAGCATGCGGTCGGCCACCTGCGCGGTGGAGATCCAGATCTTGCGCCCGTCCACGCGGTAGCTCTTGCCGTCCGCCGACAGCACGGCCTGGGTCTTGAGATGCGTGGTGTCGAGCCCCGCGTCCGGCTCGGTCACGGCAAAGCACGCCTTCTCGGTGCCGGCGATCAGCGGCGGCAGCGCAGCCTCCTGCTGGCGCGCGCTGCCGAACACCACCACCGGATTGAGCCCGAACACATTCATGTGGATGGCGGACGCACCGGAGAAACCGGCGCCGGAGGCCGACACCGCCTGCATGATCAGCGCCGCCTCGGTGATGCCCAGCCCGGCACCGCCATAGGATTCGGGCATGGCAATGCCGAGCCAGCCGGCCTTGGCCATGGCCTGGTGGAAGGCTTCGGGAAACTTGCCTTGCTCGTCCAGGCCCGACCAGTAATCGGCGCCGAAGTCGCCGCACAATTGCGTCACCGCCTCGACGATGGCGCGTTGCTCGGGGGTTCTTTCAAAGTTCATGCCTGCCTCATTCCGGCTGGATGCCGGCGTCCTTGACCAGCTTGGTCCACTTGACCAGTTCGCCGGCCACGAAACCGGAGAACTGCTTGGGCGATTGCCCGAATGCCTCGAAGCCCAGCGCCTCGAAGCGTGGCGCCACTTCCTTGCTCGAAGCGATGCGCGAAAGCGCCTGGTTGAGCTTGTCGACCACCTCGGCCGGCGCATGCGCGGGCGCGAACACGCCGTTCCACGAGGTGATGTCGAATCCCTTCAGTTCCGGCGCGTCGGCCAGCGGCGGCAGATCCGGCAACAGCCGGCTGCGCTGCGCCGTGGTCACCGCCAGCGCGCGCAGCTTGCCAGCCTTGACGTTGGCAATGCCAGCCGCCACGTCGACGAACATCATCGGCACCTGCCCGGCGATCACGTCGGTCATGGCCGGGGGCGTGCTCTTGTACGGCACGTGCAGCAGGTCCAGCTGCGTCAGGCGCCCGAAGGTCGCACCCGACACGATGCCGGTGCTGTTGCCACTGGCGTAGGACATGCCCGGATGCGTGCGCGCATAGGCGATCAGCTCCGGCACCGTCCTGACCGGCAGCTTGGGGTTGACCACCAGCATGAACGGCAGGTTGCCCATGCGCGCCACCGGCGTGAAATCGCGGATCGGATCGTACGGCAACTTCTTCATCAGGGAAGGATTGGCCGAGTGCGTCGTGTTCGTGGTCATGAACAGCGTGTAGCCGTCCGGCGCCGCCTGCGCGACGATCTCGGCGGCGATGGCGCCATTGGCGCCCGGGCGGTTATCCACCACCACGTTCTGCCTGAGGGCGTCGCCCAGCTCCTTGGCGGTGATGCGCGCCACCGCATCGGTGCCGCTGCCGGCGGCAAACGGCACCACCAGTCGGATCGGCTTGGTGGGATAGGCGTCGGCGGCTGCCGCATGCGGTGCGGCAAACGGCACCGCCGCCAGCGCCAACGATAAGAAAGCCGCGCGCCGCCGCGTGGTGAACATTGCCATGTCTTTGTCTCCTGTTGTTTCCGGCCGTATCCGGGTTGATCCCCACTGCGTCCCGTTGCCGCCGGCTGCAAGGGTCGCGCCGGCCATGCGTGATCGACGGCCACGCTCAAGGCGCGGTCTTGTCCTTGTAGTTGGTGTCCTTGACCAGCCGGGCCCAGCGTGCGGCGTCGTCGGCGATGATGGTGGCGAACTGCTCCGGCGTGCTGCCGACCGCCTCATAGTCGATGGCTGCCAGCCGCGCCTTGATATCGGGCTGCGCGACGATGCGCACGATCTCCTGGTTCAGCCGCGCCACGATCTCCCTGGGCGTGCCGGCGGGCGCCAGCAAGCCTGCCCAGGAATTGAAGTTCAGCCCCTGGATACCCGCTTCCTGCATGGTGGGCACATCGGGCAGCGCCGGCGAACGCCTGGGCGACAGCACCGCCAGCGGCCGCAGCTTGCCGGCGCGGATCATCGCCATCGCGTTGAACGGATCGATGGTCATGTCCACCTCGCCGGCCACCACCGCCTGCATCTGCGGCCCGGTGCCGCGGTAAGACACGCTGACCACGTCCGGCGTGCCGGCGGTCGCCTTGAAGGTCTCGCCGATCAGCTCGATCATGCTGCTGCCCGCCGACAAGCTCAGCGGCCGGCTCTTGGCACGCGCCAGCGCCACGAATTCCTGCACCGTCTTTGCCGGCACCGAGGGATGGACCACCATGACAAAGCCGATGCTGCTGATCAGGCTGATCGGCGCAAAGCTCTTGAGCGGCTCGTAGCCCGCCTTGTAGAGCACCGGGCTGAGGGTCTGCGCGCCGGCCGTATTGAGCAGGATCGTGTAGCCATCGGGCGCGGCGCGCGCCACCGCGTCGGTGCCGATGATGCCGTTGGCGCCCGGGCGGTTTTCCACCACCACCGGCTGCTTCAACGCCTCCGCCAGCTTCTGCGAGACCAGCCGCGCCACGACATCGGTGGCCCCGCCCGGCGCGTACGGCACCACCATGCGGATGGGCCTGCTGGGGTAGCCGTCACTCCAGGCCGCGCCCGGCAGGCAGGTCAATAGCGCCGCGCACAACAGCCACCGGCGTCGGGAAGACAAGGTCATCTGCATCTGTCTGCATCTCCTTCCAGGCTTGAACTACGAACGTCGCAAGCGCACACCCGCGCCGCGGGCGGCAAGGCTCAGGCCGGACGGATCACACGCTGCGGCGATTCCTCGTAAGGCGGGGCGTAGATCACCAGCAACTTGACCGGCTCGTCGCTGATCACGGTAAATACATGCATGGCATCGGCCGGGAAGAAGCAGCAGTCGCCTGGGCCCAGTTCGCGCGAAAGCCCGTTCACCTCGGCGCGTGCCCTGCCCTCCAGCATGTAGCAGACCTGCTCGATGCCGGGATGCGCGTGCGGCAAGGCGCCCTTGCCACGCTCGATGGTGCCGTGGATGACCTCCAGCTGGGTGGCGCCCACGTTCTCCCGGCCGATGATGCGGCGGTTCAGCGTGCCGACGTGATTGGCAGGGTGATAGCCGGCGACATCCTCGGTACGGACGAAGAAGTTTGGCTGCGCGGGCAGCGGGGTTGGCGATGAGGCCATCGATCGTCTCCTTGCCGGCCGCGCTGCACGCTGATGGAGCATGAACGTGTGGGACCGGCTATTTTCATGTTTGTGAACTAGATTTTATACATGTGAAAAACCTAGTCAACTACTTATGGGGAAATAAGGCGGCCCGCAGACACCGCGCCGGACGGCGGGACGCGCCGGGCCCCTCGCCGCGCGCCCGCCCCTGCCGATATAGAATCCAGTGCACGACATAGCACCTGGGCGGACTGGAACGATCATGGACAACTTGGCGGCCCTCAATGTCTTCGTGCGCGCGGCAGAGGCGCGCAGCTTCACCGAGGTGGGGCGGCAGCTCGGGGTCTCGCCATCCGCCGTCGGCAAGACGGTCGCGCGCCTGGAGGAGCGGCTCCATGTGCGGCTGTTCCACCGCAGCACGCGGAGCATCTCGCTGACGCCCGAAGGCGGGATCTTCCTGGAAAGCTGCAAGCGCATCTTCGCGGAGCTGGAAAACGCGCAACTGGAACTGGCGCAGTCGCGCGGCGCGCCGAGTGGACGGCTGCGCGTCAGCATGCCGCTGGTGGGATCGGTGCTGACGCCGGTGGTCGGCCGCTTCATGGCTGCCTATCCCGAGATCGAGATGGACCTCGATTTCAGCGACCGCCTGGTCAACGTCATCGAAGAAGGCTTCGACGTAGTGGTACGCACCGGCGATGTAGGCGACACCCGGCTGTCGGCGCATACGCTGAGCCAGTACCAGTTGAAACTGTTCGGCTCGCCCGCGTACTTCAAGCGTGCGGGCGTCCCCCGCCGGCCGCACGACCTGAAGTCCCACGCCTGCCTGCACCACAAGTTCCCGACCAGCGGCAAGCTCGAGCGCTGGCCGTTCGCGGCGGATGCAACGGACCCCGACTTCGAGCTCCCGGTTTCCGCCACGGCAAGCTCGGTGGAACCGCTGGTGGAACTGGCCGAACAGGGGCTCGGGATCGTCTGCGTGCCGGACTACTCCGTGCGCCGGCAGCGTGCCGAAGGCACCCTGGTCAGCGTACTGGACGATTACCTCGATCACACCGGCTGGCTGCGCGCGGTGTGGCCTTCCAGCCGTTACCTGTCGCCCAAGGTGCGGGTGTTCGTCGACTATCTGGTCGAGCATCTGCTGCCTGAACAGAAGCCAACGCGCCCGCCGGGTGCGCGCGCGCGGCAAGCCTAGGCCCGCCACGCGCTCCCGGCAAGTAGGCGGATCAGGCGGCCTGGCGATTCCCGTCCTGATGCTCCCGGGCCTCCGGATAGGTCGGGAAGTCGTTGTAGCCACGCTGATCGCCGCCCCAGAAAGTATCCCGGTCGTACGGGTTCAGCGGCAGGTCCTGGCGCAGGCGATCCGGCAGGTCCGGGTTCGCGGAAAAATGGCGGCCGAACGCGACCAGGTCCGCGTGGCCGCGCTCCACGATCTCCTGCGCGTCGTGACGCTCGAAGCCACCCGCCGCGATGATCGGGCCCTTGAACAGCGCGCGGATCTGGGCGGCGGCCACCGGCGGCTTGCCCTCTTCCGGCGCCTCGCCGCCGGCGATACGCGGCTCGATCACATGCAGATAGGCCAGCCCGAAGCGATTGAGCTGTTGCGCAACGTAGCCGAAGGTCTGCTGCGGATCGCTGTCGGACATCGAGGCCCACGTCCCGCTCGGCCCGATGCGCACGCCCACGCGGTCGCCGCCCCAAACCGAAGCCACCGCCTCGACCACTTCAAGCAGCAGGCGCGCGCGGTTCTCCACCGGCCCGCCGTAGGCATCGGTACGCTTGTTGGTGCCGTCCTGCAGGAACTGGTCAAGCAGGTAGCCGTTGGCGCCGTGGACTTCCACGCCGTCAAAGCCCGCCCGCATGGCGCGCCGCGCAGCCTGGCGGAACTCTTCGACGATGCTCGGGATTTCTTCCAGCGCCAGCGCGCGGTGCGGCGATACGGGGACCCAGCCGTGCGCAGTGAATACCACCTGTTCGAACGGCACCACCGAAGGCGCTACCGGCGGCACGCCACCGGTCATGTCGACATGGCTCTGGCGCCCGACATGCCAGAGTTGCAGGAAGATGCGGCCGCCCCTGGCATGCACCGCGTCGGTGACCTTGCGCCAGCCTTCGACTTGCGCGTCCGAATAGATGCCGGGTGCGCCGAGATAGCCACGGCCCACCACGGAGACCGTGGTTGCCTCGGCGATCTGCAGGCCGCCTTCGGAGGCACGCTGGCCATAGTGGGTGGCCATCAGCGCACCGGGCACATCGCCGGGCTGCTCTGAACGCAAGCGCGTGAGCGGTGCCTGGACGACACGATGCGTGAGTTCGACGGCACCGATGCGGGTCGGGGTATAGAGCTTGCTGGTCATGATGATGGACTCCTGGCAGTGAATATCAGTGAATATCGTGCAGGGAATGTTGTGCACGGAATGCGATCTCCCGGTGCCGCCGCCCCTTGCTTTGCCTGCAGCAGCGGGCGCCGGCCTCATGACCCGATCTGGCGCCCGGCGGCCGCGGCGGTAGAGGGCCAGCAGGCAAATCACTGCGGACACCAGTGTCCAAAGTCACCCCCGGCCAGGGCAGTGGCGCCTGCCGGGGCCGCCCCCGATTACTTCCATGGCGCTCCAGAGTGTTCGGAGTCCGCGAGCGTTTTTCTTTTGCCTCCCCGCGCCTAGACTGCCTTCCTCGTCAAGCACGGATCCAGAGGCATCATGACTTCACACCCCATCGCCGCACGCGCCACGGGCGGCGCGCCCATCCGCGTCGGCATCATCGGCATCGGCAACTGGGCACGGCACGGCCACCTGCGCGTGCTGAGCCTGCTGCGCGACCGCTATGCCTTGTCGGCCATCTACAGCCAGCGGCGCGAGGCCGCAACGGCAGCTGCCAGGCAATACGGCTTCCTGCACGTCGCCGATTCGCTGGAAGCACTCGTGGCGCATCCCGAGGTCGACCTGGTCATCGTCCTTACCACCGCCCCGCAGCATGAGAGCGCCGTGCGCGCGGCCATCGCCGCCGGCAAGGACGTCTATTGCGAATGGCCGCTCTCGACCAGCACCGCGGCTTCGGAACAACTGCTGCAACTGGCGCAAGACCGGGGCGTACGCCACGTGGCTGGCCTGCAGCGCCGCCATGCGCCACACAACCGCTACCTGCGGGATCTGCTGGCGCAGGGCTACGTGGGCAAGCTGCGCTCCGTGCGCATGCACGTCAGCATGAATTACTTCCAGGCGCTGAGGCCGCTTGCGCTGCGCTGGACGGCGCCGCCGGAGAACTTCTCCAGCGTGATCGCCATCTATGCCGGCCACTTCCTCGACATGTTGCTGCATGCCACGGGGTGGCCCCGCTCGGTCGCGGCGCCGGATTTCGAGGACGCCGTGCGCATGCACAGGCTGCTCGACGCGGCTGCCGAATCGTCCGCAAGCGGCCGGCGTACCGACGTGCCCTGAGCCATCGTCGCCTCGTCCCGAAGCATCCCATCAAGCGCATCCCATCAAGCGCACCCCATCATGAACGCTCCATCAATGCACACTTCCCGACCACAAGCCGCCTTGCCGTGGTCCGTCTACTGGATGGCCTTCGGCGCCTTCGCCATCGGCACCGAAGGCTTCATGCTTGCCGCGCTGCTGCCGGAACTGGCGACGGATCTCAGCGTCAGCGTACAGACCGCGGGCCAGCTCGTCACGGTGTTCGCGCTGGCCTACGGCCTGAGCTCGCCGGTCCTGACGGCCCTGTCCGGCAACCTGGGCCGGCGCACCCTGCTGCTGCTCAGCATGTCGGCCTTCGCCGCGGCCAACCTGCTGGCCTGGGCGGCACCGGGCTACCTGGCGCTGATGGCCGCGCGCATCCTGCTGGCAGGCGCGGCGGGCTTGTTCGTGCCCGGCGCCAATGCATTGGCCAGCGTCATCGCCGGCCCGGAGCGCCGCGGCCGTGCCATCGCGGTCGTCAATGGCGGCATCACCGTCGCCATCGCACTGGGCGTCCCGCTCGGCGCCACCATCGGCCACCGGCTCGGCTGGCGCATGACGTTCYTGGCGATCGCCGCGCTCGCCGTGGTGGCCACGCTCGGCCTGGCGCGCGGCCTGCCGCGCGGCATCGGTGCCGGCGTGGCGACGGCCACGCTGCGCGAACGCCTCGCCGTGGCGAAGCGGCCGGTGATCCTGCTGACGCTGATCAGCACCGCCTTGTGGGCCACGGGTGCCTATGTCGTCTACACCTACCTCGCCTTGTTCCTGGCGCAGGTCGCCGGATTCGGCGGCACGCAGATCAGCGCCGTGCTGTTCCTGTGGGGCGTGGCCGCGGGAATCGGCGTGATGACCGGTGGCAGCCTGGCCGACAAGCTGGGGGCCGCGCGCGTGATCGTGCCGGCCATCGGCCTCTCGGCGCTCGCCTTCCTGACGCTGTCCTTCAGCGCGGACTTCCTGTCGCCGTCGAGCGCCACGCTGCCGGTGCTCGGCGCGGTCGCTGCCTGGGGCCTGGCGCACTGGGCCTTCTATCCCGCGCAGCAGGCCAGGCTGGTGGCGCTCGCCGGCCTGCAGGCGACCCCGATCGTGCTCTCGCTCAATGCCTCGTTCATGTATCTCGGCTTCTCGGCCGGCGCGGCCCTGGGCGGCATCGTCGTCGCCAGGGCTTCGGTGGCGGACCTCGGCTGGGTCGCGGGCCTCTGCGAGATTGCCGCGCTGGGCCTTTCCGTCGCGTTGCTGCGCACGCGCAGCCGCAAGCCAGCCATGCCATGTCCCGCCGCGACCTGACACCCACATGGCATCCGACCGTTGCGATCGCCGGACACGGATTGCCGAACCAGCGCCCGCCTGAACCAGAACCACAACCACAACCAGAACCAGAACCAGAACCAGAACCCACCATGTCGAAGCTCTTTTCCCCCCTCCAGCTTGGCCCCTACAGCCTGAAGCATCGCATCGTCCACGCCCCCATGACCCGCCTGCGTTCCGATCCGGACGACACGCCGAGCGAGATGATGGCGCGGTACTACAGCCAGCGCGCCTCGGAAGGCGGGCTGATCATCACCGAGTCGTCACACACATTGCGCTCGGGCCGCGGCTACCTCGGCGGCCCGGGCATCTATGAAGACAGGCACATCGCCGGCTGGCGCAGGATCGCCGATGCTGCAAATGGGGCGCGATCTCCGACAGCAACCCCGAAGCCACCTTCGCCTATGCCGCCGGGCAGCTGAACCGCTTCGGGCTGGCCTACCTGCACGTGGTCGAGCCGCGCGTGATGGGCGTCGAGACGCTCGATGCAGATCGCCCGCCGGTGGCCGCGGTGTTCCTGCGCAAGATCTTCAAGGGACCGGTGATCGCCGCGGGCGGATTCGACAAGGCTGGCGCAGATGCGATTCTCGCCAGGGGCGATGCCGACCTGTTCGCATTCGGCCGCTTCTACGCTTCCAATCCCGATCTGCCCGAGCGCCTGCGGCGCGACCTGCCACTCGCCCCCTACGACCGCTCGGCGTTCTGGGGCGGCGACGAGCGCGCGTATGTCGACTACCCCGAATACGGCGAGGCCGGCGCACCAGATGCGCTGGCAAGCGAGGCCGGATAAGCCGCTGCGGACAGCGCCGACCGGCATGCGCTGCGGGGAGGCGCCTCCCGCCTCCCCGCACGCGGGCCCGGCGTTGCGGCGTCAGTTCGCCGCAGGCGATTGCGCGCTGTCGATGGAGGCCATCACATGGCGGCGCGCATCGAACTCCTCGGCAATCTTGTGGTCCTGGGCAAATTGCGCCTCGACATCGATATTGGCAAATTCGATGGCCCCCATGTCGGCAAACGCGTTCTGCACGCGCGGGCTCCACAGGCCGATGTCCTTGACCGTCGGGACGATGCGGCTGAACAGGCGCTGGCGGAACTGCCGCATCGTATCCGACTCCCGCACTGCCTTCGCGCACTCGTCTTCCGGCAGGCCGAGGCGGCTCCATACCTCTTTCTGGTCGAAACGGTCACGCATCAGGTAGCAGGCCTCGATCACGAAGTCTTCGCGTTCCTTCTGCTCGGCCTGGGTCAACTGCGGATAGTAGCCGCGCAACGCGGTACGCCCGAAGGCGACATGGCGCGCTTCATCCTGCATGACGTACGCATTGATCGACGCCGCCAGCGGATTCTTCGAATAGTCCCGGATCCGCTGGAACGCCGCCAGCGCCAGCCCCTCGACCAGCACCTGCATGCCGAGGTAGCAGAAGTCCCAGCGCGAGTCCGTCAGGACGCTCTCGAGCAATGACTTGAGCCCCGGCGTGATGGGATAGAGGATGCCGACCTTCTCGTGCAGCAGGCGCGAGTACGCCTCGACGTGGCGCGCTTCGTCCATGGTCTGCGTGGCCGCGTAGAACTTCGCGTCCATGCCGGGCACCATCTGGACGATCCGCGCGGACACCATGAGCGCCCCCTGCTCGCCGTGCAGGAACTGCGACAGCGAATGTGCCTGCTGGTGACGGCGCACTTCGATGCGGTCGTGCTTTCCCATCTTCTCCCACAGCGGCGTGCCGAAGATCGGGATCATGCGGTCGTCGAGTTCCTGCGGGTTCTCGGGATCCAGTTCCTGCGACCAGTCGATCCGGTCCGAAGCGTTCCACTGGTGCTTCTTGCCGGTCTCGTAGAGCTGCAGCAGCTTCGAGCCCTCGTTGTCGTACTCCCAGTTGAACTCGGTGGCCACCTGGCTGCCGATCGACCAGCCCGTCTGAACCACGGGCAGCGTGTAGCGGTGAAGCGATGACATGCAGTCTCCTTTGGCGTTCATGGGGATCGACCAGTCTCCACGCCATTCTTTGCCGGAGGTGGGATCGGTCTTGTACTTGCTCTCGGGTCCGGCTATAAACAGAATCATAATTCTGTTTCTTCTTATATCAAGGACCGCATGGGGCCGCGGGCGCGCGGCGGGCGCTTCATGCAGTTGCACCAATTGGCCGTCGCGCAGATGATTCGGGAAGCCGCAGACATGCTCCCCTGCACGCCCGGGCTTTTGCGTGCGTCGCAGCAATCCCTGGCTTGCGGTGCCGCGCGGCGGGCCGCCTTCCGGGTAAACGTGGACAGGGCGGCGCAGCGGCGCAACTGGCTGCGCTCCAGGCCGCGCTCCTGGCCGCCGGGAGCAGGAAAAACCGCGGGGCGAACCGCTGGCATTCACCTTTGACCCATGACATCCGAAACCACGACCCCGGGCGCATCGGCGGCCCCGCGCGCCGGGATGAAGCAGCCGCAGCAAGAGCGCAGCGAAGCCACCCTGAAGGCGCTGCTGTCGGCGGGCAGGACACTGATCAACGAGGCCGGGAGCCTGACCGGCTTCTCCCTCGCCGATCTCACCCGGGCCGCCTCCACTTCGGTCGGCGCTTTCTATGCGCGCTTCTCCGACAAGGAGACCTTCTGTGCGCTGGTGCTGGAAGACACCCTGGCCGAGCTGCGCGCCGCGCTCGACTTCGCCCTGGCCACCGATGCGGCCTGGACGACAGGGCCGGCCGCCGTCATCTGCGGCCGCGTCGTCGGCTTCTATGCCGGTCAGCTCCGCAGGCACAGAGGCTTGTTCGCGGCCTATATGCGGCACGGGCCGGCGCAGAACCCGCTGTGGCAACCCATTCGCGAGGCCAATCAGCGCATGCTCGACACGATGGTGCCGCGCCTGGCCCGGCATATCCCGCCCGGGCGCTTTGCACGGCAGGAAGCCGAGACCCGGATCGCCATCCAGCTGGTCGTCAGCGCGCTGACCAGCATCGTGCTGCATGCCCCCAGCGGGCTGGACCTGGACGATCCGCTGCTGGAGCACCGGCTCACCGGGATGCTGCACCGCTACCTCGCGCTGCCGGCCGACGAGCCGGCCTAGTCAGGCCCTGCCGAACCGTTCGCGGTAGTCCCTCGGGGTGATGCCCAGTTGCCGCAGGAAGGCGCGGCGCAGGCCCTCGTCGGAGCCAAAGCCGGTCCGTGCGGCAATCGCCTTGAGCGGCAGGTCGCCCTGCTCCAGCAGGCGGCGCGCGCCTTCGATGCGGGCCGACTCGACGAACGCCATCGGGCTGACGCCTGCCTCTTTCGCGAACACGCGCCGGAAATTGCGCTCGCTCATGGCTACGCGCGCCGCCATTTCCGCCAGCGTGAAATCGTGCGCCAGGTCGGACAGGATCCAGTCCTGCAGGCCGCGGATGCCGGCGTGGCTGGTCGCCTGGCTGGCCAGGTGCAGGCTGTATTGCGACTGCCCGCCCGGGCGCTTGAGATAGACCACCAGTTCGCGCGCCAGGTCCAGCGCCAGCTCGCGGCCCAGGTCTTCCTCCACCACCGCCAGCGCGAGGTCGATGCCGGCGGTGACCCCGGCCGAGGTCCACAGGTTGCCCTGGCGGATGAAGATGGCGTCGGCATCGACTTCCACCGCCGGGAAGCGCTGGTGCAGCAACGTCGCCACGCTCCAGTGCGTGGTGGCCCGGCGCCCGTCGAGCACGCCCGCCGCAGCCAGGAAGAAGGTGCCCGAGCACAGCGCGATCAGCCGGCCGATGCGCGGCGCCACTGCGCGCGCCCACGGCACGATGCCCTGCGCCTCGGCCATGGCGCGCTCGATATCGCGCGCGCCCACGATCAACGCGATATCGGGCAGCAACACGGTATCGAGCCGGGCCGTGGCCTCCAGCGTCATCAGCGTGTCGGAGCGCACCGGCCCGGCCTCCAGCGCCACCACGCGCGTGGCATAGGCCGGCGGCTGCCCGCGCTGGGCCAGGCGCACATTGGCGTAGTCGAACACCGTCATCGGGCCGACCGCCTCCATCGCCTTGAAGCCGGGGTACACCACGATATCCACCCGCCGCGGGGCGGTGAGTTCCTGCGCTTGCATTGGCCTGTCCGCAATCAAAACCGGCGATCTTAACCCGGTGCGGCAAGTGCCTCGCCGGACAGGTACAAGGATATGCACCCACCGCCTAAAGCGCTGCCCGTGCAAGCTTGTGCCAACAAATTCGTTCTGTTGCCGGGAACCGCTACTTAGCATGATGCATATCTTCCACATCCTGCAGCCCCTGCCACGACATGGCGGGCAGCACAACCGAGGAGTGCCATGCATCGAGAGCCAGGGCAGCCGTCTGCCGTCAACCGTCCCGCCGACGCCCCGCGCGCCACCGGCACCCTGAGCCGCCGCGGCTGGCTGAAGGCCGCCGGCACGCTGGCGGTGACAGGCGGCGCCGCGCCGTTCGTGTGGGCGCCGCGCGCCCGCGCCGCCGGGCAGCTCAAGCCGGTCAGGCTGGCCTGGAACGCCAGCTCGGTGTGCCTGGCGCCGGTGGCCGCGGCGCTCAAGGAGAACATCTTCCGCAACCACGGGCTGGATGTGGAACTGGTCAACTTCGGCGGCTCCACCGACCAGTTGCTCGAAGCCATCGCCACCAGGAAGGCCGATGCCGGCGTGGGCATGGCGCTGCGCTGGCTCAAGCCGCTCGAGCAGGGCTTCGACGTCAAGCTCACCGCCGCCACGCACGGCGGCTGCATGCGCCTGCTGACCACGCGCAACTCCGGCGTGACCGACCTCAAGAGCCTCAAGGGCAAGACCGTGGCGGTGAGCGACATGGCCAGCCCGGCCAAGAATTTCTTCTCCATCCTGCTGGCCAAACGCGGCATCGATCCGGTGCGCGACGTGCAATGGCGCCAGTACCCGGCCGACCTGCTCGGCATCGCCCTGGAAAAAGGCGAAGCCCAGGCCGCCGCCGACGGCGACCCGCGCACCTACCTGCTGCGCAAGGAACGCAGCCTGGTCGAGGTGGCCACCAATCTCTCCGACGAATACGCCAGCCGCGCCTGCTGCGTGCTGGGTATCCGCGGCAGCCTGATCCGCGAGGACAAGGCCACCGCCGCCGCGCTGACCCACGCCGTGCTGCAGGCGCAGGACTGGACCGTGGCCCACCCGGAGGAAACGGCCCGCCACTTCGCGGAGTTCGCCAAGGTGCCGCAGGGCGATGTGGTGGCCATGCTCCGCAGCCACACCCACGGCCATCATCCCACCGGCGCTGACCTGAAGAAGGAACTGGCGCAGTACACGGACGAACTCAAGCTGGTGTCGGTGATCCGCCCCGGCACCGATTCCACCAAATTCGCGGAGCGCATCTATGCCAACGTACTCAGCTGACGGGCAGCGCGGCGCGCACGATACCTTCGATCGCGCTTTCGATGGCAACGACGATTTCCTCGCCCTGCCCGCGCCGGCCGTCCGGCGCGTCTGGCTCGGCGGCGCGCTGGCCGCGGCGGGCTGGCTGGCGGTGGCCGCCACGGTGAAGTTCTGGCCCGAAGCGGAAGACTGGCCGCTGACGCACGAGACCGCGCAGCTGTTCGCCGGCCTGGCCGCCGTGCTGCTGGTGCTGGCCTTCGTGCAGCACCGGCTGGGCGGCGTCGGCGCCGCCTTGCGCCGTGCCGGACCATGGCTGCTGGTGCTGGCGGTGCTCACCTTTGTCTGGGAAGTGGTCACCGCCAAGCTGGGTCTGCTGCCGCGGCCCTTCTTCGCACCGCCACAGGCGCTGCTCGAAGTCTTCCTGGACGACTACGCCAAGCTGGCCGACGCCGTGGCGCACTCGCTGCGCCTGCTGGCCACCGGCTACCTGCTCGGCGCGCTGGCGGGCTTCCTCACCGGGGTGGCGATCGGCTGGTCCAGCCGCGCCGGCTACTGGGTCCACCCGGTGCTGCGCCTGCTCGGGCCGCTGCCGGCCACGGCCTGGCTGCCGATCGTGTTCTTCGCCTTTCCCAGCAGCGCCAGCGCGGCGACCTTCCTGGTGGCCCTGGCCACCTGGTTCCCGGTCACGGTGCTGACATGGTCCGGCGTGGCCGCGGTGGACCCGGCCTACTACGACGTAGCCCGCACGCTGGGCGCGAAGGAGCGCTTCCTGGTGCTCAAGGTGGCGGTTCCCGCCGCGCTGCCGAGCGTGTTCGTGGGCCTGTTCATGGGGCTCGGCGCCTCGTTCTCGGTGCTGGTGGTGGCCGAGATGCTGGGCGTCAAGTCCGGCCTTGGCTGGTATCTGCAATGGGCGCAGGGCTGGGCCGCCTACGCCAGCATGTACGGCGCGCTGCTGGTCATGGCAATCCTGTTCTCGGGCCTTATCACCCTGCTGTTCCGCTCACGCGATCGCCTGCTGGCATGGCAGAAAGGAGTCGTCAAATGGTAAGCGCTGCCGCAGCCGTGCAAGCCCCGGCAGCCGCTTCGCCGGACACATCGCTGGCCGCGGCCAGCAACGGCGTGCGCCTGACCATCGACCAGGTCAGCCACCATTTCAGCCTGCGCGACCAGGTACTGCCGGTGCTCAACCGCGTCAGCCTCACCGCCGAGCCCGGCGAGTTCGTGGCCCTGCTCGGCCCCAGTGGCTGCGGCAAGTCCACGCTGCTGCGCCTGGTGGCCGGGCTGGAAGCGCCTCGGCGCGGCACGCTGGCCGTGGATGGCGTGCCCATCAGCGGGCCGGATCCGAGCCGCGTGGTGGTGTTCCAGGATCCCACGCTCTACCCCTGGCGCACCGTGTGGGACAACGCCGCGCTCGGGCTCGAGGCGCGCGGCCTGCTGGGCAGCCAGCGCGGGCGCGTGGACGACGCACTGGCGCGCGTGGGCCTGAGCGATTTCGCCCGGGCCTATCCGCGCCAGCTCTCCGGCGGCATGGCGCAGCGCGCGGCGCTGGCGCGCGCGCTGGTCAACGAGCCGCGCCTGCTGATCCTGGACGAGCCGCTGGGCAAGCTCGATTCGCTCACGCGCCTGAGCATGCAGGGCGAACTGGTCTCGCTGTGGCAGCGCGCCGGCTTCACCGCACTGCTGGTCACGCACGACGTGGAAGAAGCGCTGCTGCTGGCCACGCGCGTGATCGTGTTCAGCGAGCGTCCCGCGCGCATCACGGCGGAACTGAAGATCGACCGTGCCTACCCACGTCACCGCGACGACCCCGAACTGATCCGGCTGCGCCGCGAGATCCTCGGCCTGCTGGGACTAGGCCAGGGATGGTAGGCCGGCGCATGCAGGGCCCACGCCCCGCACCGCGGGATCGCCATGCCGGATGAACTCTGGCACCTGCACGGCGCCTGGTGGCTTGGCGCCGACGTGCTGCCCGGACGTGCCGCAACGCCGCCGCGCCTGGCACGCGCGGCGCGGCGGATCGCCGGCATCACCCTGCGTGCCCTGGCCGGCGCCGCCTTGCTGGGCTGGCTCCTGCCAGGCTTGCCGTGGCAGCAACAGCCTGTTCCCGGCCCGCTGCTGCAACAAGCGCAGGCCCGCGGCGAGCTGGTGGTCGGCGTGCACGCCTATGCGCGCGCCACGCCGCCCGGGCGGCCGCTGGTGCCGGTGCCCGATCCCGCCGAGGCTGCGCTGGCGGCTGAGCTCGGCCGTGCGCTGGGCGTGCCGGTCAGGCTGCGCCACCTCCCCGCCCCGGCGCCCGGCGGCGATGCCGGGCCACCCGGCGCCGGCACCGACCTCGTCTTCGGCAACGCCGGTGCCGCGCGGCCGCGCGCGGCCACCGTGCATGCGCCCGCCATTCCCCCAGGCACCCTGCTGACGCTGCGCTTCACACCGGTGGACCGGCTCGGCCTGCTGGCCGGCAAGACCGCATGCGCGAGCCAGGACAGCCCTTATGCGCCCGCGCTGGCCCGCGCCGGTGCCGAATTGCGCCGCTATCCGTCCGCGCTGCAGGCGCTGCTGGCTTTCCGCCGCGGCGAGTGCGCGGCGGTGGCGGCCGACGCCGCGCTGGCCGCGCGCGTCATGCGCCTGCCCGAATGGCGTTTCTTCGCGGCAGCGCCGCTGCTGCTGCACGGCGAAGGCCCGCTGCTGACCCTGCCCCGCGCCGATTCGCAATCCGTGCGCTACCTCGAGCAGTGGCTGGCGAGCCGGCAGCGTGACGGCCAGCTCGCCCGGTGGCGCGACGCCGCCGCCGGCGAGGCGGCTTTCAACACCATGCTGGTGGAGAGCGGCCTGATCTGCCACTGAGGGCGCACCGGTGCGCCGCACACTTCGAACACACAAGCAGCAGAACATCGCGACACAGGAGCAAGAATGAGTTTGTCACCGGGCGGCACGAGCAACCGCCAGCGCATAGCGGACTGGCATCGCCAGAGCGGCTTCGCCCCCGCCTCCCTCGAACCCGATGCGGCACCCGGCCCGGCACCACGCGCCCTGCCCCCTGACGACATCCTGCGCGCGCTGTCCGAGCGCTTCGCCGCGCGCGCCGCCACCCATGACCGCGACGCCAGCTTCGCCCACGAGAACATCGCCGAACTGCATCGGCTCGGCCTGCTCTCGCTCACCGTGCCGCGCGCGCTCGGCGGCGCCGGCGCGGGGCTGGCGGAGGCACGCCGCGTGATCCACCACGTTGCCGCGGGCGACCCGTCGACGGCACTGGTGCTGGTCATGCAGACGCTGGGCCACCGCAACCTCGCCAACGACACGCAGTGGCCGCAGGCGGTGCGCGAGGCCGTGCAGCGCAGCGCGGTGGCGCATGGCGCGCTGATCAATTCGCTGCGCGTGGAGCCGGAGCTTGGCTCGCCCGCGCGCGGCGGCCTGCCCGGCACGGTGGCGCGCCGCCATGGCGACGGCTGGATCCTGTCCGGCCACAAGATCTACGCCACCGGCATCCCCGCGCTGGACTGGCTGGCCGTGTGGGGCCGCACCGACGAGGCCAGTCCGCGCACCGGGGTGTTCCTGGTGCCGCGCGACGCGCCGGGCATTACCGTGGTGCCGACCTGGGACCACCTCGGCATGCGCGCCACCGGCAGCCACGACGTGATCTTCGACAACGCCCCGCTGCCGGCCGAATACGCCGTGGACCTGCGCCAGCCGGCCGCCTGGGCCGAGCGCGTCGACCCGGCCTGGGCCACGTGGACCGCCACCCTGCTCGGCACCTTGTACGATGCCGTGGCGCGTTCGGCGCGCGACTGGTTTGCCGGCTGGCTCAACCTGCGCGCGCCCGGCAGCCTGGGCGCGCCGCTCGCCACGCTGCCGCGCTTCCAGGAAGCGGTGGGCCGCATCGACGCCTGGCTGCTGGCCAACCRCGTGCTGCTGGACCGCTTCAGCGCCGACGCGGATGCGGGCGCGCCGGCCAGCGTCACCGACAGCAACCTGCTCAAGCTCAACGTCACCGACAACGCCATCGCCGCCGTGGAGCTGGCGCTCAGGCTGGCCGGCAACCCGGCCTTGTCGCGCGGCAACCCGCTCGAGCGCCATTACCGCAACGTGCTGTGCAGCCGCATCCATACCCCGCAGAACGACGCCATCCTGGCGGGCGCGGGCGCGCAGGCCCTGCGCGCGGCCACCGGCGCCCCCGCCGCAACCTGAGACTGCCATGACCCGACCCCGCTACAGCCCGCGCCGCATCGCCATCGTCGGCGGCGGCATGGCCGGCACCCTGACCGCCATCCGCCTGCTGCGCGACAGCAGCGTGCCACTGGCCATCCACCTGTTCGAGCCGCGCGCCGAGGTAGGCCGCGGGCTGGCCTACAGCACACCGGACCCGGCGCACTACCTGAACGGGCCCGCGCTGAACTTCAGCCTGTTCCCGGAAACGCTGGAGGATTTCTCGCACTGGCTGGTCGGGCACGGCCACGCCCATGCCGCCACGGCCGACGACACCTTCGCCCCGCGCAGCGTCTATGGCGACTACCTGCGCGACACGCTGGCGCGCGCGCTGTCCGCCGCCGCCGGGCGTGCCACGCTGGAGCATGTGCGCACGGAGATCACCGACCTGACCATCGGCGTGCCGCACCGTGTGCGCGGCGCCGACGGCCGCGGCTGGGACGCCGACCATATCGTGCTGGCCACCGGCGTGCAGCCGGCACGGCCCGCGCTGGCGCAGGACCCGGCGCTCGAAGCCGACGGCCGCTATGTGCCCGATCCCTGGCAGCCGGATGCGCTGGCCGCGCTGGCCGGCGCGCGCGACATTGCGCTGGCCGGCACCAGCCTGACCATGCTCGACGTGGTGGCGACACTGGAGCGGCTCGGCTTCAGCGGCACCTACCATGCCTTCTCGCGGCGCGCGCTGTTGCCCTGGCTGCGCCACGGGGCGGGACCGTGCGACGACTTCCTTGCCGCCGCCGGGCCGGCGGCGCTGGCCGCCCCCACCGCGCGCGACGTGGTCCGCCGGGTGCGCGCCCAGTGCCGTGCGCTGACCGCGCAGGGGCTGGACTGGCAGAGCGTGCCGCCCGCGCTGCGCGCCCATATCGGCCCGCTGTGGGCAGCCGCCAGCGTGCCGGAGCGCCAGCGCTTCCTGCGTCATGCCCGGCCGTTCTGGGACAACCTGCTGCACCGGGCGGCGCCGCCCACGCATGCGGTGCTAGCGGCAGTCCGCGCGCAAGGCCGGCTGCGCGTCCATGCCGCGCGGGTCACGCGCCTGGATCGCTCGGGCGATGGCCGGCTGGCGCTGCGCCTGTCGCGCGAGCTGCCCGCGGTGCCCACGGTGGACGGGCTCGTCAACTGCACCGGCGCGGAATATGGCTGGCATGCCGGCAACGAGCGGCCGCTGGTGCGCAGCCTGCTGGCGCGCGGCCTGGTGCGCCCGGCCGCGGCGGGATCCGGCGTGGACGGCGACGCGCGCGGCATCGTGTTCGACCGCGGCGGCCGCGCGGTGCCGGGCCTCAGCGCCCTGGGCGCGCCCTTGCGCGGCGCGCTCTGGGAGTCCGGCACCATCATCGACGTGCGCAACCAGGCCGCGGCGCTGGCCGCGAGGCTGGTCGGGGAACTGGAGCTGTCTGCCTGGCCCGAGGCGGTGATCCAGGCCGAGGCAGCCTAGGCGGGCAGAAGGGCAAAAGGGCAGAAGGCCGCCGGCCGCCGCCTGAACAAGCTGCCTGACCGCGCTGTCTAATCGCGCTGTCTTAGCGCACCGCCTTCGGGCTGACGATCGGGTCAAGGCCGCTGCGCTCCACTTCCGCGCGCGCGGCCGGGGAGGCCAGGTAGCGGATCAGGGCCCGGCCCGCATCCGGATGCTCGGCGCCGACGGGCACGCCGGCGGCAAWGGTGGTGATCTTCTGCATCGACTCCGGAATCTTGCCAACGAAGGTGATGCCCTGCACCGGCAGCAGTTCGCTCACCTGCTGCAGGCCGACCTGGTAGTCGCCGCTGGCGACCACGCTGCCCACGGGGATCTTCTCGATCATATGGGCGCGGCCCTTGACCTGCTCCTCGATGCCGAGCTTCCTGAACATCTCTTTCTCGACGTACACCCCGCTCGCGCTGTCCGAATAGGCAATCGAGCCGRCCTTGAGCAAGGTGTCGCGGAAGGCGTCCACGGTGCCGATATCCGGCCTGGCCGCCCCGGCCCGCACCGCCAGCCCGATGCGCGAATCAGCCAGGTCGGTGCGGCTGTCCGGTATCACCTTGCCCTGCTTGACGAGGTCATCTAGGGCATAGCCCACCATGATCACCACGTCGGCATGCTCGCCGCGCGCCAGGCGGTTGGGAATCGCCTCGGGCGACTTGCCCATCGAGGGGCCCCAGGCCGTGCTCAGCGTGTGGCCGGTGGCCTTCTCGAAGCTCGGGCCGAGCGCCTTGTAGGCGGCGGTGAAGCCGCCCGAATTCATGACCTTGACCTCGTCGGCCAGCGCATTGCCGGCAGCCAGGACCAGGCTGGCGGCCACGGCCAGCGCCAGCGCAGGCCACGGCTGGCGGGATTGGGGAAAGGAGTGACGGACGGGCCGGCTGGCCGATGAGATAGACATATGCGCTCTCGGTGGGCATTGAAGGGAAAGACCCGCCGCCGCGGAGGTCTCGCATCGGTGTTTCGGCGGGTGGGCCGCTCATTCTATGCAAGGCCGCCGGGCCGCGATAATGCAATCTTTCTTGGCATTGATCGCTTCCTTGCATCAATGCGCGCCCCGCTTTCTGCCCCGCCCGGGCACGGCTTCCAGCACCATCTCGTACAGCGCCTGCGCATGCGGCGACAGCATCTGCCCGCGGCGGCGCAGGATGCCGAGCGTGCGGGTCACGGCAGGCTCGCGCAGCGGGACCGCGGCCAGCGCGGCGCGCTCGCCGCCCGGCAGCGCCAGGCGCGGCACCGCGGCGATGCCCAGCCCGGCCTCCACCAGCGCCAGCACGCTGCTGACGTGGCGCACCTCGTAGAACGCCGCCGGCCGCCCCGGGACGTCGGCCAGCGCCAGATCCAGCATGAGCCGGTTGCCGCTCGAGCGGGATAGCGCCACCAGCGTGTACTTGCCCAGCTCGGCCCATTTCACCGAGCGGCGGCGCGCCAGCGGATGCGCCGGGTGGCAGGCCAGCACGAAGGGATCGCGCAGCAGCGGCTCGAACAGCAGGTCGGCCTCCTGGGTGCCGATGAAGTTCAGGCCGAAGTCCGCCTCGCCGCTGGCCACGCTGTGCAGGACCACATTGGCGCCTTCGTCCACCATCTTGACGCGCACATTGGCGAACTGCGCATGAAAACGCGCGATCACCGCCGGCAGGAAGTAATGCGCGGCCGAGGGCACGCAGGCAATGGTCACCTCGCCGCTGCGCGCGGCCGCCGGATCGCCGATGCCGAGCAGTTGCGCTTCCACCTCCGCCAGCACCGCGCGCGCCTTGCCGACGAACTCGCGTCCCACCAGCGTCAGCGTGACCCGGCGCGTGGTGCGCTCGAACAGCTTCACGTTGAGCGCCTCTTCGAGCTTCTCGATGCGGCGCGAAAGGGCTGGCTGCGACAGGCTGAGCGCCTCCGCCGCGGCGCGGAAGCCGCCCTGCTCCACCACCGCCACCATGGCCTGCAGGTCGCCGAGGTCGAATCTGATCTGTTGCATCGTGTCTTGGTGGTTTCGGGGTGGTATCAGGGTGGTACGGGGTGTATCCCGGTGGATCGGGGTGGCATCGAGCGGCGCGCAGGCCAGCCGCAAGCGGCGCATGCCAGGCGGCATTGATGCGCGCCGCCGATCAAAGGCCCGGGCCTGCCATTCTAGCGCCGCCCGGCGCCCGCGCGTGCCCGACACCCCACCTGCGTAGGTGAATGGGCGGCGCCGGCCTGCGGTATTCTCCGGGGCTTCGCCTGCCCGCCCCGGGCCGGCCCCCCACCCGGAGGAAACCGGCCGATGAACGACCCGTTCGCCCTGCTGGCAGTCACGACGCTGCTCAGCGTCATGATGCTGGGCATCGTCTGGTCGCTGCGCCGCAGCGGCCAGCCGGGCGTGACGCAGTGGTGGTACTGCGCCCTGACGGCCATCGGCGCGCTGACGCTGTTTACGCTGCGCGGCAGGATCACGGACGTGCTGGCCGTCGTGGTGGCAAACGGCGCGCTGGCATGGGCGCTGGCGCTGTTCTACGCCGGCACGCTGCGCTTCTGCGGGCGCGAGCCGCCATGGCGGCGCCTGGTGGCCTGCACGCTGGCCGTGATGGGCGGCATCGTGACCTGGCGCTACATCTTCCAGGACTTCAACACGCGCGTGGTGATCGTCTCGGCCTTCCACGCGTGGTTCTGCGCCGCAACCGGCGTGGCGCTGGTGCGCTACCGCCCGCGCGGGCGCGCCACCAGCCATCACCTGACCACCGCCGGCTTCGCTTTCTTCTTTGCCGCGGCGCATACGCTGCGCGGCGTGCTGTCCGCACTGGCCGTCATGGACGACCCCGCCACCATGGCCTCGCCGGGGCTGAACGCGGGCTTCCTGGTGGTGGGCGCGCTGGCCATCCCGGCCCTGAGCATGGGCGCGGTGCTGATGGTCCACGACGCCATGGTGCGCCGGCTGGAAACCATCGCCAATACCGACTTCCTGACCGGCGTGCTGTCGCGCAAGGCCTTCGAGGACGAGGCCGGGCGCGAGCTGGCGCGCGCCGCGCGCGGCGGCCGGGCGCCGGTGCTGCTGATCGTCGATATCGACCACTTCAAGGCGGTCAACGACACGTTCGGCCATGCCACCGGCGATGCGGTACTGGCTGAGTTCGCCCGCCTGGCGGCGGCCAGCCTGCGCGCGCCAGACCGCATCGGCCGCATGGGCGGCGAGGAGTTCGTGGTGCTGCTGCCCGCATGCTCGCTGGACGACGCCCGCCACGCCGCCGAGCGCATCCGCGCCCAGGCCGAAGCCAGCCACGTGGGCCACGCAAGCAATACAGGCAATGCAAGCCGCCCGCCGGACAGCGTGCGCTATACCGTCAGCGGTGGCTACGCCGCATGGCAGCCCGGCGAGACCCTGGCGCAGCTCATGGCGCGCGCCGACGCCGCGCTCTACATGGCCAAGTTGTCCGGGCGCAACCGCATGCTGCCGGACGCTGCCGGCATCCAGGCGCCGGCACCCGTGGGCATGGCGAGTCGCTAGGCCTTGGCCGCGGCCATGGCGGCGCCGGAAGTGTCGGCAGCGGCRCAAGCGCTGGTGGCGCGGTAGGCGCCGGGCCGTGAGCCGGTCCAGCGCCTGAACGCGCGGTGAAAGGCGCCGGGCTCGGCAAACCCCAGCTCGGCGGCGATCTCCGCCAGCGGACGGCTGGAATGGCTGAGCGCCTCGATGGCGAGGTCGCGCCGCAGCTCGTCCTTGAGCTGCTGGTAGGTCCCGCCCTCTTCCATCAGCCGGCGCCGCAGCGACGACGGCGACATGTGCAGCCCCTGGGCCAGTTGCTCGAAGGTGGGCCACCGCTCCGGCGCCAGGGCCCGCAACTGGCGCCGCACGCGCGCCATGATGCTGCTGCGGTCGTTGTACTTGACCACCACGTTGTGCGGTGCGTCGCGCAGGAAGGCCTTGAGGCTGCGCTCGTCCTGGTGCACCGGCTGTTCCAGCCAGGCCGCGTCGAACACCAGCGCCGTGGCGGGCTGGTCGAAGGCCAGATGGCGCGAGTACATCAGCCGGTATTCGGCGGCATAGGGCGGCTGTGCATAGCTGAACGCCGCCAGCAGCACCGGCACGCGCCGGCGCAGCAGCCAGCTCATCAGGCCATGCAGCATGATCAGCATGGTCTCCTGGGCGAATACGCCCGGCGGCCGCTGCGAGGTAGCCGCCAGTACCAGCGCCGCGCGCTCGTGCCCGGCGGCGGCTTGCCCGGCCATGGCCTTGCCGAGGTCGTTGCCGGCCGCCACCGCGCCCTCGCGCACCAGGCGCACGCCGATATCGTCGAGCAGCAGGCCGAAATAGCGCGCCACCCGTTCCAGCCCCTGCGCCAGCGTCTTGCTGCCCGCCACCGCGTGGCACAGCATGGCGAAGCTGCCGCATTTCATCCGGCGCGAATCCTGGCCGAAGAATTCGTCGTCGAGCGCGGCGGCCACCTCCATCCACAGGGCGCTGTAGCTGGCGGCCGAGACGCGCGCCTGCGGCACCGCCAGCAGCGCCGGCGCGATGCCGGCGGCCTGCAGCACCGGCTCCGGGGCAATGCCGCGCGCGCGCAGGCCGGCAATGGCGTGGTGGACGAAACAGATGGCGACGCTGTGTTTTTCCATGGGCAGGCAGGCGGGGACTGGCGAAGGAACTGGCAAACGAGTTCAGCAAATCTGGCGGATTCTGGCATAGGACCGTCCCTGCCGTCTTCCTACACTGCTGCCAGGCCTTGCCGGAACGTTGCACCAGCGCCCCGGCCAGCAACCCCACCTACCYCCACCGCGACCCGCCATGCCACACGACCTGACCGAACAGCAAGCCATGATCCGCGATACCGCCCGCGCCTTCGCCGGCGAGCGCCTGGCGCCGCGCGCGGCCGCGTGGGACCGCGCCGCCGAACTGCCGCCCGAGGTGGTGGCCGAGATGGGCGCGCTCGGCCTGCTGGGCATGATCGTGCCGGAGCAATGGGGCGGCACCTACACCGACTATGTCGCCTACGCGCTGGCCATCGAAGAGATCGCGGCCGGGTGCGCAGCCTGCGCCACGCTGATGAGCGTGCACAACTCGGTTGGGTGCGGGCCCATCCTGCACTACGGCAGCGAGGCGCAGAAGGCCCGCTACCTGCCCCGCCTGGCCGCGGGCGAGATCATCGGCGCATTCTGCCTGACCGAGCCGCAGGCCGGCTCCGAGGCGCACAACCTGCGTACCCGCGCGCGGCCGACGGACGATGGCTGGGTGCTCAACGGCAGCAAGCAGTTCGTCACCAACGGCCAGCGTGCCGGCGTGGCCATCGTGTTCGCCGCCACCGAACCGGAACAAGGCAAGCGCGGCCTGTCGGCCTTCGTGGTGCCCACCGACACGCCCGGCTTCGTGGTGCACACGCCGGAGCGCAAGCTCGGCATCCGCGCCTCCGACACCTGCGCCATCACGCTGGAAGACTGCCGCGTGCCGCACGACGCGCTGCTGGGCGAGCCCGGCGAGGGCCTGCGCATCGCCCTGTCCAACCTGGAGGGCGGACGCATCGGCATCGCCGCGCAGGCGCTGGGCATCGCGCGCTCGGCCTTCGAGGCGGCGTGCCGCTACGCCGCCGAACGCGTGCAGTTCGGCCGCCCGCTGCGCGAGCACCCGCCCATCGCCAACATGCTGGCCGACATGGCCACCGAACTGAACGCCGCGCGCCTGCTGGTGCACCGCGCCGCGCATATGCGCAGCGCCGGCCTGCCCTGCCTGTCCGAGGCCTCGCAGGCCAAGCTGTATGCCTCCGAGCTGGCCGAGCGCGTATGCTCCAAGGCACTGCAGATCCATGGCGGCTACGGCTACCTGGAGGACTACCCGGTCGAGCGCCACTACCGCGACGCCCGCATCACACAGATCTACGAAGGCACCAGCGAGATCCAGCGCATGCTGATCGCGCGCAGCCTCTAAGCAGCATGCCTGCCCCTTTCCCGCCTTGTACCACCCGAACCTAGAACCGACGGAGACCACCCAATGAGTGCCCAGCCCGCTACCGCAACCACCGCCGTTCCCACCGTCAAGCTGCTGATCAACGGCGAGTGGGTGGAATCCGCCGCCACCGAGTTCCGCGCGGTGGTCAACCCCGCCACCCAGGAAGTGCTGGCACGCGTGCCGCTGGCCACGCCGGCCGAGGTGAACGCGGCGGTGGGCGCCGCGCAGCACGCCTTCGCCACCTGGCGCCACACCCCGCTGGGCGCGCGCCTGCGCATCATGCTCAGGTACCAGGCCCTGATCCGCGAGCACAGCAAGCGCATCGCCGCCATCCTCACCGCCGAGCAGGGCAAGACCCTGGCCGATGCCGAGGGCGACATCTTCCGCGGCCTGGAAGTGGTGGAGCACGCCTGCTCGATCGGCACGCTGCAGCAAGGCGGCTTTGCCGAGAACGTGGCGTCCACGGTGGATACCTACACCCTGCAGCAACCCATCGGCGTGTGCGCCGGCATCACGCCGTTCAACTTCCCCGCCATGATCCCGCTGTGGATGTTCCCCATGGCCATCGTGTGCGGCAACACCTTCGTGCTCAAGCCGTCGGAGCAAGACCCGCTGTCCACCATGGAACTGGTCAGGCTGGCGGTGGAAGCCGGCGTGCCGGCGGGCGTGCTGAACGTGGTGCACGGTGCGCGCGAGGTGGTGGATGCCCTGTGCACGCACCCGGATATCAAGGCAATCTCCTTCGTCGGCTCCACCGCCGTGGGCACCCATGTGTACGATCTGGCCGGCGCGCACGGCAAACGCGTGCAGTCGATGATGGGCGCCAAGAACCACGCCGTGGTGCTGCCCGACGCGCACCGCGAGCACACGCTCAATGCGCTGGTGGGCGCCGCCTTCGGCGCGGCCGGCCAGCGCTGCATGGCGACCTCGGTCGCGGTGCTGGTCGGCGCGGCGCGCGAGTGGCTGCCCGAACTGGTCGCCAAGGCTGCCACGCTCAAGGTGGGCGCCGGGCACGAGCCCGGCACCGATGTCTGCCCCGTGGTCTCGGCGGCGGCAAAGCAGCGCGTGACCGCCCTGATCGACAGCGGCGTGCGCGAAGGCGCCGCCCTGCTGCTGGACGGACGCGGCGTGCAGGTGCCGGGCTACCCGGAAGGCAACTTCATCGGCCCGACCGTGTTCGCCGACGTGACCACGGAGATGTCCGTCTACACCCAGGAAATCTTTGGCCCGGTGCTGGTGGTGATCGGCGTGGACACGCTCGACGAGGCCATCGCCCTGGTCAACCGCAACCCGTTCGGCAACGGCACCGGCGTGTTCACGCAGAGCGGCGCGGCGGCGCGCAAGTTCCAGAGCGAGATCGACGTGGGCCAGGTCGGCATCAATATCCCCATCCCGGTGCCGGTGCCCTACTTCAGCTTCACCGGCTCGCGCGGCTCCAAGCTCGGCGATCTCGGCCCCTACGGCAAGCAGGTGGTGCAGTTCTACACCCAGACCAAGACGGTCACGGCGCGCTGGTTCGACGACGCCACCGTGAACGACGGCGTGAACACCACCATCAACCTGCGCTGAGCAGCGTCAACGGCAAGGAGCAAACATGCATATCGCCTTTATCGGTCTCGGCAACATGGGCGCGCCGATGGCCCGCAACCTGCTCAAGGCAGGCCACAGCCTGACCGTGTTCGACCTCAGCCCCGCCGCGCTGGCTTCGCTGCAGGCGGACGGCGCCGCGGTGGCCCGGTCGGCGCGCGAGGCGGCCGCCGAAGCCGACTTCGTCATCACCATGCTGCCCGCCGCGGCACACGTGCGCGCGGCCTATCTCGATGCCGATGGCGTGCTGGCCAGCGTACGGCCCGGCGTGCCGCTGGTGGATTCGAGCACCATCGACCCCGCCACCATCCGCGCGCTGGCCGTTGAAGCCGGCAAGCGCGGCAACCCGATGGCGGACGCGCCGGTCTCCGGCGGCACCGGCGGCGCGCAGGCCGGCACGCTGACCTTCATGGTGGGCGCGCAGCCCGAGCTCTTCGAGCGCATCAAGCCGGTGCTGGCCGGCATGGGCCGCAATGTGGTGAGCTGTGGCGATACCGGCACCGGACAGGTCGCCAAGATCTGCAACAACCTGATCCTCGGCATCTCGATGATCGGGGTGTCGGAGGCGATGGCCCTCGGCGCGCGCCTGGGCATCGAGGCGGGCGTGCTGGCGGGCATCGTCAACACCTCCACCGGGCGCTGCTGGGCCGCCGACACCTGCAACCCCTATCCGGGCGTGATCGAGACCGCGCCGGCCTCGCGCGGCTATAGCGGCGGCTTCGGCGCGGACCTCATGCTCAAGGACCTCGGCCTGGCCGCCGACGCCGCGCGCAGCGTGCGCCAGCCGCTCTTCCTGGGCGCGCTGGCGCAGCAGATCTACCAGGCCATGAGCCATGCCGGCGACGGCCAGCTCGACTTCTCCGGCGTGATCCGCCAGTACCTGGCGCAACCGCAGGAGCCGGCGGCATGATCGAGCACGCCATCGACGGGCATATCGCCCGTATCACGCTCAAGCGCCCGCCCGCCAATGCCTTCCATGCCGAAGGGCTGGAGCAGTTGCGCCAGCTGGTGGCCACGCTGGACGCCGATGCGCGCGTGCGCGCCATCGTCATCACCGGCGACGGCAGCAAGTTCTTCAGCGCCGGCGCCGACCTCAACGGCTTCGCCGAAGGCGACCGCGCCCATGCGCGCGAGATGGCCCGGCGCTTCGGCGAAGCCTTCGAAGCGCTGCAGAACGCGCGCCCGCTGGTGATTGCCGCCATCAATGGCTATGCGATGGGCGGCGGGCTGGAATGCGCGCTGGCCTGCGATGTGCGCATCGCCGAGGAGCAGGCACAGATGGCGCTGCCGGAGGCCGGCGTGGGTCTGCTCCCATGCGGCTGCGGCACGCAGACGCTGCCGTGGCTGGTGGGTGAAGGCTGGGCCAAGCGCATGATCCTGGCCAACGAGCGTGTCGATGCCGCCACGGCCCTGCGCATCGGCCTGGTGGAGGAAGTGGTGCCGGCCGGGCAAGCGCTCGACAGCGCCCTGAAACTGGCCGAGCGCGCCTGCAACGTCAGCCCGCGCGCGGCGGCATTCAGCAAGCAGCTGGTGCACCTGGCACGCCAGGGCGTGCCGCGCGGACCCGCGCTGGCGCTGGAACGCGAGCGCTTCGTCGACCTGTTCGACGGCGAGGACCAGCGCGAGGGCGTCAACGCCTTCCTGCAGAAACGCGCGCCGCAATGGCGCAACGCATAGGAGCACGCATGCGCCTGAACCCGAACGAGGCTGGCCAGCAAGACCCGGCGAGCGCAGCGCAAGCCGCGGCAGCAACTGCAGCCGCGCCCAGCGTGCGCTTCGAAGCGATCAACGGCGTGGGCGTGGTCACGCTGGACCGCCCGCGCCAGCTCAATGCCCTGTCCTACCCGATGATCGGCGCGCTCGACGCGCAGCTCTCGGCATGGGCCGGATGCCCCGACATCGTCGCGGTGCTGTTGCGCGGCGCCGGCGGCAAGGCTTTCTGCGCCGGCGGCGATATCCGCGCGCTGTACGACAGCTTCCACGCCGACACGCCGCTGCACCGCGAGTTCTTTGTCGACGAATACCGACTGGACTTCCGCCTGCACCGCTATCCCAAACCCGTGGTGGCGCTGATGGACGGCATCGTCATGGGCGGCGGCATGGGCCTGGCGCAGGCCGCGCAGCTGCGCGTGGTCACCGAGCGCTCGCGCGTGGCCATGCCGGAGACGGGCATCGGCCTGGTGCCGGATGTGGGAGCGAGCTTCTTCCTTGGCAAGCTGCCGGTGGCGCTATCGCTCTACGTCGGGCTGACGGGCGTGACGCTGGGCGCGGCCGATACGCTGCTGTGCGGACTGGCCGACCTGTCCGTGCCATCGGCCAGCCTGGAGAACCTGGCGCAGACGCTGGCCGCCATCCGCTGGGACGGCGATGTGCTCGGAAAACTGCGCTCGGCACTGCAGCCGCATCTCCATGCCGCGGCAGAGCAGGCCCCGTTGCAGCCGATGCTGCCGGCCGTGCTGAAGCATTTCCGCGCCGACGCCAGCGTGTCCGAGCTGTTCGCCAGCCTCGCGGCGGAAGCCGACCCGCGCTACGCGCAATGGGCGGCCGCTACGCTGGAGGTGCTGCGCAAGCGTGCGCCGCTGATGCTGGCGGTCACGCAGGCGCTGCTGCTGCGCGGCAGGCGGCTGGACCTGGCGAGTTGCTTCCGCATGGAGCTGGGCGTGGTGTCRCACGCGTTCACGCAAGGCGATTTCATCGAAGGCGTGCGCGCGCTGATCGTGGACAAGGACAATGCGCCGCGCTGGCGCGTGCCCTCGCCGAAGGAAGTCAGTGACGCCACGGTGCAATCGTTCTTCGCCAGCCCGTGGCCGCCCGAGGCCCACCCGCTGGCGGACCTCGGCTAGGCAGCCCGCTCAGCCACGCGCCTTGGGTGCGTGGCCGTGCGGCGCGTGCTCGTCCACCGGCACCTTGACCAGGCCGTCGGTGCGGAACATCGCCTTGATGCCGCGCACGGCCTGGCGGATGCGCCCTTCGTTCTCGATCAGGGCGAAACGCACGTACTCGTCGCCATAGTCGCCGAAGCCGATGCCCGGCGACACGCAGACCTTGGCCTTGGCCAGCAACTGCTTGGAAAACTCCAGCGAACCCAGCGCGCGATACGGCTCGGGAATACGCGCCCAGATGTACATCGAGGCCTTGGGGATCTCCACCGGCCAGCCGGATTCGATCAGCCCGCGCGCCAGCACGTCGCGGCGCGTCTGGTAATGCGCGGCGATTTCCTTGACGCATTGCTGGTCGCCTTCCAGCGCGGCGATGGCGGCCACCTGCAGCGGCGTGAAGGTGCCGTAGTCGTGATAGCTCTTCATGCGCGTGAGCGCCGCCACCAGGTCCGGGTTGCCCACCATGAAGCCGATGCGCCAGCCGGCCATGTTGTAGCTCTTGGACAGCGTGAAGAACTCCACTGCGATGTCCTTGGCGCCGGGCACCTGCATGATCGACGGCGCCTTCCAGCCATCGAACACGATGTCCGCGTAGGCCAGGTCGTGCACCACGAAGATGTCGTGCTTGCGCGCCAGCGCGATCACGCGCTCGAAGAAGTCCAGCTCCACGCATTGCGCGGTGGGATTCGACGGAAATCCCAGCACGATCATCTTCGGCTTGGGATAGCTGCCGCGGATGGCGCGCTCGAGCTCGGCGAAGAAATCCACGCCCGGCACCAGCGGCACCGAGCGGATATCGGCGCCGGCGATCACCGCGCCGTAGATATGGATGGGGTAGCTCGGGTCCGGCACCAGCACGGTGTCGCCGCGGTCCAGCGTGGCCAGCATCAGGTGAGCCAGGCCTTCCTTGGAACCGATGGTGACGATGGCTTCGCTGTCCGGGTCGATCTCCACCGCATAGCGCTCCTGGTACCAGTGGGAGATGGCGCGGCGCAGGCGCGGAATGCCCTTGGAGGCGGAGTAGCCGTGGGTGTCGGGCCGCTGCGCGGCTTCGGTGAGCTTGGCGACGATATGCGGCGGCGTGGCGCCGTCCGGATTGCCCATGCTCATGTCGATGATGTCTTCGCCACGGCGGCGCGCCGCCATTTTCAGCTCGGCGGTGATATTGAAGACGTACGGGGGGAGACGATCGATACGCGCGAAGCGGCGCTTGCCTGCGGAGGCGGACATGAATTTTCCTTGAACGTAAGCGCCCGGAACCGTCCGAGCGACGCTGCCGGCCGTTGTTTGCGGCCGAACGGAAAAGATCTTAGCGGCGAATGCGCGTGGCGTCCACGGGTTTTCGCAGCGCGGCGCTATCCAACGCTACGCACGCTACCCACGCTATCCACGCGATGCACGGGATGTGCGCGGCCTGCCGGCGCTGACCGCCTTGCCGCCGGCGCCGTCCACCTTGCGCACCACCGTATCGTCCGGCCCCAGCAGGCGGCCGTCTTCGGCGCGTACCTCGAGGGGCCGCACGGGCTTGCCGGCCACGGCGTCCACCAGCACGGAATGCGCTTCGCCGGGCGCGAAGAAAAAAGCCTCGCCCCACTGGCGCAGCCCCACCACCACCGGGAACAGGCCACGGCCCTTTGCCGTCAGCACGTATTCCTGGTAGGCGCTGCCGTCCGAGGCCGGCACCTGTTCGAGGATGCCGTGCGCCAGCAGCGTGCGCAGGCGGTCGGACAGGATGTTCTTGGCCAGGCCGAGGCTGCGCTGGAACTCGCCGAAGCGGCGCAGGCCGTCGAAGGCATCGCGCACGATCAGCAGCGACCACCAGTCGCCGATCACATCGAGCGAGCGGGCCACCGGACACTCGGCGCCTTCCAGGCTGGTTCGCCGCACCATAGACGCAACTCCGTGAGCAGGCCGCCGGTGCCACGCCGCGGAATGCGGCGCGCGGCGTTGGCGCGGCCCCGGCGGGAACGGCGCCCGCGGCGGAGCGGTTGCATTGTAAAACCGCCTTGCGCCAGCGACAAGGACAAGCCGCGCGCTCAGTCGTCCAGGTTCTCGTGCACGGCGGCGGCACCGGCCTTCCAGTAGCTGGCCGCGCGGATGCGGCCCTTCTCGATGCCGCGCTCGCCCACCAGGTACTGGCGCACGGCGCGGATCGCGGCGCCCTCGCCGGCGGCCCATACATAGCCTTCGCCGCGCGGCAGCGTGATCTCGCGCAGGGCCCGTTCGAGCAGCCCTGCATCACCGTCCGGCGCGCTGTCGCGATGCTGCCAGCGGACTTCCACCTCGGCGCGGCTGGGCAGCGGGATCCGGGCCGCGGCATTGTCCACCGCCACCACCGCCAGCGCGCGCACGCCGGCCGGCAGTTCTTCCAGGCGGCGGCCGATGGCGGGCAGCGCGGTCTCGTCGCCCACCAGCAGGTGCCAGTCGAAGCCGTCGGGAATCACGAATGAGCCACGCGGGCCGCCCACCCCGAGATACTGCCCGGGCGCGGCCTGCGCGGCCCAGGTGGAGGCGGGGCCGTCGCCATGCAGCACGAACTCGAGGTCGAGTTCGCCCGCCACCGGATCGTAGCGGCGCGGCGTGTAGTCGCGCGCGGCCGGCCTGGCCGCGCCTTCGGGGAACACCGGGCCGTTGGGGCCAAGTTCCGGCAGCGCGGGCTTGTGCTGGCCGGGGGCGGGGAAGAAGACCTTGACGTGATCGTCGAAGGAGGCGGAGACGAAGTCCTTGAGGTCGCCCCCGGCCAGGGTGACGCGCAGCAACTGCGGCGACACGTTTTGCGTGCGCACCACCTGCAGCAGGCGCATCTTGAGGGTATGGCGAACGCGTTGGACGGTGAGGTCGCGGGTAGTCATCGGTATCTGGTCCTGTTGGTTGGCTTGTGTCGTGCGGGTGTCCGCAGGGACAGGGGCAAGGGCAAGGGCAAGGGCCGGCGCTCAGCGCGGCGCGGCTTGCGCGGGCGGCTCTGCTTCGATCTCCGCGGTCGCCCGCGCGAGGATGGCGGCGATACGCCGCTGCTCGGCCGGGCTGGCTTCCGTGCGCAGCAGCAAGGCACGCTTGAGCGCCAGCCGCGCCTGCACGAACTCGGGCAGCCAGCCGCCGCGGGTGTCGGCATCGTCTTCGGCAACGCCCGCCTCGGCGTTGTCGCCCGACAAGGCGCGCCGCACCCATTCCATCTTGCGCGCCACGTGCTTGAGCTTGTTGAGCATGAGCGCGAGCCGCTCGCGGTTGGCGTCGAGGTGCGAACGGCCCGGTTCGGCCAGCTGGTAGCGCTTCTTGTTGCCCTCGCTGTCCACGGTGGCGTAGCCCACCTCCTCCAGGAAGGTCAGGGCCGGATACACCATGCCGGGGCTGGGCTTGTAGAAACCATTGGTGCGGGTCTCGAGCGCCTTGATCAGCTCGTAGCCGTGGCTGGGCTTTTCTTCCAGCAGCGACAGCAGCATCAGTTGGAGGTCGTCGGAGCTGAACTTGCGGCCGCGGCGCCAGCTGTCGCCGTCGCCGTCGAAGCCGTCCCCGCCGCCGCCGAAGAAGCCGCCGGGTCCGCCGCCATGGCGGTGGCGCCCGATGGCCTGATGCGGGTGGGACGAAAAGTGAGAAGAAAGGTGGGCAAGCATGTGGTGACCCATCCTGCCCATCATGAGGGGGTGACGCATGGCGAGTGCTCCTGACTATCTAAAAACATATCTTAAGATATATATCGTAAGTAATAAAGTCAAGGCCGGAGAGAACGGAAGCCGTCAGCCAGGCGCGTGGCCGGGTGCGCACGGCATGTTGTGCAGCACAAACCGCGGTAAATCACGAAAACATTCAATTGCCCTGCCCCGGCCCATGATCGAACATGAAAGACGCCTCCCGGCTCTAAGCAGGCACGGCGCGTAGCGCGTCGTGCGCCGCAACGCGCCGCCCACCCGAGGAACACGCCATGGAATTGCACCTGGATGCCGCAAGCCTGCGGCCGCCCCCCGCGGGCGCGGCGCATGCGCAGAAGCACGCCGTGTATCGGGCCAGCGGACCCGGCGCGCGCCGGCGAGGCAAGGACGAGGCGGGCTATGCGGGCCCGCTCAAGCAATCCACGGGCGTGACGCCGGCCACGATGGCCCCGATGCCCCCGCCGGGCCGCGGCCACACCCTGCCCTAGTCGTTATCCGGGCCGGAGCGCATGCCGGCAGCGCAGCGCCGGGCCTTCCGGCAAGCCTTCGCGCGAGCGAGGAAGCCAAAGCCAGCCGTTGCCGTCGCCATCCATGCACTCTTCGTCCTTCCGTACCCGCATATACCGGCTGCCGGCCATGCTGGCGGTCCTGGCGTTGCTGGCCATGTCGGGCGTATCGCGCGATGTGCCGGCCCAGACGGCGGAGCCGGTCCAGCCCAGCGCAGCGGCACCGCTGGCGCCCGCGCAACCCGCGCAACCCGCGCAACCGGCGCAACCGGCCCAACCTGCCCAAGCTACACAGCCCGGCACGCCCGCTGCCCCGGTGGCAGGCCCCCCACCAGTTGTCGGGCGCCCGCGCATCTGCCTGGTGCTGTCGGGCGGCGGGGCGCGCGGCGCCGCGCATATCGGCGTACTCAAGGTGCTGGATGAGCTGCGCGTGCCGATAGACTGTATCGCCGGCACCAGCATGGGCTCGCTGGTGGGCGGGGCCTATGCCACGGGCATGGCGCCGGACGAGATGGCGCAACTGGTCGGCGGCCTTTCCACCGAGAAGCTGTTCAAGGAGCGCCCGCCACGCCAGGACCTGGCGATCCGCCGCAAGATAGACGACCACACCAACCTGGTCACGCCCGAGATCGGCGTCAGCGGCAAGGGCCTGCTGCTGCCCAAAGGACTGGTGTCGGGTGTCCAGCTCGAAACCGTGCTGCGCACGCTGGCGCGGACGCCCGGCTATCGCGATTTCGACTCGCTCCCCATTCCGTACCGCGCGGTGGCCACTGACCTCGTCGCCGGCACCGCGGTGGTGTTCAGCCAGGGCGAACTTGCCAACGTGATGCGCGCCAGCATGTCGGTGCCCGGCGCGGTGGCGCCGGTCGAATACGAGGGGCGGCTGCTGGTGGACGGCGGCCTGACCGATAACCTGCCCGTCGACGTGGCGCACCGCATGGGGGCGGACATCGTCATCGCGGTCAATCTCGGCACCACCCTGATGAAGCGCGAAGACCTGACCTCGGTGATCGGCGTGACCAGCCAGATGCTCAATATCCTCAGCGAGCAGAACGTGCGCGCCTCGCTGGCGCAGCTCAAGCCGCAGGACATCCTGATCCAGCCGGAGCTGGGCGATTTCTCCGCGGGCGACTTCGACAACTTGCTCAAGACCATCCCCATCGGCGAGGCGGCGGCGCGCAAGGTGGCGGACCGCCTTTCGGCACTGGCCTTGCCACCGCAGGCGTATGCCGCGCTGCGTGTGCGCCAGCGATCCCTCGCGCCGCCCGACTCCCGCGGCGTCGACGAAATCCGCTTCGCGCCGATGAAGCGCGTCAACCCGGACTTCGCTGCCGCCACCATGGAGACCAAGCCTGGCCAGCCGATCCAGCAGGACCAGCTCGACCAGGACATGCGGCGCCTGTTCGGCACCGGCGACTTCGAGCACGTCAACTACCGCTTTCTCGAAGAGCCCGGCAAGCGTGTGCTGGCGGTGGATGCCGTCGAGAAATCCTACGGCCCCAACTACCTGCGCTTCGGACTTGGCCTGAACTCGGATTTCCGCGGCGATGCCTTCTTCAACGTACTGGCCAGCTACCGCCGCACCTGGCTCAATTCGCTCGGCGCGGAATGGCGAACCGATCTCCAGGCAGGGCAGACCAGCAGCCTCGTCAGCGAGTTCTACCAGCCGCTCGACGTGCACCAGTACTTCTTCGTCGCCCCGCGCATCGAACTGGAGCGCCGGCCGGTGAATATCTACAGCGGCGGCAACCGCGTTGCCATCTACGACCTCCGGCGCATGGACGCCGCGCTCGACGTGGGCAGCCAGTTCACCAAGTACGGCGAGGCGCGCCTGGGTGTCCTCACCGGACATGAAAACGCCTCGCTCAGCACCGGCCCGGCCCTGCTGAGCCCGGGACCGGGCAGCTTCGGCCGGGGCGCCATCACCGGGCGGCTGCTGTTCGACCAGCTCGACAGCGTGAACTTTCCCCGTTTCGGCTATGGCGGCGCCCTGCGCGTCTACGCGTCGCAGCACGCACTCGGCGCCGACCAGGCCTATGTCAAGGCGGATACCGACGGCACCTTTGCGTGGTCGTACGGCGAGCATACGATCAACGTGGGTTTCAAGGCGGGCAGCAATATTGGTGGCAATCCGCTGCCGCGCTACGACCTGTTCCAGTGGGGCGGCTTCCTGAAGCAATCGGGCTATAGCACGGGTGAACTGATCGGCAGCAACCTGGAGTTCGCGCGCCTCGTCTACTACAACAAGTTCGTCAAGCAGACCCTGCTGGAGGGCGTATATGCCGGCATGTCGCTCGAAGCCGGGCGCATGGGCGGGCCGCTGGTGGCGGGCAGCCCGACCGGGCTGCTCAAGTCAGGCTCGCTGTTCCTGGCGCTGGATAGCCCGGTCGGCCCGTTCTACCTTGCCTACGGGCGGGCCCCGGGCGGGCGCTACAGCTTCTACCTGTTCCTGGGCAAGCCTTGAGGGGATGCATGCGCCTGAACGGCCAGGGAGGCCAGCACATCGAGGCCCGCACCGTACGAGCCGGAAACCCGGCCAAAGAAAAGCCCCTGGCCGGGGTGGTCAAGGGCTGAAGGACTAAAGAGGCGGGTCGCGGGGCACGCCTCAGCGCCGGATCATAGAGAGTCCGGCAGGCGGCGCCATCACCTGATCGGGTGACACATGCACGCGCCTCTGGCTTTTCAGCGCTTTTTTTGCATTTTTGGCGTTTCCTGCTGCGCAAAAACTACACTGGCGGCCGCAATCTACTCGCCCTTGCCTTCTGCCCGCGCGCCAGCCGGCACGATGCGCGGCTTGCTGATCGGCGCGGTCAGGCCTGCCGTGCAGTAGTCCACCAGCTCGGCCACCGGCGGCAGCCCGCGCGGCCCGCGCGCGCGCCGGCACCACTGCGCCAGCGAATACACCGCGCTGTTGTTGAACCAGACCTGCCGCAGGTGCAGCACCTTGCGCGGCATCGCGGGCAGCGCGGCGGCGATCATCCTGCGCGCGCGCAACACGCCGGTCATGGCGTCCGGATCGATCAGGTCGGCATTGACCAGGCTGGGACTGAACGTGGCTTGCGCCAGCACCTGCACGTAGCGTGCGCCCCAGGGGGTATCGCGGATGGTATCGGCAAGCGCACTGATCGACGCTTCCACGATGGCGCGCACATCCCCCGCCAGGCCGGCGGCCTCGACCTCGTCCAGGTAGCGGTTGCGCACCTTGTTGACATGCGTGAGCCGAAAATTCAGCAACTGGCTGACCAGCGCCTCGCGCGAACCGAAGTGATAGTGCAGCGCTGAACGGTTGCGCTGCCCCGCCTCCACCACGATCTGGCGCAGCGGCACCAGCTCGACCCCGTGCTCGGCGAACAGGCGTTCCGCGATCTCCAGCATGCGCCGTGCCGTCTCGTTCTCCAGCGGGCCGGCGGCGGCCTGCGCCCCTTCGGCCGACTTGCGCGGCAGCGGCTTGTCGAGGACGGCGCTGTCGGCGAGTATGGTGGCGAGAGAACGATTGCGTGTACGGGTCATAGGCTCGAAGGATGCCGGCAATGTAATGCATCGGATTATGGGTCTAACGCCATGGTCCCGGCAAGCAAGGGGAAACCGCCGGCAAGCCTTGCTGGTGCAGCGGGCCGCCCCGACCCATCCTCAGGCAGCACATCCATGTAACTTCTACGCCTTCCCTGGCGGCGCGGCCTGCCCGGAGAGCCGCGGCATTGGTACCATCTCGTGGCGTCCTCGCTGGTTCTCGGCGGGGTGGCGCCGGTCACCCCCGCCAATCCAGTTCCGGGCAGGGAATCCTCGGATCATGACAATGGCATCATGATCCTGTTCAACTCAATGGAGAGCTCAATGACAAACGCAGACACCCCCGCTATCGACTGGGACCGGCTGGGGTTCGAGTACATCAAGACCGACCTCCGGTACCGCGCCCACTGGAAGGACGGCGCCTGGCACGAAGAAGGATTGGTCGCGGACAACGTCCTTCATGTCAGCGAGGGCTCGACCGCGCTCCACTACGGGCAGCAATGCTTCGAAGGGCTGAAGGCCTATCGCACGGAAGACGGCTCGATCAACCTGTTCCGCCCCGACCAGAACGCCCTGCGCATGCAGCGCAGTTGCGACCGCCTGCTCATGCCGAACGTGCCGACCGACATGTTCATCAACGCTTGCAAGGCAGTCGTGTCGGCCAACGCCCGCTTCATTCCCCCCTACGGCACCGGCGGCGCGCTCTACCTGCGCCCGTTCGTGATCGGCGTCGGCGACAGCATCGGGGTTCGCACCGCGCCCGAATTCATCTTCTCTATCTTCTGCGTCCCGGTCGGCCCTTACTACAGAGGCGGCCTGAAGGCGCAGATCTTTTCCGTCTCCGACTATGACCGCGCCGCGCCGCACGGCACCGGCGCTGCCAAGGTGGGTGGAAACTACGCGGCCAGCCTGCTGCCCGGCACGCAAGCCAAACAGGCCGGGTTCGCCGACTGCATCTACCTGGACCCCAGGACACGTACCAAGATCGAGGAAGTCGGGACGGCGAACTTCTTCGCGATCACGAAGGATGGCCGCTTCGTCACGCCCCACTCCCCGTCGATTCTCCCCGGCATCACGCGCCTTTCCCTGCTGCATCTGGCGCATGCGTACATTGGCATGCCCGCGGTGGAAGCCGATGTGCTGATCGACCGGCTGGACGAACTGGAGGAAGCCGGGGCGTGTGGTACCGCCGCGGTGATCACGCCCATCCGGGCAATCTCGTACGGGGGGAAACTCCATGTCTTCCACGAAGAGCATGAAACCGGGCCGATCACGCAACGGCTGTTCGATACGCTGACCGGAATCCAGACCGGCCGCATCGAGGCGCCCGAGGGCTGGATCGTCAAGGCCTAGGCATCACCCCTTTCAAGGTGATCAAACGACACGTCCGGCCTTGAGGACGCGCATGGTCGAGACATGACATCGCGCCCCGCAGCCGGCAACGTAGCCTTTCTTCCTGGAGGCTTTGGGTCCGCGCGGATGCTTGCGCGGCGCGCGGGGTCAACGTGAATCGCCATTTTTCTCAGGGCCCGGCCAAGCTGGCCGGGCGTGAGTCGACCATAGCCATCTTGTTGGCAAGTGCTACGGTGACCACGTTCGGCCATCGTCGTTTCTGTTTTTGCTCGACCCACGTCCGGCATGCTCTGCCAGGGCGCAGATTCTCGATCTGGAAAACAAATAGTTTGACCTGAACAATCGATTTCACAACTCAGTCTCGGAATCGTAGAGTGCATGCAAGACCGATCCACCACGAGTTCCCTTCATGCTTTTTGCCCCCCTGAGCCGACGCCTTGGCGTTGCGCTTCTGCTCTCTCTGTCAGGCTTCCCGCTTGCCTCCACCGCCTCTGATGCCGATCCCTATCCCCAGCGCGCGGTCAGGATCGTCGTACCGTTCGGCGCGGGCGGTACTACCGATATCGCGGCACGAGCGCTGGCCTCCAAGCTCCAGGCTCGCCTGGGCCAACCCGTGATTGTCGAGAACCGTGCCGGTGCGGCGACGGCGATTGGCAGCGAATTCGTCGCCAAGGCTGCCCCGGATGGGCTGACGTTGCTGTATTCGGGTTCGACCACTTTCTCCGTGCTGCCAGCGCTGCGGCAGGACCTGCCGCTGAATCCCGACACCACCTGGGCGCCGATCGGCATGGTGGCGCAGACCGCCGTGGTGGTATCAACGCGCGCCACCGGCAAGATCCATAGCTTCGCAGATATCGCCAGGCAGGCCAATGCAGGAGGCGCCGGCGTGACCTACGGCACCTTCGGTCCCGGCTCCGCACCCCACCTGGTTGGCGCGATGATCGCCCGCAGCATCAAGGCAGACATGACGGCGGTGCCGTACAAGGGCAGCGCGCAGGTCTTCACCGATGTCATCGGCGGGCAGATCGACCTGAGTATCGATCCGGTGGCGGTCGTGCAGGGGAATATCAAGGCCGGCAAGCTGCGTCCGCTGGCGATCAGTTCGGCCACGCGTTCACCCTTGCTACCCAACGTGCCGACATTCGCCGAGGTGGGCGTCGCCGGTGGCGAGGCCTCGTTCTGGTATGGACTGGTCGCCCCCAAGGGCACCCCGGCGCCGATCGTGGACCGGCTGCAGGCGGAACTGCGTGCGATCGTGCACGACGCCGGGTATCGCGAAGTCCTGGCCAAGCAGGGCCTGGAAACGCTGTTTGGCGGCGCGGAGGAGTTCCGGCGCAGGACGCGCGTCGAGATCACGCAGTTCCGCCAGTTGGCGCGGGATGCAAACATCCGCATGGAGTGACGCTATGCTGGCTAAATCGACCATGCGCGCTGCTCCCGACCATGCGACGGAAGATGTGCGCGCCGTACAGACCGCGCGCGCGAGCTGGAGCGAGTTTCTCGCGCTGCTGAGGCTGCCGAACGTGACGGCCGACGCCGCGGACGTATGCAAGACGGCCGACTGGCTGTCGCAGGCATTCGCGCGCCGCGGCTTCGCGGTGACGTCGCTGCCAAACGGCGAACGTCCCATGCTGCTGGCCGGGCGCCGCTGCCCGGATCCGGCAGCGCCGACCATCCTCTGCTACATGCATATGGATGCGCAGCCCGTGGCCAACCAGCCATGGAGCCAGCCCAGCCCGTGGCAGCCAACGCTGCGCCCCTCCAGGTCGATGCCGGATGGCGCATACGTCGATCCTGCCGATGCGCTTGCCGGCGACACGATCGATCGCGATGCGCGGCTCGTGGCACGCGCGGTGGCGGATGACAAAGGGCCCATCATGATGCTGCTGGCCGCGCTGGACAGCCTGGCCGAAGAGGCACGCGGCACGTCGGTGCATCTCAAGGTGCTGYTCGACAGCGAAGAAGAGATCGGCGCGCCCAACCTCGGGACGGTGGTGTCGGCCAATCGCGAGGCCCTGAAGGCTGACGCGATGCTGGTACTCGACGGCTCGATGCACGCCAGCAATCGCCCCACCATGATCCTCGGCAATCGCGGCGCGTTCATGACCACGCTGACCGTATTCGGCCCCCGCCGCGACCTGCATAGCGGCCAGTTCGGCAACTACGCGGCGAACCCCGTGTTCCGACTGGCAATGTTGCTGGCATCGATGAAGGACGACGATGGCAGGGTGCGGGTGGACGGGTTCTACGACGGCATTGCGTTGACCGATGCCGACCGCCGCCAGTTCGAAGCCGTGCCGGACGACGACGGTGTCTTGCGCGCGCGTGCCGGTATCGCGCAGCCGGAACGCGTGGGCGGGACCTACCAGGAAGCGCTGCAGTACCCGACGCTCAACGTGGTGGGCGTCGCCGCCGCTCAGGTCGGCGCGGCGGCGCGCACCATCATTCCCGCGCAAGCCACGGCATCGTTCGATGTCCGCACTGTGCCGGAGACAGACCCGGAAAGGCTGTTCGGACTGCTGCGCGCGCACGTCCTGGCGCAAGGCTTCCACCTCATCGAGGGCGAGCCCACCGAGGACGATCGCCGCCTGTACCCGAAGCTGGCGCGCCTGGTGCAGCCACGCTTCAACGGCATGGCCCATGCGGTGCGTACCCCGGCCGACGAGCCCGTGTGCCGCTGGGTGGAAGGCGCACTGGTCGCGGCGCATGGCGAAGCGCCGGTCTGCATCCGCATGATGGGCGGCTCGGTTCCCACCGGCATCGCGGTGCGCGAACTCGGCATCCCGTGCGTGCTGTTGCCGCTGGTCAACGCCGACAACAACCAGCACAGCCACGACGAGAACCTGCGCCTGGGCAACTACATCGACGGCATCCGCACGCTGCGTCAATTGCTGACCCGTCCGTTCTAGCGCTTGCGCGTCTGCGGCGCCGCTTCGGGCGGATGGCCCCGGATAAAGTCGAACAGCGCGGCCGCCGCCGTGGAGAAATTGCGCGGCTCGCGCGTGACCAGGTAGATGTCCCGCGTCAGGCTGCGGTCCAGCGGAATCGCAACCTGATCACGCAGAGCCAGTGCCTGCAACGCCAGGTTGGGAGCGACGCTGATGCCCACGCCAGCGCGCACCATGCCCAGCATCGTATGCAGGTGCTCGACTTCGTGCACGACATTCAGCTGCGCGGGCGCGATCCTGGCGGCGAGCCGCGCCGTGGCGACGCTGCCACGCGGTGCGGCAATGAAGGGATAGGGCAGCAGGTCGTTTGGCTTGAGCGTGCGGCGCGTGGCGAGGGGATGTCCCTTGGGGCAGATCACCGAGAAGCGGTCCGCGTGGAAATGCGCGAGCCGCATGCCGGGCAACATGGACTCCGCCGGTGTCGCGATGGCGAAGTCCGCGTCGCCGTCGCGCGCGGCGGCGATCGCTTCGCGCGAGAACTCGTCCCGCAGCACCRCGCTGATGTTCGGGTGCAGGCGCGCGAATGACTGCAGGATGTCCGGAAACCAGCCGCCGGCAAGGCTCGGTATCACGGCAACCGTGGTCCGTCCGCGCTTGAGCGAAGCATGGTCGCGCACGCTGCCGACCGCATCGTTGATCTCCGCCAGCAGCCGGGCCGCGTGTTCGGCAAAGAGCTTGCCTTCCGGTGTCAGCGCGATGGTACGCGTGGAGCGGTCGAACAGCTTCGCACCGACGTGGTTTTCCAGGGCCGCGATCAGGGCGCTGAAGGCCGGCTGCGAGAGCGCCAGCACACTGGCGGCGCGCGTGAAGTTGCGCGCTTCCATCAAGGCCAGGAAGGCGCGCAGGTCGCGCGTGGAGATGTCCATATTGGGGGTCGGTAAGCAAAGTCCTGTGTCGCGTTCAGCGCTGGGCTGCCGTCACGGCGGACAGGGGACGAGATGCCCTGGTCGCCGCTGAAGCGCGCCTCATGCAACAGCGGTGCAGGCACTATAGCGGATGCCAAATAATGGCTATCGTACAGCATGGAATACGCCGCAACGCGGCGATGGCGACATGCTGTTTCCCTGCGCCCGGCACCGGCCACGCCGTATTGCCTCCGCGGCGATGCGCCCGGACGAACGGCAAGCCAGCGCTATCCGTTCGATCCCGGGCGTACCTGCGTTGCGGCACTCAGAAGATCGTGCGGATACCCAGCGAAATCCCCATCTGGCCGCTCGCGCCCGGCGTCTTGTAATAGGTCTGCGAGGTGGCCGGCAGGTAGCCCACCGACTGGCCGTTCGGCAGGTAGGCGATGTTGTCCCAGTTCAGCGAGGCATTGCGCGCATAGATGACGGCGGCGTAGAAATCAGTGCGCTTCGAGAGGTTGTAGTCGGCCATGGCGAGATACTGCTGCGGATTGGCCGGATTGACCTTCACGCCGCCGATGGTAGCGTGCTTGATGTCGTCGTAGTAGTAGGCCAGTGTCAGCCGCAGCGCGGCGGTGGCCTCCCAGTTCAGGCCCAGCCAGTACATGTCGTCGCGGTGCGGCAGCAGCGTGAAGCCGCCCGTGCCTGGCGCCACCGAGTTGCCCCAGCGATAGCCGCCCGTCAGCTTGACCTTGCCGATCTGGTAGCTGGCGCCGACGGCGGCGCGCATGTCGCGGCCGTACTCGCTGGCCCCGGAGGCGCCGCTGGCTTGCGCCTGGTTGAGCGTCTTGACTTCATCGTAGGCCACGCCCAGCGCGAAGGCTTCGGCCGAATAGGACAGCCCGATGCCATATGCCGAGCCCGCCGTGGCCGAGCCCGCGCGCTCGCCGAAGGACCAGTGCGTATTGAGCGCCACCGGGCCGAACTGGCCTTGGTACTGCACCATATTGCTCTCGCGGAAATTCGGCCCCGCGAAGCCAACCACCGGCTCGAACTCCGGCGCGTACGCGGCGGGCATGAAGTTGGCCATCGTCAGGAAGGACGAAGTGTACTGGCGCCCGAAGCTGACGCGGCCATAGGCGTTCTTGAGTCCGACATAGGCCTGGCGACCGAACATCAGCCCGCCGCCGAGCTGCCCGTTGTCGGTATTGAACTGGTTCTCCAGCACAAACAGGCTCTGCAGGCCGCCACCCAGGTCTTCCACGCCGCGCAGGCCGAAACGCGATTGCGCGATGCCGGCCGAACTCATCAACACCTGCGAGCCGCTGCCGGGTGCCAGCACGCCGCCGCTCACATTCTGCGCATGATTCACGTATTGCAGGCCCGCGGTCACCACGCCATACAGCGTCACCGACGACTGCGCATAAGCTCCCTGCGCCAGCAGGCCGGCGCAGGCCGCACCGGACAATATCTTCTTCTTCATCATTGCTACCCCGTTCTGCTTCGTGAATGAAATCCTGGCCGGCCCGCGGGCTGTTCCTGCCAGGCAGGTTGCGATTAATCTCTCGCATTAGTTGTAATACCCGAGATTAAACTCGGCAGAACGGGTTCGGACATCTGGGGATTACCCCAGCCTCGTCCCTGAGCAGGGCCGGTACCCGGCGCCGCCTGCCGAGGACAGGGCCCAACCGGCGCACGCCGGCTTCCACTAGGGATAATTCCCGAGATTAATCTCTGAGATTATTGCTATGCTCATCGGCAACGACACACAGAGAACAGGAGGCAGGAGACATGCAGGACATCAAGAACCGGGCAGACGCCCTGATCACCGGCACGGGCTGCGAGGCCATCGCCGACGGCGTATGGCTGCTGCACGGGCAGGGCCAGTCTTTTGTTGCCGATATCGGGGGCGCGCTGCTGCTGGTGGACGCGGGGCCCGGCGGCAAGGTCACGCGCGGCATGATCTCGGCGCTGCGCGAGCACACCGCCCTGCCCCTGGCCGCCATCTGCTTCAGCCATGGGCACCTCGGCTACAACGCCGGCCTGTCCGAATGGCTGGCTCACGCGGCGCAGCGCGCGGACCCGCCGCCGCGCGTGATCGCGCATGCCAATGTGCCGGCGCGCCGCGCGCGCTACCTGGAGACCATGGGCTTGCAGGAACGCATGGCGGAGATCCAGTTTCGCCACCCGGCGGGCGCGCTGGCCGGGCGCCTGGTCAGCCCCGCGCCAGGCGAGACCTTTACCGATTCTCTCGTGCTCGGCAGCGGCCCGCGGCGCGTGGAGATCCTGTGGGCGCCGTCGGAAACCGACGACGCGGTTGCTGTCTGGCTGCCGGAGCAGCGGCTGCTGTACGGTGGCCCCGCCGTGATCGACTCCATCCCGAATATCGGCACGCCATTGCGCACCCTGCGCGATACCGTGCGCTGGGCCGACACGCTGGAGCGGCTGGCCGCGCTGGCGCCGCGCACGGTGATCCGCGAGTTCGGCGCCGCGCTCGAAGGCGAGGCACAGTGCCGGCAGGTGCTGACACAGACGGCGCGCGCGCTACGCTGGCTGCGTGCCGAGGTGGTCAGGTTGATGAATGAGGGCTGCGGGGAGCGCGAAGTCCTCGCCAGGCTCGAGCTGCCGCCCGAACTGTTCGAGCAGCCGTGGATGCGCCCCGCCTACGGCGACCCGAGCTATATCGCGCGCGACATCTATCGCTCCGAGAACGGCTGGTGGGACCGCAATCCGACCTCGCTGCACCCGTGCGCGCCCGACCGCGCCGCCGCGGAGATCGCCGCCGCCGTGACGGATCATGATGCGCTGATCCGACATGCCGAGTCGCTGGCCGCGCGCGGCGAGACCCAGCTGGCGCTGCACGTGATCGACGTGCTGGCCACCGCCGACGGCGACTCGCCCACGCTGGCGCGTGCCCGCGCATGCAAGGCTGCCCTGCTGCGCCAGCGCGCCTCGCAGGTGCGCAGCTACGTGTCGCGCAGCCTCTATACGGCCGCTGCCGGCGCGATCGAACAAGGTGGCCGCAACGCCCTGGGCATCCGCTGATGCCCGCCGCCGCCTCGGACACCACCGCAATGGAGACAGACATGCGAAACCCCGACCGACGCCGGACACTACGCCACGCCGGCTGCCTTGCCGTGGCGATCCTGGCCGCCGCCGGTAGCCTGGCCCCGCTCCAGGCGGCCCGTGCGCAAGCCCCCTGGCCCGCGCACCCGATCCGCCTGGTGGTGCCCTCCTCCGCCGGCAGCGGCACCGACCTGTTCGCCCGCCTGCTGGCCGAGCGCCTGGGCAAGGCGCTCGGCCAGACCGTCGTGGTGGACAACAAGGCCGGCGCCACCGGCATGATCGGCAACGACACGGTGGCCAAGGCCAGGCCGGATGGCTACACGCTGCTGTTTACCTTTGCGGCCTCCGTGGTCATCAACCAGACCTTGCAGCCGAAGTTGCCCTACGACGCGCTGCGCGATCTCGTGCCGGTGGCCCAGGTCGGCGCCGGCGGCAATTTCCTGGTGGTGTCGCCGGACTTCCCCGCGCGCGACCTGAAAGAGTTCGTCACCTATATGAAAGCCCACCCGGACGCCTATGACTACGCGTCCTGGGGCGTGGGATCGGGCGGCCACCTGACCATGGAATCGCTCAAGATGCAGACCGGCATCAAGCTGCGCCACGTGCCCTACAAGACCGTGCCGCAGATCCTGAACGACCTGCAGGGCGGCATCATCAAGGTGGCCTTCGTCGACTCGTCCTCGCCGCTGCAACTGATCCGCGCCGGCAAGATCCGGCCGCTGGCCCTCAGCGGCACCCACCGCGGGCCCGCGCTGCCCGGGCTGGCCACCATGACCGAGCAGGGCGTGCCGTTCGATACGGATAGCTGGTACGGCATGTTCGCGCCGGCCGGCACCCCGGCGCCGATCGTGCAGCGGCTCAATGCGGAAGTGAACCGCATGCTCGGCGACCCGGCCATGCGCGAGCGCTTCCGCCAGCTGAACCTGGCGCAGATGCCGGCCAAGAGCAGCGAGCAGTTCGCGCAGACCGTGCGCAGCGACATCCAGGCCTGGGGCGAAGTGATCCGCGTCAACCGGATCAGCGCCGAGTAGGCGCTGGCGGACTGAGGCCGCCGCACCGGCTGCCGCGCTAGACGCGGAAGTCCGCCGCCATGTCGGCGTCGGTGCGCGCCTCCAGCCGGCCGGAGCGGCATGCGTTGACGAAGATCTCGAAGTCGCGCTCGACCTGGTCGGCGTAGGCGTTGGAATAGGCCACCAGGGCATCGGCCATGGCGTCGCTGCTGCCGAGGTAGCCGCTGATCTCGATCGCACTGCCGCTGGCCTTGGCGTGGGCGCGCGCCAGCACCCACCCGCACAGCGCCGCATAACCTCCCAGCGTGTCGACATCCATCAGCTCTATCTCCGGCGACAGCTTCATGTCGCGCAGCTGGCGCAGGTAGAAATGGCGGCCGAACGGACCGTCGTTCCAGCCCAGGAAGACATCGCTGGCGGCCTGCATCAGCCTTTGTCCCTCCACCACGCGCCGGCCCTCGTGCGCGACCGGCGCCGACTTGAAGAAGCGCGCCACCACCGACTGCGTGGCCTGCTTGCTCTGCAGGAACAGCGGCTTGCCGTGGTTGTCGATCATCAGCACGACCAGGCAGCGCGTGCCGACGCTGCCCACCCCGACCACCTTGAAAGCCACGTCGTGCCGGGTGAAATGGCTAAGCAGCTGGCGCCGGTCCGGCGACAGCGTGGACATGTACGCATCGAAGGCTTTGTCCATGGCCTTGTTGACATCGGTGACCTTCATCCAGTTGTCCTCGGGCGAGAACAGCGTGTTCTTGCCCTGGACATGGAATACCGCGGGCGGCGCGTCGCGAATGATCCAGCGCTCCCCCACGCGCTCGGCCAGCTTGGACAGCAGCGCTTCGCTGGTGCGCTCGGCGGCGCGTTCCATGCCGCGCTCCAGGCGCTTGCGTACCTGCGGCGCCTGCGTCTGCGCCATCAGCCGCTCGAAGGTGATGCACTCATACCAGGTGTCCAGGATGCCCATGCCGGCATACTCGGCCATGTGCTCCTGGTAGCTGCGGACCGCGCGGTAGACCAGCTCTTCGGCCACGCCCCGCTTGTGGCGCAGATGCCTGGCCGCCACCACGAAACTGCCGGCGAGCCGCTTCAGGTCCCATTCCCACGGGCCGGGACTGGTCTCGTCGAAATCGTTGAGGTCGAACATCAGCGACCGCTCCGGGCTGGCGAAACCGCCGAAGTTGGCCAGGTGGCAGTCGCCGCAGATCTGGATCGTCAGGCCCGAATTGGGCGTGCCCGCCAGGTCGTGCGCCTGCAGGATGGCGCTGCCGCGGTAGAACGCGAACGGCGATTCGATCATGCGCCCGTAGCGCAGCGGCACCAGCCGCTCGACGCGGCCTGCGCTGTTGATCTCCAGCAGTTCCACGGGATCCCGGTCCACGTTGCCGATCGCGGCGTGGGAGCGCCGCGGCACGTGCTTGCGGGTAATCCTGCCGCTTTCGCGGCGGCCATCGGACTCGGCAGGTGTTTCCACGTTCGGCTCCGCTGCGCCCTGCGGCGGGCGCCCACGCCTCAGGACTTGGGCGAACTGACGGTGATCGAGACGATCTGGCGATAGACGATCTTGGCGAGCCGGCCCGCCTGGATCTTGCTAAGGTCGATGTTGGGATCGCGCACGGCCACGGTACRCAGTGTCTCTTGCGGACCGCGGAACGTGATGGTGCGGTTCTTGGCATCGACCTTGGTGACCTGCGCAGTGACCGTGGTGGTGATCTCGCGCGCGAAGCCGGGCTTGTCGCCTTCGCCGGCGCGCGCGGTACGCTCCACCGTTTCCGTCATCGGGGTGTCCTTGCTGTCGATCGGCTCAAGCCCCGTCACCAACACGGCCTGCCGCGCCAGCGTGACGATATCGCCCTTGCGGACCTGCTTGAAGTTCTTGACTTCGTCCCCGCCGATCAGTTCGACCACGTTGCCGCGCGGACCCTGCACCAGCACCGCCTTGGTATCCGGATCGATGGCGACGATGCGCCCCGATATCACGGCCTCCTCGGCAATGCCCACGGCCTTCGGCGGCGCAGCGTGAACCGCGGATGCGAACGCCATGGCGGCGCCGAAGCCGAGCGCGGAGAGGGAATGGGAGAACAGGCGGCGTGTTGGCATGGGTTTTCCTGGTCTTGTTTCTGAAGGTCTGCGAAAGGAGGATATGCAACGCCGGCGGCACGCAAGACTTGGCTGGGGCTTTGGCGGCGCATCAGCTTCAACATAGCGCGCAATGCGGGCCCACGGCATGCCGCTTGAAAGATTTCATATCGGGCACCGAGAAAATAAAGTGACGGGGAAACGGTATCGCCGCGCTAGTCGGCCATGCTCCGCCGCCCGCCCACGAACCAGTTGTAGTAAGGGTTGCCCGGGTCCGCGCGCATGACTTCGCGGATATCCTGCAGCCACTGCTCGCGGTCGCCCCGGTAGGCATTGAGGCCCGCGCCATAGAAGGTCATGAGATTCTGCCGCTCGGTCGCGATGGCGCGGCGCAGGCCGTCGTCCGCGCCGCGCAGCGGCGGCTCCGTACGCAGCGCCAGCAGATGCTCCAGCACCAGCGGGAAGTCCGTGCGCCGCACCCACGGCGCGTATTCGATACGCGGGCGGTCGTCGGTCACCGGGCGGGCGTCGCCCGCGTATTGCTCCAGCCCCTCGCGGCCGGTCACCCAGGTGGCCAGCAGCGCCGCTGGCGAGGCGATGCCCACCGCGCGCAGCGCGGCGCCCACGTCGGGCTGCGCGAAGCGCGCGGCGATGCGCGCGGCATCCAGCTCGATGGGCGCGGGCGATCCCACCAGCATCATCTCGTGCAACTCGGTGGTCCACAGCGTGGCGTAGGGAAAGGCATCGAGGAAGCTGCGCACCAGGGCCCGGGTGTCTTCGTCGTTCTGCGTGGGCAACGGCAGCCACTGGGCGACCAGGCCGGCGGGCTGCAGCCGCGCGGCGGCAAGCCGGTAGAAATCCGTCGAATAGAGGTTGACCACGCCGGCGGCCGACGGCGGCGGCGGCTCCAGCGTGATGAGGTCGTAGCGTTGCTGGCTTTGCAGCAGTTCGCGCCGGCCGTCGCGCAAGCGGATCTGCACGCGCGCATCGGCGCTGACGCCGTAGTTGCCGGCGAACTGCGGCACCGCGCGCGCCACCGCCGGCAGCAGTTCGGCCACCACGCGCTGCTCCAGGCCGGGATAGGCCAGCATGGCACCGGCCGTGATGCCGGTGCCCAGGCCGATCACCAGCGCCGAGCGTGGCGTCTCGCGGTGGATAAGCAGCGGCAGCAGCGTCTGCAGCCGCATATAGCGCAGCGAGGTCATGGTGTCGCCGGAATTGGACACGCCCTGGATATACAGCCGCTTGAAGCGCTTCTGCCCGAAGGCTTGTTCCACCACGGCCACGGTGGCGCCGCGGCTTTCCTCGTAGAACACCAGCTCGCCGCCGCGCGCGCGGGTCAGCAGCACGGCCAGCCGGTCGGGCGGCGCCAGCAGCGCGACGCCCAACGCCAGCACGGCCAGCAGCGCGCCGCCCCAGCGCGCCGGCCTGCCCACGCCCTGCCCCATCAGCACGGCCGCCAGCGCCACCGCGCACGCCGACACGGCCAGCGCCGCCAGCGCGTGCACCAGCCCCAGCGCCGGTACCAGCACGAAACCCGCGATGGCACTGCCGGCGATGCCGCCCACGGTGTTGAGGGCGACCACCGCGCCCACATCCCGCCCCATCCGGCTGCTGTCCACGGCGATGCGCAGCATCAGCGGAAAGGCCGCGCCGAGCAGCAGCGTCGGCACGAACACCACGCTTAGCGCCGCCACCGCGAAGCGCGCGCACATGGCGACAAGCTGGCTGCCGCCCGCCGCCACCATCCATGCCGACGCCAGCGCCTGCCAGCGCAGCAGCCAGTCGCCCAGCCACACGATCTCCAGCAGCGCCGCCAGACCGGCACCGGCGATCAGCAAGGCGAACAGGCCCCATGGATCGCGCACGCGGTCGGCGCGGCGCGCCATCAGCGCGCTGCCGGCGACCAGGCCGCACAGGTAGGTGGCCAGCACCACGCTGAAGGCAAAACTGCGGGTGCTGATGAATTGCACGATGGCCTGCGACCACACCACCTCGTAGC